>JAXGIH010000033.1:0-17226 GCA_040770845.1 Cloacimonas sp. (SeqCode)
TTCGTCCGCTCAAATCGTAAATGTTGCAGGTAATTCTATTTGCAGGAGAGGGAAAATTGTAAGCAAGAGCTATTTTTTCTCCTGCTTTAGCATCACAAGGGCTGCCGGTTAAGACAACTTTTCCCAAATCAGGCAGTTCTGTTTGCGGCATACAGCTGTTGGGAAGTCCCGGAGTTCCACCTATTTCACTATAACAATTTTGCCAAAAAACAGTGGAATCCGCAGTAACTCTTTCGCGGGAAACACCTTTTATTATTTCCTCTCCGGAATAATTCAAAGAATCCAAAGTACCGGTTTCATTTTTCAAAATCAGACAATCTCCCGCATTATTCAGATAAGTCCAACTCTCAGCCAAAATTATAGAGCCCTTGGGACACTCCGGGATAACGCAAAAGTAAAGCATCGGGATTTTGGCAGATAACAAAATAGCCACTTATTGCAGGAAGAACAAAACGGATTTTGGAAGTGGAATTATCTGCAATATAATAGTTCCTTGTGCAATTTGGTCACCGTAAATTTCTATCCATTCCTGATTGCCTGATTACGGGATTAGCCAGAAACTCGTTGATCAAAATGTCCTTACAGGTTTCTGAATTTAAGGAATTAACAGAATATTATTGGTGGAATCAGGATCATCCCACAAGCCATAATATTACAGTTAAAGGAAGAATTGCAGGTAAAGGACAGATTTATCATGGGAATCCCATGCTGGAATTGGAGCAATTGCCTGTTGAGCCAGTAAGATACTATTTTGAGTAATAGTTAACTCTGCAGATAAAACCGGAACAAGAAAGCTTAAATTTTTCAGCCAAAGGTCAAGCTCAACATAATTATTCTCTCGCAAAACACTATAAGTTCCTAAAGCATAATCGCAATGAATCCGATTGGGCAAGCCGGGAGTTGGCTTTGCTTCCGCTATAAAATCCGTTTCACAATTATTGGTATCGTAGCCGTCGTAAATTCTTGCCAAAGAATAACCTGACGGAACATCAGGAGCAAAATGCGTTCCTGCCAAATTATGATCATCAAATAACTGATTGGTATTGGGAGAATCATAAAGAACTGTATCGGTATAAGTTCCCTCAGGACTCACATAGCGAATGCCATCCGTTTCACTTCCCCCGTTTTGAAAGCTGAAATTATAGTTTAGTTGAGCAGTAAATAGAGATGCTCCTCCAATTAGTAAATAGTGATGAGGACACCAATTCAAAAAAAGGAAGGGTATATTGAACAACAGTAAAAGAACTGCCTCCGGAAAGGATTTTGGCTCCTTCCAACTGCACACTTGTGTTACCGTTATTATAAAGTTCTATCCATTCCCAGCCCTCATCACTGCCAACTGGATCGTAACAGACCTCGTTAATTACAATTTCTGCCCTTAAAGCAAAGCACAAAAATCCCCAAAAGGCAAAGAGGATAAAGTTCCTTATCCAAGCCATAAAAATCAGGAATTATTTCCGTTGTTCAGTTCCAAAGGCAGGGGTTTAATGCCCCAAATGTCATCGGCATATTCTTTAATCGCTCTGTCGCTGGAAAATTTTCCCACACGTGCTACATTCAGAATTGCCTTAGTTATCCACTCTTCACGGTTCAAATAGAACTCATCAACTTTATTGGAGGTCTCTACGAAAGCGCGGAAATCAGCCATATTCAAATAGCTATCCCCATCTTCCATCAGTGCTTTCCAGATAGGTAAAAAGAGGTCTTTTTCGCCTTCCGCAAAAGTGCCGTCAATTAAAAAGAATCCACAACTCTTTTTCAGTTCGGATCGCTTTCATAATAACTGCGAGGATTGTAACCGCCTTGATTAAGCTCTTTTTACCTGCTCTGCAGTTAAGCCGGAAAATGAACATATTTTCGGCTCAATTTCTTCTAGCCATTTCAATATTGGCACCATCCAAAGTTCCTAAAGTTAAAGCTCCGTTTAAGGCAAATTTCATATTTCCCGTACCACTGGCTTCATAACCGGCAGTAGAAATTTGGATAGAGAGGTCTGCAGCAGGAATAATCCTTTCGGCTAAAGAAACGCAATAATTAGGCAAAAAGACGACTTTTAAACGGTCTTTGATGTCCGGGTCTTTGTTTACCACTTCTCCAATGTTGTTTATCAATTTAATCAAACGCTTTGCCAGAAAGTATCCTGGTGCTGCTTTTCCGGCAAAAATAACCGTTCTGGGCACAAAATTACCATTGGGATTATCTTTAATGCGAAAATAACGGGCAATTGTGCCCATCACATTCAATAATTGGCGTTTATATTCATGCAGGCGTTTTATTTGAGCATCAAAAAGGGAATTTACCTGCACGCGTATTCCTGTTTCGCGATAAATGTATCTACTTAAATGGCTTTTGTTTATATCTTTCACTTCGGCAAAAGAAGTGCGAAAATCAGAGTCATTTATATATTTTTCAATACCGCGAATTTCCTCCAGATTGGTGATCCAACCACTACCTATATATTCGGAAATTAAGCTTGCCAATTGCGGATTACAGGTATGCAGCCAAAGACGCGGTGTGATGCCATTGGTCTTATTTTGAAACTTTCCCGGGTATAATTCAGCCAAATCGGGAAAAATCCTTTCACAGAGGATTTTGGTATGTAATTTGGCGACTCCATTTACAGTATGCGAACTATGAATTGCCAATTGCGCCATTCTAATAGCTTTTCCGTTGGTTTCTTCAATAATGGAAAGATTACGCATTTTGGCTAAATCGCCAGGATACAAACGCACCACTTCTTCCATAACTACATTATTTATTTGATAAATAAGCATCAGATGACGGGGCAGCAATTCTTCAAAAAGGGCTATACCCCATTTTTCCAGTGCCTCAGGTAAAATAGTATGATTGGTATAGGAAAAACAGCGCCTGGTGATTTCCCAGGCATTTTCAAAACTCATTCGCTCTTCATCAATTAAAATACGCAACATTTCCGGAATGGCAAGAGCCGGATGAGTATCATTCAACTGAATAGCAATTTTATCCGCAAAGTCATTAAAACTATGGTGATAGCGTTTCCAGTGCGCAAAAATATCCTGTAAGGTTGCAGAAACAAAGAAATATTCCTGCTGTAAACGCAACATCCTGCCCAAATGAACATTATCATTCGGATAGAGAACTTTGCTGATGTTTTCGGAAATGGTTTTCTTCTCCACTGCCTTTACATAATCGCCATTATTGAAATATTCCAGGTCAAATTCATCAGTACTGGTTGCTTGCCACAGACGTAAATTATTCACATTATCCACTTGATAACCAGGAACAGGAATATCCCAGGCAACTGCCATAACATCATCTGTATCCATCCAATGGTGTTCAATTCTGCCATCGGGAAGGGTTTCGCTGATAACTTTACCTCTAAAACGCACCCGGTAAGTTAATTCCGGACGATTGATTTCCCATGGACAGCCATTTTTACGCCAATTATCAGTTTCTTCTACTTGATAGCCCTGAACAATCTGCTGTTTGAAAATCCGAAATCATAACGAATACCATAGCCATAAGCAGGATATGCCTGCGTGGCTAAAGATCCATAAAACAGGCAATACAAACGGCCTAAACCACCATTCCCCAAGCCCCATATCCGGTTCCAGTTCAATTATATCCTCCAAAGAGATACCCATTTCCTTCAACATATCGTAAACTTCGTTATACACACATCCAGATTGATTAAACTGTTGGTAAGCATCCTGCCAGAAGTAAGAATTCCAGAGAAAGATAATAGACCTTCTTCACATCCTGCTTGCGATATTCATATTGAGTGCGCAACCATCTTTCTATAAGCAGGTCTCTTAAGCTGTCCGAAACTAACGCATAATATATATCCCATTTCTTAACTGTTGTAGTGTCTTTTATTAAGAGTATTCCAGATGATTTAGAAATAAGGACTTTAATTCACTCTCTCACACTCCTCTGCCTTATCCGTAAAGAAAATGGAGTGATAGTCATTCTTCTGTATATAATCTTCTTTCGTGTATTTGTTCCTTCTCTCCTCTTATGAACACTATTCCAAATGAGGAAAGGAAATTGCTGTCAAAAATGAATTCATCCCGGAAAAAAAACAATGTCCTCATCGTTTTATAGTTGACAGGGATGTCAACCTTCCGGAAGAACGATGTCCTCATCGTTTTATAGTTATTGAGGATGTCAACCTTCCGGAAGAACGATGTCCTCATCGTTCATTTAGTTGACAGGGATGTCAACATTCCGGAAGAACGATGTCCTCGTCGTTTTATGGTTGACAGGGATGTCAACCTTCCGGAAGAACGATGTCCTCGTCGTTTTAGGGTTGACAGGGATGTCAACTTTCCGGAAGAACGATGTCCTCGTCGTTCATTATTTTGCAGGTAAAGTGGAGGACGGTTTGTATTTCCCAGCCAAAAATCAAAATCACCGTCACTATCCAAATCCATAAATCGGGGTTGGGAAAAAGAAAAACTAGGAACTCCACTGGGATTGAAAACACTGTTATCCATTTCCCAGGGCTGAGCATTCAGGCATAAAGCCAGAAAAAGGATAACGATAAATATATAAGTCCTTTTCATTTTTCACCTCCTGAAGAGAGTATATAACTATTATTTTTTATCCCTATTTTACTGTCAATCATTTGCTTAATCTTGAATTGCGGATATATAAAGTAGATAAGGAAAATAGGTCTGGGTGAAACAATCTTTTTCCTTGACTTTGTCACATTCCGCTTTTTTTGTGGTTTTTGTAAAATATTAAGGAAAAGGATATGGTTGGAATTGTTCTTTCGTACACTACTCTCGGAATAGATGCCTATCAGATTTCGGTAGAAGCGGATATTGGAACCGGTTTTAATCCGATGAACATTGTAGGGATGGCTTCCAATGCTGTTAAAGAAAGCAAGGATAGAGTTATTGCTGCCATCAAGAATTCCGGTTATCAAATAAGTACTCAACATTATACAATAAACCTTGCTCCGGCGGATTTGAAAAAGGATAGCGCAGCTTTGGATTTGCCAATTGCTTTAGCCATTTTGCAATGCAACGAGATTTTTAGAATTATTGACTACGATACAATTGCGATGATTGGTGAGCTCTCTTTAGATGGATTTGTTCGTCCTGTAGCAGGTGTTTTGCCAATTGCTCTGGCAGCCAAAAAAGACGGTATAAATACTCTTATTGTTCCTCTGGAAAATGCCGAAGAAGCAGCCATTATTGAAGGTCTGAATGTTATTCCTGTTACCTCTTTAAGAGAATGTGTCAGTTGGCTTTGTAAAGAAACAGAGATTAGAGCTGCCAATGTTGACAGGGAGAAGATTTTTCAGGTGCTGAACGATTTTCCGGTTGATATGAGTGATGTGAAAGGTCAATTTCAAGTGAAACGCGCTTTGGAAGTTGCTGCAGCAGGAGGTCATAATGTTTTGATGATTGGTCCTCCGGGAAGTGGAAAAACAATGTTAGCCCGCAGAGTTCCGACAATTTTGCCGGAATTGAATCTGGAAGAAGCATTGGAAGCAACTAAAATTCATTCCGTAGCCGGCTATTCCAAAAATTTTCGCAATGGTATTTTAACCACCAGACCTTTTCGCTCGCCTCATCATACGATTAGTGATGTTGCTTTAATTGGAGGAGGTGCTTTTCCTAAACCGGGAGAGGTTTCTCTTTCGCATAGGGGAGTTTTATTTTTGGATGAGCTTCCGGAATTCAAAAGAGTGGTTTTAGAGGTCTTGCGTCAGCCACTGGAAGATGGAGTAGTAACAATTTCCCGGGCAGCATCCAGTTTAACTTTTCCGGCAGAATTTATGTTGATTGCCAGTATGAATCCCTGTCCTTGCGGATATTTTGGTGCCAATATTCCCAATCATCAATGCAACTGTGAGTGGGGTTCAATTTTGCGTTATCGGAGTAGGGTCTCCGGACCTCTTTTAGATAGAATAGATATCCATGTGGAAGTTCCTACTGTCAGCTATGCGGATTTGGCTTCTTTACCAACAGGAGATAAATCGGTTGATATCAGAGCCAGAGTAAATAAAGCCCGTGCTATTCAACAGGAGCGTTTTAAGGGAACAGGAATTTTTAATAACAGCCAGATGAATTCACGCCAGTTACGCAAATTCTGCATTCTGGATGATGATAGTAATGCCTTGCTGCAAAATGCAATAGATAAAATGGGCTATTCGGCAAGGGTCTTTGATAGAATTCTAAAGGTCTCCAGAACTATAGCCGATTTGGAAGGAAGAAAAAATATCCTTTCTGAAGATATCAGCGAGGCAATTCAATATCGCACTCTGGATAGAAAATATTGGAGCTGAAAATTTCTCTCGCAGATTACGCAGATTACGATGATTCCGATTTCAGGAACAAGGATTTCAGGATTACTGGAACAAGGATTTAAGGATTGAAGGTTTAAAGATGATTTGTTTTTTTTACCTATATAAAGCGACGAAGTTTTGGCATTAGCTTTATGAGCTATAAAAAATTCACAATATATAGGTAAGATAAGAGCTTTTGTAACTCCCTTTATAACTTGCTAATTACGATATTTCCTAAAGTTATCCTTTTTTCCCGATCAAATTGGCTTGATATTTGCTAATATACATACTAAATAAGCGGGATACAAATTATCATATCCTGAAAAATAAACTGCTGAGGGAAAAAATGAACACAGACCAACTAATGACCCTTGCTGTAAACAAAATGGCTTTGTATTTGATCCTGAAAACGGGATAAGCTACACTGTAAACGAAACAGGACCTTTTGTCTTACAGCAATTGCAATCAGGAGCTACCCAAGACGAAATTATAAAATGTTTAACAGAAGAGTATGAGGTAACTGAAAAAAATGCTATTAGTGATGTAGATCATTTTATGGCAATGCTTAAAGCGTTGAATTTGATAGAGGACTAATAGTATGCTGCAATTAAATGATTTACAGATCAGCATTGCTGTATCTGGTCTTAAAACAGGTGACAATCCCCAACCTGGAATTCCGGTAATTCGTTCTCTTTAGAGTCGCTGGTTTTAAAGGTAAAATAATCGGCTTTGTTTATGATGCAATGTGAATCTGGAATATATTTAGATGATATAGCAGACGAGATTTATCAAATGCCTTATCCTTCTACCGGTGCAGAATCATTTTTAACACGCTTGAATTATATCCATTCCAAAAGTAAAATTGATGTGATTATTCCAACTTTGGATTCTGAGATTCCGCTTTATATCCGCTTACACAAGGAGCTTAAAGCACTTGGTATTCATACATTTATCTGCACAGAAAAGCAATTTAACCTGCGTGATAAGAGCAAACTATTTCAATATTTTACTTCCAAAGATGTTGCTGTTCCTAAGACCGTCCTATTAAATAGTGTTGCAGAAATAAACAAAGCAATTCAAGATATAGAGTTTCCGGTTTTTATTAAGGGTCGTCTCTACGAAGCATATAGAGCCAATAATATTATAGAAGCGCAAAAGTATTTTTGGGAACTGCAGGCAAAATGGGGCTTACCGGTTATTATGCAAGAACTTATGGAAGGTGATGAATTTAATGTTGTTATTGTAGGGATGGCAAAGGAAACTGCCTGGGGATGGTTCCACAGCGTAAACTGGTTATAACAGATAAGGGTAAAGGTTTTGAGGGGTAGTAGTAAACAATCCTGCTCTGGAAAAGTTTGCTCGTAAAATAATCCAGATCTTTTTCTTGGCGTGACCCTGCGAACTGGAAATTATCAAGGATAAAGAGGGTGCTTTTCATTTACTGGAAATTAATCCTCGTTTTCCTGCCTGGGTTCGTTTAGCGGAAGGTAGTGGCCAAAATCAACCTGCGGCAACAGTTTTACTTGCTTTGGGTGAAATAATTGAGGAATTGCCTCCTTTTAAACCTGGAGTTCTTTTTATCCGTCATTCAGAAGATATAATTAGTGACATAAACCTTCTGGGTGAGATTTCAGTTAATGGCGAACTGATAAGAATGCATAAATAAAAGAGGAAATAAAATGAAAAAACATTATACTGCTCCCTACATTGAACGTAATAGCTCTGGAAATCTTAATAAATATGCCCATACAACGGTTGTCCGACATCAAGATAACATAGATGGAGTTCCGATCAAAATTTTAGTACAGAAGTATGGAACACCCTTGTTTGTTTTTTCCGAAAAACAGATTAGACGAACCTACCGGCGTTTGCTGGAAACAATCCGTATTCATTATCCTAAAGTAGATATTGTTTGGAGCTATAAAACTAATTATTTGGCTGCTATCTGTAATATTTTTCATCAGGAAGGTGCCCCGGCAGAAGTAGTTAGTAGAATGGAATATGAAAAAGCCAGGAGTAATGGCATTCCTGGAAACAGGATATATTTTAATGGCCCTTCTAAACGCAAGCAAGATTTGCAAATAGCTATTAAGGAAGGTGCCTATATACATATTGATCACTTAGAAGAACTGTATCAAATTGAAAATATTGCCGAAGAGCTTGCCATAAAACCCAAAGTTGCTATTCGCGTAAATATGGATACAGGGATTAGTCCAATGTGGACTCGTTTTGGCTTTAATTATGAAAATGGGGAAGCGTATCGAACAGTGCAGCGTCTTATTTCCGGAAACATAGTTCAGCTGGTTGGTTTGCATACCCATATTGGCACTTTTATTTTAGATCCCAATGCTTATTATTGGGCAGCTACCAAACTTCTAAATTTCGCTCAAACTATTAAGGATAATTTTGGTATTGTATTGGATTATATAGATATGGGAGGAGGTTTTGCTTCGAATAATACTCTAATCGATCAATACACTCCGGGAGAATTGGCTTCACCATCTTTTGAACAGTATGCTGAGGCAATAGGAACTGCTTTTAATGCTTCTCATTATGTGAAAGAATATCACCCCCGTTTAATTTTGGAAACTGGAAGGGTGTTAATTGATGAATCGGGTTATCTTATTGCCAGTGTTCTTGGCAAAAAGAATCTTCCCACAGGTGAGCGAGCTGTAATTTTAGATGCAGGAGTGAATATGAAACATCACTGCTTGGTGGTATAAACAACGCGTTTTACCTACCAAACCATTTCCAGGAACATATCAAAACACCGTTTTCTAGGTCTTCTGTGTATGAATATTGATGTAATTAGAAGTGCAATGCCTTTTCCTGATCTTTATTATGGCGATACAGTTATTATTTCACCTGTTGGTGCTTATAATGTAATCAGTGGATGCAGTTTATAGAATATCGTCCCAATGTCTGCCTAATAAACGAAACCGGTGAAGTAGATGTTATTCGTTCCTGTAAGAAAGATCTTTCAGATTCAACTTCCCGAGAATATATTCCAGATCACTTACGGCAAATATGAACTGGTCACGATTTTTCCGGTCTGTGGGGTCTGTGTTTTTAGCTATTCCAGATAGCTATGCCACAATTTTGTTTTCGGATTCAGTGCTTTTAGGATTGATGTTGCTTACGATTACTTTACTATCTCCTGTTGTAGGTTTATCTGGTTTATTTTCTTTAATTGTGGCAATTTTGGCAGCAAGAATTTTGGGCTTTGAGCATTGGGAATCAAGTAGTGGGATAACTGCTTTCAATTCACTTTTAGCAGGTATGATGGTTGGTTATTACTATCCGATATAAATTATCAGCAGTTCAACTATAAATTATTCTTGTTTTCTGCTGTTAGTTTCTCTTTTCACTCTTTTACTATACTTGTTTAGCAGCTATCTTTTTCAACAATTCTTCCGTTTACCTTCAATGAGCTTATCTTTTTCCATAGTAGCTATACTTTTATGGTATTATTTTGCTCGCAAAGGGTATTTATCCAATTATCCATTTGATAAAATACTGCTTTTCAGTCCAACACTCAAGTTACCTGAATTTTGGCGTTTATTCTTTATTTCTTTGGGTTCTATCTTTTTTACTCGGAAGTTTCTGCAGGCATCTTAGCTTTCTATAGCTTTACTAATAATTACGCTTATCGGATTTGGCTTACACTTTTAGGATGGACGCTAAATTATATATTAATGCGTTTGGCGGGTGTGCAACCAGGAAGCGGAGTTTTCTATTCAGGTTTTAATGCTATTTTAATTATGTATGCTGTTGCGGGAATATATCTTTTGCCAGGTAAAAGTTCCATTTTGATTGGGTTAATTGCAACCGGAATTGGCTTTTTATTTACTGCCTTATTCAATGTTGTATATTATCACTACAATGCTTTTACTGGCTTATATACCCCTCTGGCGGTTCCAGTTTTTGCTTTTCCGTTCAATATAGTTGTTTTACTAGTAATTTTCAGTTTGCGTTTACGGCTGAAAGTGGATAAACCTGTAATGAATGATTATGGTGTTTTCAATCCCGAATTGGCTTTGCAGACCTATCAGGAACGCTATAAAAGGTTTAGCCATTTAGGTATCCCTCAATTCGCTATGCCTCTAAATGGTTTGTGGACTATCACTCAAGGGAACAATGGGATCTATACTCATAAATTGGATTGGGCTTATGCTTGGGATTTTGAAATGCTGAATAGTGAAGGGAGAAACTACGATAAAGAAAACAATAATTTAAATGACTATTTTTCTTTCGGTAAACCGGTTCTTGCTTCAGCGGCAGGTTCTGTAGTTAAAATTTGTGAAGGAGTAGCGGATAATCCTATTGGCCAGGTTAATACTAAGGAGAATTGGGGTAATTATGTTTGCCTTTCTCACAGCTACGGACTTTACTCTTTTTATGCACATCTCAAACAGGGTAAGCATCAGAGTTAAAGTTGGCGATTATATTCAAAAAGGGGATTGTATTGCTCAATTAGGAAATTCAGGACGCTCAGCAGTTCCGCATTTACATTTTCAAGTTCAATTGGGAATTGAACCCGGCAGTCCAACCCGTCTATCACATTTAATTAACTACAAACTTATCAAGGAAGATAAAACCCTCGAATTTATCGGTAGTGGTATTCCCAAGGAAAAAGAAACTCTTTCTGCATTAGTAGCAGAACCCCATTTACAAAGTATTTTAGCTTTACAACAGCAAAACGAACAGCAGCTAAAAGTTACCCGCGGTAAAAAACAAAGCACCGAATTATGGAAAGTACATCTTGATCTTTGGGGAAATTTCACCATTAAATCTACTAAACATACCGACCTGAGCTTCAGCGTTTATGATGGAATTTATAATGCTCTTTCTTTAAAAGGGAATCATAAAAGTGCTCTTGCAGCTTTTGCTTTGTTAATTTCCCGTCTACCATACAGTGAAAAACAGGAAATCTACTTATCTGATGAACCGGCTCTTTCTGTAATTATCAGTCCTGCGTTACGGCATATAGTATTACTTTTCAGCCCCTTATTTCCTCTTTTTTCTGCTTGTGTACACAGTAAAATAAAGGTCAATTCAGATTTTATTGAAGTAGAAAGCGATATCACATACCGTATTTTGGGTATTCCATATAGAAACAGAACAGGAAATGTAAGTATAGAAAAATATAAGGGATTAGCGGCTTTGGAACTAAAGAAGGGTAAAAAAACCTTACTAAAAGCCGAAACAATTTAATAAATAAGGAGTTATATAATGAAACGAATTATTCTACCCTGTCTCCTTATCTTGGCTGCAGGGTTTCTTCTGGGGCAGGGTAAGGCATCTATTACTGATTCTTATAATGCTGAGACCGCCAGAAATTATACGCGTGCACTACAAATTATGGAAGACCTAAGTGCAAACGATCCCAATGACGAATTTTACATTTTACGCATTGCCTGGTTGCAGTATCTCTTAGGGAGTTATAATGAATCAATGAAAAACTATCAGAAATCCAATAACCTATATCCTTCGTTGGATGCACAAACTGGTATTCTGAATTGTCAATTAGCTTTAGGGATGTGGAATGAAGCCCATAATCAAGCAGAGCATATTCTGCAGAATTTTCCTCAGAATATAGCTGTTCTCAATAAAGCTGCTTATTCCACTTATATGCTTCAAAATTATAGAGCTACAGCAGATTATTATCAAAGAATTGTTAATATATTCCCTTGGGATATGGAATCGCGTGGTTATCTGGTAAACAATCTGTACCTTTCCAAGGATATAGAAAATGCTCGCCAGCATTATCAAATCTTAAAGAAATATGCTCCCGATTCTGCTATGGCAAAGGAATATTCTAAGATATTCAAATAGCTAAATGCGTTATTTTTGGCTGATTCTTCTTATTATCCCCTGTCTGCTTTTTTCAGAAGATATTGTTACCTTGCCATTTAACCTTATTTCCGTTGCCTATAATAATATGCTTACCGGAAACTATGAAATAGCCGAAAAACAATATCAACAATTAACCATTTTATATCCACAAGAAAGAAGCGGTTGGGAAGGATTGCTTTGGTCTCAAAATGCTCAGGGCAAATTTCATAAATCTCTGAAAACCTTTTCAAATGCCAAAACAAAACTGCCGGAATTAGATGGAATTTATAACTATTATGCCTTTGCCTTATATCAGCAAAACCGTTTGCCTGAAGCCAGGTATTATTATAAACAAGCTTTAGATAATATGCCTGCAAATCCTTTGGCGAATCAAGTTTCCTGTGAAGGTTTAGCTTACACCTATCTGGCTTTGGATAATTATCCTAAAGCACAAAAATATTTTTCTAAGGCAGCTTTTATTAGCGGCAGGCAAATGTCCGCTATAAAACCGTCTTTTAATAGCACTGTCTATTACAAAGTTCCAGGAACAGAAAAAAATGCCTATGGTTTTAGGCAATCTGCCAAATATAAATGTGCAGAGCTTAAGCTAAATTATGAATATTTTCAATTGGATAATGCCTTTTTCCGGGATCTATATAAAGCAGATTTTACTTACCAATTCATTCCTTTGGAAGTAGGCATCAATGGATCTTATCTTTCTGGAGAAGATGCCAGAGTTTATCCTGCATGGCAGTTAGGAATGGAATTATGTCCAAAACTGTATCCGGGAAAAATTGTTTTGAACCCTGATGTCTTTGTTTCCTACAGTCATTATCCGCGTTTTGATGTTCAGCAGCTAAGTTTGCAACCCCAAGTTCTTTGGCGTGATTTTTCTTTTTCTTATGCTTTGCATAGTGTTTTTATGGATAATGAACCCGCAGAAACGGATAGCGTTCATTTTGCTCAACAGTTTTGCCTAACAAAATCTCTTCCAAAAGGGTTTTGAGCTTGGTTTTCATTATGGAGCAGGAAACGATACTTGGATAATAGATAATTCTGGAGTGATTATAGATACCTTCAATCAAAATGGTTCTTATTATGGAATCTCCCTGTGTAAGGAATTTTTCAAGCATCTCTATTTATATGGTTATTATCGTGTGATAGCGAAGACCTTTTCTATTTTTCGCTTTCAGGTTATTATTAATGCGTCGTATCTTTTTTTCTTGTTATTAATTGTTTTGCTTGCTTCCTGTAACTTACGGGAAAATTTATTGTTACCCCCAGAAATTTCTGCAGCAGAGTATCAAACGGGGAACACTATCAAGGTCTATTCCGATTATTTAATTAAAGCCGCAAATGACGATTCCTATTTAATGCTACACAAAGAATCCATTGCCGATGAATTAATCGATTTTCGTGTGACGAAATTGTTTTTCGTAAAGTGAAAACATTTGCTATGCGAGATTCCTTGGGCTTTCAAAATAATGCCGAAGCAAAAAGTAATACCTATCAATTTGGCGTTATACGTTCCGGTACTATAATAGACCTTATTGCTTCTATCACAAAAATTAAAGATAACGAAATAAAACCGAGTTCAGATCCATTTTATTTAGTTAGTTTCAATTATTATCTGCAAGCCAATCCTACAAATCCTACATATTATAATAAGCGCAGAGCTTATTTTCCTATATCTGCTACAGGTGAATATGCTCTATTGTCTATACCTGAAGAGGATAATCCTACCCTGCAACATAACGGTATGGATAATTTCTATGCTGTTTTGCTTAATAACACGGGAGCCCAGGTAGCGGTAAATTTTCCTGCTGCATACACATCTATGGCTGAAAATATAACTATTAGGTTGAAAGATAATTTAACCGATTACAATAAATTAACTGCCTACTACCCCAATGCGGCTATTTCTTATCCTGCTGTAGAGTTACAAACTGAAAAAGCAATCGGCAACTGCCCGCTTCTAAGAATATTAAATGCAGGAAAGGGATTTTTTAGCAGACAGTGGATTCATCTATCAGAAAATTCTGTATACAGCTGGTCTGAAAACGATCCTGTGTCCGGAATTTCCAACTGGTGGATAGATGAAACAGGTCTATATTGTGCTTTAAAAGGCAGCGGTGAATATTTCGTTAAGCCCTTTGGAAATCCAACAGGAAATATCCGTCCTGTGATGGAAGCGTTAATAGTGTATTTTTACAACAGGTCTGGTCTGATTTACGCTCAATTTCTTTACCGGAAACCCAGATGAAAGTTAATATCGCTCCCGATATTTCTTCCATACTGGCTGATTACTTTCAAAATAATCCCTATTCTTTCAATTCCCCTGTGCAGGCATTCGTAATCAATTTTTATAAAGATTCTGAACTTATAGCTACCCTACCTGAAAATAACTGGATAGAATTTGGCTTTTTCACCAGCCAAACAGAGAATAATAAAAACCGCCTATTTAGTGTTTGTCGCACAACCTTCAGGATATTATTACTTATAAAAGCCCAGGAACAAGCTATGATGCTAATCATTATATCCAAGTTAATTCCTATATCTATTCTGGGATAACATCTTCTGCAGTATATCTTTATGGCTGTTTACAAACAGCTCCCTCGCATAAAAGTTCCCTATTATAAAAATCGCCAATACCTGCAAACTGAAAATGCCATTATTATTGGTGGAATGCCGATAAAACTGATTATGATTATCTTATTCTAAATTTTAAAAACCTGCTTTATCCAATCATCCTTGGCTGAAAGGAGAACCGTTTTATATCAGCGCAGCGAGTTCATTAGCCGATTTTTGCTCTATATGCATAATGAAAAGCAAAAAGCTCTTTGCCTTCGGGTTTTTATCTTGCTTTACCTGTTTTCAACCCGCAAGAAAATTATCTTCTATTTTCCACTTTTCCTTATTCGTTTCAAAAAATTATCTGCAGGGAACAGCAAATTGCTATGTCCAAAAGAACTGGCTGAATATCTATCCCGAATTTCAGGATGATTATTAATTGCAACATAAACTATACCAATCCGTTAAAACTTCGAGAACTTATTCCACAATGAACTTCTTCTGGAATGATCTCATTTTACACTTATGGCAATGCCCTCAAGAAACAAACACAATTTTCAGCTTCTATAAAACTAATACACTTGCAAGATCCCTATCACATTCTTTCCAATCAATATAACCTCAATTACACTTCTGCTGTATATCAAGTAAGTTCAGATTCCGAAGAAAATTTGCTTCTTTTTCAGCCAGTGCTCTTTTTCCCACGCACTGCAAAAGGACAGAATCTGCTCTTTTATGAAAACAGAACCCTTTTATCGACTTTATTCTTTTTATGAAAGCGCTTCTTACGATCCCTGGTATTTTATATTGATAATGGATTTAATGGTATCACTTTAGCTAATAGCGGTTCCTATGCCTCCTTTGTAGATAATAACCCCTCATAATAGTGTAAGCGTTTCTGTTAGGAAATTCCACTCAAGATGAAATCGTCTCACTCTATCAGGTACAGTTTGTGCTACCAAACTATTTTATTAATAAGGGGTAAAGCTCAGGGTCAATTCTCAATCTGAGCAAATTGAATTATGTTTCTGGAGCTGATGATCCTCTGGCAGCTTTTATTTCCATGAAAAAGGTGTCAACTCCCACGGGAGAGCCAATTAATCCAGATTTTTACAATATTATCGGAGCACAACAAGAACCCTATATTTATCTCCCTATTACAGAAGTAGCTACTATTAAAACTGCTCATTTGTTTTACCAAGATCAATTAGGAAATGTAACAGAACTAAACCGAGTGGATAGTTTTAGCGCTAATTATGCGAATGAATATATTGTTGTAGGAAATTGCTTTATCTAATGTTCCTTAATCCGGGGATTTTTTATATCACCAAATTCAAATGTAGTTCCCTGATGGGAGGAATCAGCTGTAGTTAGCTGAAAGTGTATTTAATTTGGCTATTTCTTATTCTTATACTGGCTTAAAAATTCTCTAACGATTCCCTTATCTCGTTAAGGAAGTGTTAGAGGATCGTTAGAGAATCGTTAGAGAATCGCCTAATAAGATGTGAGGCGTCCCCAAAAAAATTAACAGCGAAACAGTGGTAAATAAACCTCACGCAGATTTCGCAGATATATTTTTTAGCCACCGAAAACACCGAAATACTCCTCCAAATTAGATAAGGGGCTCGGGAATTATCATTCGGGGAAAATGCTAATAATTTCAATATAAAAAAGAACCCCGAGCTGTAAAAGTTCAGGGGGTTCCAATTTGACTAACATTTCCAAGCAAAGCTGGAAGAGCTTTAGCTGCAGAAGTTATTTCATCATTATCATTTTCTTGGTGCTGCTGTATTTTCCAGCTTTATCTTATAGTAATAGGATACACTGAAACAGAACGACCATTATCATCGGTTCCGTTCCAGACGATAGTATGATTTCCGGGTTCCTGAATACCTTTCACTACGGTCTTCACTAATTGACCTTTAACATTATAGATTTCAATAGTTACAGGTCCTCTTTCTTTAACACTGTAAGAAATGGTAGTTTCCGGATTGAAGGGGTTAGGATAGTTGTTGTTCAAAGCGGTAACAACTACAGGAAGTTCAGGATCATTAACATCGTTTCCCATAATTGAAACATCATCTACACAGAAGAAGAAGGCATCGTTGGAAACGCATTGAATACCAATATAAAGAGGTCCTGGTTGGGTAATTTGATAAGTGTATTCAGTCCAGGTAATCGGTGCTTCAATATAGTTAGTTCCACTGATTATAGTGAAGTGGGCTGGATTGGTATCAGGTGAAATACCTACTTTGAATCTTTCCAATCCATAACTGCTATTATAGCTGCGTGCCCAGAACTTGATGGAACTTGCTCCGGTTAATTGAGGTGTAATCAGCCAATCGTTGTTAGGAGGAGTAGTGGCATCAAAACAGCAAGCCATTTTATTTCCACCATGGGCTGTAAGAGAAGTAAGCGCTGGAGTTGTAGCAGTAGGATTGAAGATTATGTATGCTTGAGCAGTATTAACATTTGTCCAGGTATAACCTTGAATACCGTAAGTTGTGCTTCCATCAACATCCATACAGGTCCAGGGAGCAAAG
>JAXGIH010000034.1:0-17128 GCA_040770845.1 Cloacimonas sp. (SeqCode)
GTGACGACTCCTGACTTGTAGTTCATCCCAGAGCTATTCAATCCCATAAATCCCTATAATCCTGTTCATCCGAGAGCTATTCAATAATAAAATCTGTGAAATCAGTGAAATCTGTGAGAGGTGATTTTGTCTATACCTGGCGGGTTCCTTTGAGGGAAGAAACATTTACAGAAAGAGGAGAATAATTTCCTGCTAAATATTTAGGAATTGCTGCGGCGGCAACCATAGCTGCGTTATCCATACAAAGAGTGTTTGAGGGAAAAAGCACTTTGATTCCATATTTACCGGATGTATCAGTTAGCTGTTGGCGTAGGGCAGAATTAGCTGCAACTCCTCCTGCCAAAAGAATATAGGGTATTTTATGCTGTCTTGCCCAAAGTACTGTTTTATGCACTAAGGGTTCAATTATTGCTTGCTGAACGGAAGCAGCGATATCGGGAAGTTTATCTTGAAGCGTTTCCGGATTCTGATTTACAAGCCAGGTGCGAATAGCTGTTTTTAGTCCACTGTAACTGAAATTGAAGTTATTTTTTTGGGGTAAGGCACGAGGAAATTTAATAAAATTGGGGTTGCCTTTTTGGGCTAATTCATCAATAGCAGGACCACCGGGAAAGCCCAAACCAAGAAGTTTTGCAGCTTTATCAAAACTTTCTCCAGCGGCATCATCCAGGGTTTTTCCTACTACGGTAAAAGTGGTTAAGGTATCAAAATGGACAAGTTCTGTATGCCCTCCGGAAACAACAAGGGCTAAAAAAGGGGGTTCAACAGCTTTATGTTCAATAAAATTGGCAAAAATATGCGACAAGATATGATTAACCGTTATTAAAGGTAAGGACAAGCTCCAGGCAAGTCCTTTGGCAAAAGCCAGACCGACAATTAACGAACCAATTAAACCGGGATTGATTGAAACAGCTATTGCACTGATATCTTGTAAGTTAAGATTAGAAGCATTAAGAGCCACCTTGGTTAAGGTAACTATGTTCTTTAAATGCAGGCGGGAAGCCAGTTCGGGTAAAATACCTCCAAATTCCAGATGTTCCGGTTGACTGGAAATAAGGTTTACAATTACATTATAATCCGTATCCACAATGGCTACAGAGGTATCATCACAGGAGGACTCAAAAGCCAAAATATATTGAACAGGCATTTATTTCAGGCGTACCTTTTGAGGTGTAACAGCAATCAATTTCACTGTATCGGGTATTTCTACAAGGACAGGATAAAAACCCTGTTCATCAGGTTGGGAAGCAATACTAACTTTGATTTCTGTTGGCTTCAGGTTTTGTAAAATATCAGATTTTCCGGAGAGTTTTACAGTTACAGATGAAGGTATAGAGCTTTTTCCCGGTGGCACGGTAAGAGGTAGATTATGATAAATTTTGGTGGTAATATAGGAAGTGGAGAGATAAATTTTAACCTGTTTTTCAGAAGCGGAGACCTCACTTCCCAAAGGGCTTATTTTTAAGGTAACTTCACGCTGTTCAAGCATTTCGCGGGAAACAGGTTCGGTAGTAACGCGATCAATTTGTTGAACCTTGCTTTTAGGACCGGAGATGGTAATTTGTTCAGGAATAATAGTATAATTTAGGGCAGTAAAATGCTTACGGGTATATGAATCGGCGAAAGAAAGTTCTACCGGCACTTTTTTCTGATGGAAAACATCAGCATAAACCGAAATTTCCCTTTGCTCTACTGGACCTAAAATTTCTACTTGAATATTTTCCTGCAGGTCAATAGTATAATCGCTTACAGAAAGAATATCGGAACCGGGTTTAATTTTGCTGGCATCAAGCAAGACCTTGGTGCGGGAAAATTTTAGTTTGATAATTTCCAAGCCCCTTCCACGCACATTGAAAGGTATGTGATTGGGAACATTATCTAAAGTAATGTTTTTAGGAATAGAACTTAGGGCTACAGGTAAATTAACTACGCTTTTCTGTTCTGAAATCAACAAGGACTGCAACCAAACAAAAACAGCTATTAATAGCGAGAGGATTTTTAAACCCAGGTTTTCCTGCAGCACTTTTAGTCCTCCATATTAAAATGATTAATTCCGAGGGTTTTGATTTTTTTATACAGAGTAGTGCGTTCAAGTCCAATTGATTTTGCAGTTTGGGAAATTTTCCAATTATTTAGAGATAAATAATGCAAGAAAGATAATCCCTTTCAAAGGGAAGCGACATCTCTTTAAGAGATTTTGAATTTGTATATATTTTCCATTATTATGGTTTTTAGAAAAGCGGAATTGGTTTATTTTCTGCTGAAGGTGTTTTTTAATAACATTATTATTTATTTTCTGTTCATTAATCATAATGAACTTGCAAAAATTACGCAGTTCTCTTACATTTCCAGGCCAAGAATAGTTAAGTAAATCATCTTTCAGAGCAGGTAGGTCTAAACGGTCAATAACGCGGTATTGAGAAGAAAAACTGGTGAGGAAATAACAAATAAGAAGCAGAATGTCATCATCTCGTTCCCGTAAAGGTGGAAGCTCAACAATGTTACCTTCAATGCGATAAAACAGGTCTTTGCGGAAAATACTTTCATCGGAGAGTTTTTCCAAGCCAGCATTAGAAGCAAAAATAAGGCGGGTATCAACCTTTTTCAAGTTTCCACCTACAACCTGTATTTCTTTGTTTTCAATAGCGCGTAGGATTTTAGATTGAGACATTAGGGAAAGATTGGTTACTTCGTCTAAAAAGAGAATGCCATTGGAACATTCTTCAAAAAAGCCGGTTTTATCGCGATCAGCACTGGTGAAAGAACCTTTTATGTGACCAAAAAGTTCTGATTCAATAAGGGTTTCGGATAAAGCACTGCAATTTACGGTATGAAAGGGTTTGTCAAAACGGGGAGAATATATGTAGTAATAATTTGCAGCTACTTCTTTGCCTGTTCCCGTTTCGCCAATGAGGAAAATATCTTCATCCACAGAGGCAAGGCGGATAATTTGTTCCCTAACTTTTTTAATAGCATTACTTTCACCGATAAAGGGAAAACTTCTGGCAAACTGTTTTTTGAGGTTGATATATTCTATCTGCAAGCCAATATGTTCTTCTTCCTGTCTTTTTAGAGTGATGGCATTTTCTATATGCAACAGCAATTGATTGATGGAAAAGGCAGAACCCTTTTCAATAAAATGATAGGCACCCAAAGTGCGGATTTCATTTATTTGAGAAGAAGTGACCTCTCCCGAAATAACTATTACTTTATAATTCAAATCCATATCGTTTTTTAAGTGTTGCAAAACCTGGATACCATTAAGTTTGGAGCCAACTAAAAAAACATCAAGCAGAATCACATCCGGTTGAAATTGGCGTAAGACCTCAAAAAACTGATCGCTATTAATAGTTTGCATAACTTCATAGTTATAGTGCTTCACCACATTGGCAATTTGTTCGGAAAGAACTATGTCATCTTCCAGAATCAAAATTTTTCCTTTCATATTGCATTACCTTAAAAGAAGCTCTTCCAGTTCCGCCAGAGCATTAATATAATAGATATATGCTTGATCCGGTGAATCGTAAGGAGAGAAGTATTTATGCACATCTCCATCCTGAAAATATTTGGAACACATATAATAAAAATGGTCGGAAGTGCTAAGCATACGAGCAGTTCTAAGCAACTCTTTATCTCCCTTTTCCTTAATCCTATTCAGCAATTCATAAAAGGTCTCACTGGCATTTTGTTGCATTTCGTTTCCCAGCCAGGCAGAAATATCGCGTTGTTCATCAGCCCAGGAAACAGGTTCCGGAAAAGAAAGGGATTCCTGTTGATAATTTGCCAAATGGGAAATATCTTTAGGATGGGCAAAACCCAGATGTTCTCTTGCTAAAACGGCATCAGGAAAATGGCGCATAAAATCAAAAATACCTGTAGAAGCCCATTGGTGTTCTCCGAAGGTTTCATAATCCATAAAAAGATTCAGAAAGAGGTTTTTCCCGCCTTTTTCTGCTAAGGTAAGCTGGTCTATCCAATGGATGAATTTATCTACGGTTAAAGGATATTCAGGCCAATCCCGATTGGAAAAACGAAAGGCAAATATCATCACCAATTGTTAATACTTCAACAAATTCATATTTTTGGAATAATTCTTATAGGCATACCAAGGACTGCGCCACTGGAGAATTCTATCTACACCTTCGGTAAGAATGGTCTTGAATCCTTCAATTTCAAAAATAATATCAGATAAGCGGTCTTGATAGATTAATTCCGTATTGCGGAAAGTGGTTGTATAATAGCCAAATTCAGTTTGCATCAAGTCCCGATGGAGATAAACCTGATCAAGAAATTCATTGGTATCAAAAAGAAAAGCCAAAGAATGATAATAGGTCTCACCTAATAATTCCACACAACCGGTATCCACTAAACGCTTGAAGGAATCAAGGGTTTCAGGAGAATAGAGTTTGAATTGTTCCAAAGCAGTGCCTGAAATAGAAAAAGCAACCTTAAACCTGCCTTCATATTTTTCAATAAGCTCCAGAAGCAACTGGTTAGTTGGTAAATAACATTTATTTGCTACCTTACGCATTATATCGCCATTTAGCTTATCATTGAAAATCTTTGCATTATGAGCGATATCAAGCACATTAAAATGATTTAGACGATAGGGTTGATGCACCTGAAAGTAGAATACAATATTTAACATCGCTGTCTCCTTATAATTCCATTCGTTTGTTATACTCAGAAAGCGTTTCGGCATAGAGCTGACGGATTTTATCCGCGGCTTCATTCCACTGAATTTTTTGGACTTCTTTTCTGCCTTCCATTCCTATTTTAGCGCATTCTTCAGGATTTTCTATTAAATGATTGATGGTTTCAGCCCAAAGGTCTATATCCCAATAGTCAATCTTAAAGGCATTATGCACAACTTCAGCAACTCCGGATTGTTTGGAAATTATAGCGGTAATTCCATAAGCCATTGCTTCCAGAGGAGAAATACCAAAGGGTTCGGAAACAGAGGGTAAAACATAAATATCAGCTGCCTGCAAAATTCGTTCAACCTGTTTACGATTCAAAAAACCGGTGAAGAGAAAACGGTTTTTCAAGCGTAAGGCGGCAGAACGACGCAAAATCTGACGCTGCATATCTCCTGTTCCAGCAAGGATAAATCTTGCTTCGGGATGAACTTTCAGAACCTTATCTGCCATATCCAGATAATAATCAGGACCTTTTTGTAAAGTTATTCTTCCTAAATAAAGAATAGTAGGACCCTTAAAAATGCGTTTCTTGTTGTGAAGAGTAGTTTCCGAAACGGTAAAAGCATTATAAATTATGCGGATTTTACCGGTATCTATCCGATAGCGACTCATAATCATCTGAGCTGTATATTGAGAAACGGCAATTACTTTATCGGCATAGTTCATTCCGAGATGTTCAATTTTATGAATTCTTTCGTCTCCAGGACCACCTGCTCTATCAAATTCCGTGGCATGAATATGCACAATCAATGGCTTACGGGAAATCTGTTTGGCTAAAATTCCGCTGGGGTAAGTAAGCCAGTCATGCGCATGAATCAGGTCATAATCCAAAATTTCGGCAAAACGACTTGCTCTCAATGTATACTCCTGCACTTTCCGAATTAAATCTTCTTCACCAATGAGATGAGCAGTCATTTCTTTCCAGATATTATGTTCTTCGGTGGTAACAGTTTCAGTAAGCCAGAAGGTTTTTTTAATGGAACTTACATAGTCCTTAATTTCACTCAAGTTAAAATAACTTTCCGGATGGGTGCTGGCTCCGATATATTCCAAGCGTTCGTGCAAAGTAGAAAAAGTCCGCTTTGTATATTCCTTGTGTTTTTCCGGTTCAATAAACACGGCAGGAAGGGTATCGGCATCACTTTCTTCCCTTAAAGGAAAATAAACCAGTTCTTTGGTTGGTAAAACGAGGTCTATTTTTATTCCTTGACTAAGCAGAGCTTTCACCATTCCATAACATGCCATACCTAAACCCCCGGAAATCAGAGGTGGAAATTCCCAGGTGAACATTAGAATTTTCATTTACCCTCCTGCAGAAAAAGAATGTAATTTTCAATATTGTATAAGGCAGCTACACTCCATGCCTGAGCCGGTGCTCCTTTAGGAAAATGGGGAGCATCTCCATCCCAGATTTCAGCAATGGAAGCAATATGTCCTTTCATAAAACTGGTGCGAAAAGTGGAAATAAAAGAAGTAAGAGCATCTATTATTTCCTCTTGGGTTTTCACACCATTATACGCCCTTGTATATAAACCGCAAAAGGGACCTAATAACCAAGCCCAAACACTGCCATTATGATAAGCAAGGTCTCTTTCTCTTTGTGTTCCATAATATTTTTTGCGAAAACGAATATCTTTGGGACTCAAAGTGCGTATTCCATAGTTAGTGTAGAGCTCCTTAAAACTTAGTTCCAGAACCTGCTGCAGAATTTCCTGGGAAAACGCTTGCCAGGGCAAAGCAAGAGCTATAATAGCATTCGGACGAATTTCCATTATCAGTTCTTCACCTACAATTCTATCTGCCAGATAGCCATCTTGATAGAACTTTTGCAGGGATTGTTTTACCAGCTCTTTCAACTGGACGAATTCTTCTTTTGCTTGATATTTTTTTCGGGATTTCTGACAGTAGGCAAGGCACATAGCTTCATAAGAACATAAAGCGTTATACCAGAGGGCATTAATTTCTACTGGAGCTCCATTACGAGGAGTTATCGCTTTTCCATCTATCCGCACATCCATCCATGTACCATGAGCAAAATCGGGAGGCAATTCAATTAAACCATCGTAACGCACACTAAAGGGATGGGATTCATTATGCAAAAAGCTGTTTATGATTTCTTCCGTTAAGGCAATAACATCCTTCCAGTATTTAACCGTTTGCTTGCGTTTACCCAATTTCCACAGCAGGATAATATACCATAAAGTAGAATCTACACTATCATAATTTGTTTCCCTGCCGGATTCTGCAATCATATTAGGAATCAGACCATTTTTAATGTAGCCGCGATATTTATTGAGGATTTTTTCCACCGTTTCCAGTTGATTGGGACAATGTAAGAGCGCATTTACCACAACCATTGTATCTCTTCCCCAAGCACCGTAAAAAGGAAAGCCGGCTACAATATCGTCATTGGCTAAAAAATCCTTCAGGGCAAATTCCAGGATTTTCAGATAATTGTCATACGGGAAAATAATATTATCGTTATAATCCAAGTTATTCAAAAGGTATCATTTTTATCAGAAGTATAAGGATAATCCAAAGGTTTGGGAAGGTCTGCATAACGATTTTCAATCCTTTCAACAGCTGCATTTAAATTTAAGCGATTTAACAGCAGTGATAGTTGCTTTGTCCTACCCTCAAATCAAAACCAAGCTGAAAAAGAGTTATCTGATCACCAATGCCTTCATAACCACTCATCACTTCCCAGGGATAAAAAACATTATAATAAACATAGCGATTGGGAATAACTTCACCTGAAAGCAAAGTAACTATAAAGTTTTATATTATTATCCTGCCTCTGAACACTAAAACGAGTGAATTTATCCTTTTGAGTTTCAATTTCGTAATAAAATTCAAGAAATCGAAGTGCCAGGTTTATTGAGCCTTGAGATGAGGAATCATCGTAAACTTAGATGAAGCTCAAAAATGCAAGAAGATGATGACCCAAATTGGTATATTTCACCAAAGTTGTATTGGTGGATTCATCCATCATTATCTCTTTCAGAATCAAAATATTTTGCCTGATGGGGAAGAGCTGAATACAAAAATATCGGATAGGGGACGCAACCAAGGTTTAACTAAATGCAGAAAACCTCGTGATATATACAATTGTTGTAATTATTGCTGTCCAGGTGAAAAATTCTTCCTGCCATTCAACTTTTTCTTCAATGCCAGCCACCAAATGAAAGCGATTGAATTTACTGTCGCTGCTAACCAGTAAACCGTGATATTTTCGCTAATAATCAAATTTCCTGTTCCTAAAGCATAACCGCTCTACGGTTAGTTAGAATCCATTCATGATGATGGGTCTCCATAAAATAGTTGTTCATCAAACCTCCTCAAATTCTAATCCTATTGTGTTGATTTTTTTCCATATTGGTTATTTCGTCAAGTCCTTTTTTATAACCTCTCACAGATTCCACTGATTTTGGTAGATTTTGATTGATAAGGGGTAGAGATGAACAGGATTTTTAGGATTTTTTTTACAAAGAGAAGGAATGAAGAATGAATTTAAAAGAGGTTTAGAGGGTTGAGGAGAGTTTAGAAGGTTTTAGAAGGTTGAGAGGGTTAAGAGGGTTGAGATAGATGTTTGAACGAGCTCTTCGTGCAGGGAAAGCAATAATAATCTGTCAAATCTTGACAAAAATCTATGGATATTATAAATTGTTGCCTATTTAGAATAATTTAATAAAAACTAAAATAAGGAGAAGATAAACGCCTTATGGAAACATTACAGTAACTATTTGATAAAAAAATTTGATTTGGTTTGATAAAAGTGAATTTTTTCTCTTAGTAGCTATATCGCCGTTTGGTTAAAACCTGTTGTTAGTATCTCCTATTTCTACGGAATTTTTACTACAATATGGTTAAAAGGAGGGAAATGATAATAACCATTATTTCTACTGTATTATTTGGTTTAATTGGTAGTATTGGTATAGTTTCTAATGCCTTTATTGATGAGTTCAATGGATTCAGTTAGGGAAGGCATATTTCTTGAGAAGTATTTACTATAAATAATCTTCAGGTCTTGATGTTCTTCATTCAAAGGTTTAACATCCGCAAAGTTCATAGAGTAAATCATAATTTCCACTGGCTTCAACGGTTGCATATTCATAATCCACAGTGCGAAGATAGTTTCCTTCTTCATCAAAGAGCTCGAGAATAAAATAACGGAAATTTCTACTGGTAAATTGTTGGTACAAAGTAATATAAACATCGGCAAGGGATGAGGCAATTTGGCAACATCGTAAAGAAAAGTTCATCTTGCGAAACAGGAACTACATTAATTTCACTATCCAAATCAAACGCTTGTTCATCCAACCAGTTTCCGAATAGAACGAGCGGATTTAAACCCACCAAAATAGGCGAGGGTTCTTCGCCGTATTCTTTCATTCCGGGCCATTTGATAATATAGGAAGAGGGCTTATTTTTAGGACCGTCCTGTTTGATTACCGAACCTTAATGATTTCTTCTGGCGTTTTTGCAACTTTACGAATAATTTTGTTTTCCAATTCATTGAAAGAAAATCCCAATCATTTCTAACAGTGCTTAGCAACAAGCTCCAGTCCTAATCCGCTGCCGTCAATTTCAATTTGGAATTTGCTAACGCATATTACTTCCGGAATAGCCATTTTTTCAGCCATTCATTTAAACGGTCAGGAGTCATATATTCATTGCTTGCTTCATGTTTAAAAGATGTTTTAGAAAAGTAGCAGCTTACACAACCGCTACACCACGATTTTTTTCCCGAACCTAATTGTTCCCGATTTACTGTTCATCATTCTGTGAATACCAGTTAAAGCTACCTGCAATCAGTGGCACACACAACAATCATTGTATATATATTAAATGTTAAATTCTTCAGCAAGTCACCTTTTAGCCAATAACCACAACAATAGAAATTAACTTTAAGAAACCACTATTCTGGAGAGGGAATATGTCAAACAATTTTTTGTTTTCAATAAGCAAAAATAACCTCCACTAATAGGAATATCCATTCATTCATTACTTCTGGAAACTCTTATTTCTCCGTTTTTTCTTGAATGATAGGGTCTTTATCCTGACCGGAGAAAAAGGTACACAGTCCACAGTATTTATAGTCAGTGGATACTGAAGGAAATATCCACTCCGCGAGTAAGTTCCGTGATAAAAACACTAAATTGATGAGAAGAACAAGGATACAAAGTAAGAGTATTGATGGTGAAATGAACTTCTCTTCCTTATTTTTTCTTCAATCGATGGGAACATCTAATTTCCAAACAGCCATTTATATAATGCAAAGTGTTTGCAAAATAAGATCATCTACTTTTGCCAGACAAACGATAAAGTTTTTACTATCCAGTTCAAAGCTAATTTAACCATCAGCTTAACGGTATTCTGCTATCAGCTCCTTTTAAAATAGCGACGCAGAACCATCGGAAGAGGCACAAGCAACCATAAAATAGTCGTTACTACACTTATCAAAATTGAGGGTAGTTGTAGCGTTAAAATATCCGGCATTAAAGATGGGAAAAAATAACCTGATGTTGGAAGTTATGTCTGTAGTGAATATCTTTATCCTTATGAATAAAAGAAATCCTCACATTTCGCGATAAATGAGCTCTCCTATTTCAATGCTCTGTAAGCGTTGAGCAATTGCTGATTCAATTATTTGATTCAATTTGCTATCCGAAAAATCATCAGGAACGAAATCACGCCGGGAAAGAGGAGTGCTATAAATCATTTTCCTGTTTTGAAAATAGTATCTTTTAGCTCTACGCCCTACCTGACAGAGCAGTTCATAAGAATTACCTCCATAATGCGATACCAAATTTTCTGCTCTTGTTTCTTTTGCAGAACCACCTAAAAGAATTGCCACATCACCAATTGCAGGATTTTCTAATGTACTCAAATCCACACAAATCATATCCATTGAGATGCGACCTATAACATTGCAGAGCTTATTATCCAGCAAAACAACGCCACAATTAGAAAGCATAAAATCGTAACCATCAGCATAACCGATTGGTAGAATTCCATATAAACAGTCCTTTTTTGCTGTCCAGGAACGATTGTATCCCACCGATTCACCTTTAGCAATATGTTTTATTTGCGAAAGTATTGTTTTGAATGTCATAACAGGTTGCAAAGCGATGTCTTTATTCCCGGGAACTTGAATTCCATAAGCCATAATTCCCAAACGGACTAAATTACTGTGTTTTCCCAAACCGTTTACCAGGGCATTGGAATTATTAATATGGAGATATGTGGGAGTAAAAGGCAGGTTATCTATTATGTTCCAGAATCGTTCTTCCTGTTGTTTACTGAAATCCGGATCGTTTTCCGCAGAGGCAAAATGAGTAAATACACCTTCAATCAGCAGGTTGTCCATTTTGGCTATTTTAGCAAAAAAACCATTAAATTCACTATCTAAAATACCACTGCGATGCATACCGGTATCAACTTTCAGATGAACAACTGCCTGTTTGTTTTTTGTCTTAGCGGTTTTATTTAACGCTCTGGCAAAATCCAGAGAAGAAACATTAACAGCCAGGTCATTATCCAAAATGGTATTAATTTCGTTACTTAAACAAGGAGAAAGAATTAAAACAGGTTCCTTGCAACCTTGCAGTCGTAATAAACGACCCTCTTCAGGATTGGCGACTCCCAAATAGACAGCTCCTTCCTCACAAGCAATTTTACTTATTTCCCTGGCTCCATGACCATAAGCATCCGCTTTCACAATCATCATAAATTGTTGTTGCGGTTCCAGAAAGCTTTTCAGGATATTCAGATTGGTTCTGAAAGCGGAAAGGTCAATTTCCACCCAACTACGCTCAAAAATCTTTCTTCGTAACATAGTTTATAAATACTTGGCAGCCAAATCTGCCAGAGCACTGCGTTCACCTTTATCTAAAGTTATATGCCCTACCAGAATTTCGCCTTTGAATTTTTCTACCGAAACGGAAAGTCCGTTACTTTGAGAATCCAAATAGGGAATATCTATTTGATAGGGGTCTCCTGTAAGAACAACTTTGGTGTTTTCTCCCGCACGAGTAATAATGGTTTTCATTTCATGCGGACTCAAATTTTGGGCTTCATCAATAATAAAGAATTGATCGGGCAAACTGCGTCCCCGGATATAAGTTAGCGGTTCCAGTTCCAGAAAACCGTAATCCATTAAATCATTAATATCGGTTTTTTTTCTGCTTGAAGGACCTTCCTGGCTTTTATCCGTATGCAAAGAGAGCAAAATATCCATATTATCATAAATGGGCTGCATCCAGGGATTAAATTTTTCGGTTTTAGAACCGGGTAAATAGCCCAGGTCTTTTCCCAAAGGAGAAATTGGACGGGAAACTACAAGGCGTGAATATTTTTTTTCTTCCACCACCTTTTGTAAGCCGGCAGCCATAGCTAAAAGTGTTTTTCCTGTTCCTGCCTTGCCGGATAAGCTTACTAACTTTATACTGTCATCCAAAAGAATATCCAGAGCCATTTCCTGTTCAAAGTTGCGGGCTTTAATGCCAAAAACCTGTTGTCCCGTATAATGATTGATTACATAGAGTTGATTGCGTCCATAATGATAACGCAAGGTCTTATATTGATCGGGCTTATCAGGAACAGAAACACGCACAAACTGATTGGGGAAAAAGTCACCAAAAATATTGTTTATATACCCTTTTTCTTCCAGTTCTCTGTATTGTTCCGGTTCCAAATCAAGGAATTCCCAACCGGTAAAAAATTCCTCGTATTTAATGGTATCGGTTTCAAAATTTTCTGCATTTATGCCTACACAATCTGCCTTAACACGCACATTTACATCTTTGGAAACCAGAGTAACAATGGATTGAGGATATTTTTCCTTGAAATACAAAGCAGTACTTATTATTAAATTGTCATTTCGGTCAAGAAACAACAGCTCCGAAGCGGTGTTGGTTATTTCTTTATTCACTGTTACTTGAATTGTGCCTCCATTTTCTGTGGGCACACCTTCCTGTAATTTTCCTTTTTTGCGTAAAGCATCAAGATAGCGTCCAACTTGACGCGCGTTACGGCTTTTCTCATCCACGCCTTTTTTAAACTGGTCAATTTCTTCTATTACTACAATAGGCAAAACCACTCTATTATCCTCAAAAGAAAAAAGTGCTTGGGGATTGTGAATCAGGACATTTGTATCCAGAATAAAAATTTTCCTTTCCATTTGTATAACTTCCTTTGTTTTTTTGATATTTATCACGCAGTTTCGGGTCTGTTACCCTTCTAACGGGGTTTGTATCTTGAATCAAGAACAATAAAACAAAAATTACAATAGGGCAGGGATAGTCAATGATTATTTTCCTGATAATGACTGCAAAAAAGGATTGATAGAAGTAAAAAACCTGTAGTTAATAAAAAAATGGTGCTGAAGGGGGGATTTGAACCCCCATGAGCTCATTGCTCACTAGTCCCTGAAACTAGCGTGTCTACCAATTTCACCACTTCAGCATTGTATATTAAATCCCTTTTCTTAAGAAAGAAGGATTTTGTCAAGGTTTTTCCTACAGGTATTTTTTCCGCAGATTACGCAAATCTTACGCCGATTTTACAGATAAAAGAACAGAAAACGGATTTTATTTTGTAAATTGAAAAAGAGATAATTTTACAAAGAGGAAAAGAGGAAAAGAGAAAAAAGAAGAAGGAATTTAAAAAGGTTGAGAGAGTTGAAATGCTCTCTCTGCCATTCCAGATTTTCCTTGACGGTAAAACGCTAATTAAAACGGTGAAAACAAATATATAACTATAATAAAATAAAGGAGATTCATTAATGAAACGCAAAGTTATCATTATGGGTGCAGCGGGAAGGGACTTCCACAATTTCAATGTTTTTTTCCGCAATAACAAGGATTATGAAGTTGTAGCTTTTACTGCTACACAGATACCTGGAATTGACGATAAAAAGTATCCTTCCGCTTTAGCAGGAAAGTTTTATCCTGAAGGAATCAATATCTATCCGGAAAGTGAACTGAAAAACCTGATAAAGAAACACAAAGTTGATTTAGTGGTTTTAGCTTATAGTGACCTTCCTTTTGAAGTAGTGATGCATAAAGCATCGTTAGTAAATGCTTGTGGTGCCGATTTTATGTTGATGGGAAAAGATAATACAACCCTTAAAACCAGTAAACCCCTTGTAACTGTTTGTGCAGTTAGAACCGGTTGCGGTAAATCACAAACGACCAGAGCGGTTGTGAAAGCTCTCAAGGCAAAAGGGCTGAAAGTTGTTTCCATTCGTCATCCTATGCCTTATGGCGATCTTGTTAAACAAAAAGTTCAGCGTTTTGCCAAACTGGAAGACCTGAAAAAATATAACTGCACAATTGAAGAAATGGAAGAATACGAGCCGCATATAATGATGAATAGTGTTATTTATGCTGGAGTGGATTATGAGGCAATTTTAAAAGAAGCGGAAAAAGAAGCGGATGTAATTGTTTGGGATGGAGGTAATAATGATATTCCATTTTATACTTCTGATAAAGAAATTAAGATAGTTGTGGTTGATCCTCATCGTCCCGGAGATGAAATTTCTTACTATCCGGGTGAAACAAATGTCTTTTTGGCTGATGTAATCGTTATCAATAAGATTGATAGTGCCGATTTTTATGATATCAATGAGGTTCGGGATAATGTTCGGATGATCAATCCTAAAGCTCAAATTATTGAAGCTGCGTCACCGCTTTTTGTAGACCATCCTGAAATGATTTACGGTAAAAAAGTTCTGGTTGTGGAAGACGGTCCTACTTTAACCCATGGAGAAATGACTTATGGAGCGGGAATTGTAGCTGCAGAAAAATATGGTTGTGCCGACCTTGTTGATCCGCGTCCCTGGGCTGCAGGTGAAATTAAGCAGACCTACGAAAAATATCCTGAAATCGGAACTTTGCTTCCGGCAATGGGTTATAGTTCCAAGCAGATTAAGGATTTGGAAAAAACAATCAATAGTGCTGAATGTGATTCTGTGATTATTGCCACTCCAATAGACCTGCGTCGTTTAATTAAAATCAATAAGCCCGCTTGTCAAGTGCGTTACGAATTGCAGGAAATTGGAGTTCCTACAATAGCGGATGTTCTGAAGAATTTCGGTAAGAAATCCTCTAAAAAATAATAGTTTCTATAAAAGGAGGTGCTTTGTCGCCTCCTTTTTCCATTTGTTATCCTCTGGCAGTAAAGTTTATTCACTTTTTTACATTAAAAGGAATTAACTTTTCTGCTTCATCAAAATTTACATTAGATAAAGGAAAAGGAAAATGAACAAAACAGCTGTTCTTGCCCTTGGTGGAAACGCTATTATCAAAGCAGGTGAAAAAGGAACCATAACTCAGCAATTTGCCAATACTCGTGAATCCCTTAGCGGAATCGTAGAACTAATCAAACGGGGCTATCATTTAAGCATAACTCATGGCAACTTGACCCCAGGTAGGAAATTTATTACGCCAACAGGAAGCCGGTGAAAAAGAAGGCATTCCCCAATTGCCTTTAGGTGTATTAAACGCTGCTACGGAAGGAACTATGGGATATATGATAGAACAAAGCTTGCAAAATAAACTACATAAAAGCGGTATTAAAAACGGTTATTACTATTATCGCAGGTAGTTGATAAAAATGATCCCAGTATGCTGAATCCGACGAAATTTGTTGGAAGCACCTATTATACAGCTCAGCAGGCAGAAGAATTACATCAGAAATTGGGTTGGATACTGAAAGAGGATTCCGGAAAAGGTTTTCGGCGTGTTGTTCCTTCACCTTATCCAATTCAAATTATTCCCGCTGCAACCATCAAAGAACTTGTGGATAGGGGAGAGATAGTAATTGCAGTTGGTAGGCGGAATTCCTATTTATATTGAAGAAGATGGCACCTACGAAGGTGTTGATGCAGTAATTGATAAGGACTTTGCTTCCTCACTTTTAGCTTTGGAAATTAAAGCAGACCTCTTTGTGATTTTGACAGGTGTGGAAAAGGTTGCTATTAATTACGGTAAAGAAAATCAGCAGGACTTGGATAGAATGACAGTTGCCGAAGCCAAACGCTATTTTGCTGAAAAACAGTTTCCCGCGGGAAGTATGGGTCCTAAAATCAAAGCAGCTATTGATTTTCTGGAACGCGGTGGCTCGGAAGTGTTGATTACTTCCATTGAAAAAATTGTGGATGCCTTTGAAGGTAAAACCGGAACCAGAATTGTATAAGCAGTAAATGCCATTGGTCCATAATAGTAAAAAAGTGTAAATGAGAAAAGGTGAAACCCGGAAAGAACATCGTAAAAAGGAATCTTTGTCAAATTCCGCTTGTAAAAAATGATATTGTCTGAACTTTGTCTTCCTTAATTGCATTGCTTACCCATTGCTCACCCATTACGGATGGCATCCGTATTGGGTAGGTAATGCTTCCGTAATGCATTCAGGCAATAAAAGTATCCTACTTAAATAATAATAAGTTACGGAACGGATGTCAGATTTGCTATCAATAAGCTTATTTTTGGCATAAAAACTGCTTCATAATCAGGTACAAAAAACCGAAAATAGAGGTTCTTAATGAATTCATTCCGATATTTAGCGATGCTAATTGTAACCATATTGTTGTTGCCAATAGCGCTATCCGGTAATGCAAATGACGAAAACAATCCTTTTAAGATTAAAGAAATGAAGGATAGCGAAATAAGTATTCAATTTACTTTACCGCAATGGGAGATGGAACAATTTAATGTTAAAAACGAAATAAGAAAGAAAGTTAAAGTTCAGGAAACACCTTATCTTTTTATAGATGAAGAAGAAACATTGCCGGTTTTTTCCACAATGATTGCTATTCCGAATAGGGGAGGGGTAGATTTGCTTGTTTCTAATTCCTCAAAATCTTCTATTAATGATTTTACTGCCGATTTTGATGCTGCTCTGAATAGGGAAAACCAACAGGGAAGATTTACCGATATTCATTATCCTGCCGCTAATGTTGTTATCTCAGAGCCCCAGATATTGCGTGATTTCAGGGTTGTAAATCTTAATATATATCCCTTTCAATATGACCGGATAAATCGGAAACTGCTTGTTAGTGAAAATCTGGATATAAAGTTAACATTCAACAGCAGACCTTCTATCAATGAATTGAATTCCAGTTCTTTTATTTCCTGTAGTTTTGACAGTATCTATAGAGGGCTGATTTTAAACTATGAATCCCTGCGGCAAACACGGGAAATTGACTATCGGAATCCTGTGATGCTGGTTATCTATGGCAATTATACAGACACCAACTATTTATCTAAAATAAATGAATTCGTTACCTGGAAAAAGCAAAGGGGCTTTATTGTAAACGCAGTTAGCACTGGTGTTACCGGAACAACCAATACCAATATTAAGAGTTATATTCAAACAGCTTACAACAATCCTGCAACGCGTCCGGACTATATTGTCTTAATTGGTGA
>JAXGIH010000035.1:0-16599 GCA_040770845.1 Cloacimonas sp. (SeqCode)
AAGAACTTCCAAATATAGTGTGCCAGCTGTTTATGGAGATTAAAACTGCGGTCTACGAATTTTATAGTTCTTGGCTGAAAAGAAATCAAGGTCTCCAATTCCTTATTCAGGCATTGCATATCTTTTTGGTTATTTGGCTGATAGCGAAGTTCGGAGCGTTTATCATTTGCCGAAAGACAGTAAATGCAGGCAAAAGGGCAGCCCCTAAATGTTTCATAATATAGCAATTTGCCTTTTAAAGTTTCTTTATCGCTTTGTCTGTAAGGAAAAGGAATATCTTTCAAGGGAATATGTTCTGCCAGAAAAACTTCCTTATCATTCGCAGAAAAGTTGTGTTCTGCCAGGCAGCGAAACTGACCTTCACCAGCTTTTTTGATTAGGTAAAGCCCTTTTCTTTTCAGGAAAGCAAGATTTTCTACTTCAGGTCCGCCAATCACAATAACTGCTTCAGGCAAAAGTTTTATAACTTCAGGAATCAATTCCTGCAGATAAAGACGATTCCAGATATAGGCAGAAAAACAAAGGACATCGGCATTTTGGCTATAAATATAATACAGCACATCCAAAAGCCGGTCTTTTAATGTCCATTCCTGGAGAATAACATCATAGGACAAATCCGCAATCATTTCCCGTAAGTAGTATATTGCAGGATTGGATTGACTCCAACTGCTGTTTATGGCTGTCAGAAGAATCTTTTTCATATATTTTTCTCTTTTTTACACAAAGGACACCGTGAACACCGAGAAGATGATAATAAGATATTTATTATACTGCTAATTACGCCTGAATTTAATCTGGTAACTCCAATGGCTCCAGTCAGTTGCGTGCTATAATTTCTAACTTAAATCTTCAAGAAAAAACTGCTTTTTCTCTTTGTTTTCAGCCCTATATCGCATTTAACCATCCCAATTGATTCCCATATTGCGATATGGGAACGATATGGGAATGATATGGGAAGCATAAGGGATAGAATTATGGATTTTTTAAGCGGGTTCATTCCTTGCTTCTGGGATGCCCTTTTTTATATGCCTCCTTAATATCTTCCAGGGAAATGTGGGTATAGGTCTCTGTAGTAGAGAGCAGAGAGTGTCCTAAAAGTTCCTGGATGGCTCTTAAATCTGCCCCTCTGGAAAGCAAATGGGTGGCAAAACTGTGTCTTAAAGAATGAGGAGAATAGCCCTTAGCTTTGGCAACGAGTTCAAAATAGCGTTTTAGAATAATATCCAGCTGTTTTGTGTCAAATGCTTTACCGCTTTTAGTTAAAAAGAGCAAATCGGGGTTATTTTCTCGCATAAATTGGGGACGCACCTTTAAATAGTTATTTATTGCTTCAATAGCATAAGAACCAAGGGGCACAATACGCTGTTTATTGCCTTTTCCTGTAACCCTTATCAATCCTCTTTTCAAATCAATATCCTGCAAACGGATTCCTGCAAGTTCGGAAATACGCAATCCGGAAGAATATAAGGTCTCCAAAATTGCCTTATTCCTTATTCCGAAGGGACTATCGGTATCCGGAATAGAAAGCAAAGTGCGCACTTCTTCTTCGGTAAAACATTTGGGAAGAGGAACTTCGTATTTGGGACGCTTAATTTTTTCCATAGGGTTATTCTGAATAAAACCGCTTCTTTTACAATAGCGGAAAAAGGAATTTAAGGCAGCACTTTTACGCGCTAAAGAGCGGTTACAATCCGGTTTTTCATTAAGAAAGCGGAAAAAATCCCGAATATTAAGAACGGTAATTCCTTTTATATCCACTTCGCCATTTTCAAAATAGCGCTGAATAAATGAATGGAATTGTTCCAAATCCAGCTTATAGGCAGTAATCGTTCTGGGCGATTTACCTTCCAAAGCAAGATAATTGCAGAAATCAGCTATATATTTTTCCATAAATCCATTTTTTTTCTTGCCTTAAAACTTATCAAGCAAAAAATGGTATTAAGTAAAAAAAGGGAGGACGAATGAACCGGTTTATTGACGAAAGTGCTAAAATTGGAATGAATGTAACCTTAGGCAATAATGTCGTTATTATGGCAGGAGTCCAGATTGGAAATGACTGTCTGATAGGGCATAATGTTATTATTCATCCGGATACAAAAATCGGAAATGCCTGCCGGATAGATGATGGAACCATAATTGGCAAAAAACCGCTTTCCTCTCCACGCAGTATTTTTACAGTGCCAACAGACCTGAAAGGCACAGAAATAGGTGATTTTTGCCAGATTGGCAGTAATGTAATTATTTATTGTCAATGCACAATCGGTAACCGTAATTTGATTGCTGATCTGGCAACTATACGGGAAAATGTTACTTTAGGCGATTTAAACATAGTCGGCAGAAATGTTACTATTGAGAATTTTGTACTTTCGACAGCCGCAATAAACTGAAACAAACTGCTATGTAACTGCCTATTCGGAAATTAGGGACTATTGTTTTATAGCACCCTGCGTGGCAACAAGTAACGATAATTATATGGCTCGCGATACAGAACGCTTTAAACACTTTAAAAGGATTACAATGATAGTGGCTCTCGGATTGGAGTTAACGCTACAATCCTGCCGGAAAAAGTGATTGATAAAGACGGAACGGTGGCTGCTGGAGCTGTTGTTACCAAAGATGTTCCCGCTAAAACAATCGTAGCAGGAAATCCGGCAAAACCATTTAAAGAAGTTCCTGAACCTCAACTAATGGAAAATAATTTGGATAAGCAATGAAAACACTTATAATTATCCCTATGCAATGAAATTGAAAACATTGAACAACTGCTGGAACAGGTCTTAGCCAAAAGCGAAACAATTGAAGTGCTGGTGATTGATGATAACTCTCTCAGACAGCACTGCTAAGAGTTAAATTTATGCAAAGTTCTGAACCGCGCATTCATTTACTGGAGCGTCAAGGAAAATGGGGCTCGGTTCTGCTTATGTTACCGGCTTTAAATATGCCTTGGAACAGGGTTATGACTATATTATGGAAATGGATGCCGATTTTTCGCATAATCCTGTGACATTCCCCGCTTTTTGGAAACAGTAAAAAAATACGATGTAGTGATTGGCAGTCGCTATTGTGACGGAGTGAACATTATTCACTGGCCCATTAAAAGATTACTAATCAGTTGCTTTGCCAGTAAATATGTCCGCACAATTACCAGGATGCCTGTGAAAGACCCTACCAGCGGATTCAAATGTTTTAGGCGTAAAGTGTTGGAAAGTATTGATTTGGATAAAATTCTGTCTGATGGCTATGCTTTCCAGATAGAAATGAACTTTAAAGCTTGGGTGAAGAGGTTTTCGCATCAAAGGAAATCCCGATTGTGTTTACAGAACGACTGAACGGCGTTTCTAAAATGAGCCGAAAAATTGTTTGGGAGGCCATATGATGGTTTTGGCGTTTAGAAATGATGAAAATGCTGAAGATTGAAATAACGAGAGCAGGATTTAAAAATGAAACGACTGATAATACTGTGTAGCATATTTTTCTTGGGCTGTCGCTTTCCTCAATAACTATTCCCGAGGTATATGTGCAAAAGCTGACTCTGGAAAACGGCAAAAATCCCTCAATAACCCGGGAAGAAAAGATAAAAGTGCCAATGAATATATCCTTAAAGCATGGATAAATACCCGTCGGATGAAATAGTAAGTACGGAAACTCATCCGCTTTATGCTATTGCTGTTAAACAGGTTGGAGACAGGAAAAAAATTCCTTTTACCGTTATTGCCGGTTGCAATTGGGAAATTTCCCCAGCCAATAGAAGGCAGAAAGTTATATATCTGGAAATAACACACAAAAAAACAGGACAGAAAAAAGACACGGACTCAATCCATTCCCGAAGGCACAAACTTAATAAAAATGCTGGAAAAACCGGTTGTCCCTCCCTATACGAAAAAGAAAAAATAGATAATGCTGGAAAAGATCAATAATCCCGATAAATTGAATGAAGATGTAGAGCTGGATAGAGCGTCCCCGCAGCTTAAAGAAATTTATAGGGCAAACTCATATCAAGGAACTTTTGGATATCAGTATTAAAGCAGCCAAACTGCGGGAGAATCCTTGACCATATCCTTTTTACGGGCCTCAGGTTTAGGAAAAACGACTTTCTGGCGGGAATTATAGCACGCGAAATGGGGGTTAATTTAACTGCTTCCAATTAGTGCGGTTATTGAAAAGCCCTCCGATTTAGCCGGTATTTTAACCAATCTGCAGCGTCATGAAACGCTTTTTATAGATGAAATTCACCGTCTTTCCCATATTATTGAAGAATATATCTATCCCGCGATGGGCTTTGAAATGGAGATTATTCTGGATAGCGGTCTAATTCGCACATTAAAATTCCGCTGGAACATTTTACTTTGATTAGAACAACTACCAGGCGGGTTTATTAACCCTCGCTGCGTGATAGATTTGGAATTGTACTGCGTTTGGATTATTATGATCAAGAATCCATTACCAAATTATTCGCAGAAGTGCACGCTTATTAAATATTCCTGCAGAAGATGATGGTGTTCAAGAAATTGCCAGACGCAGTCGTTGGTACTCCTCGCATTGCTAATCGTTTATTAAGAAGAGTGCGGGACTATGCTCAAATAAAGGTGAAGAATCAATTACTTTGAATATTGCTTTGTCTGCTTTACAAATGCTGCGAATGGAATAATGCCGGCTTGGATGAAATGGATAAACGCATTTTAACTACCATTAATGAAAATTATAATGGAAGTGTTGGCATTAAAACAATCACCGCACCCAACAGCCATCGGTGAATTCCGGAGCCGTGAAGAGATTTTTGAACCCTATTTGGTACAGCAGGGTTTCTGGAACGCAGTCCTCAAGGCAGAAAAGTTACTTTCAAAGCATACCGCCATTTAGAGTTTTAACTTCCGGTTCTGGACAAACAGAAATTTTTTAACAGAGGCAAATGCACACAAAAACAGTAATTTCAGGCATTCGCTGGACTCTTTCCACAACTATTCTGCGCAGAGCTATCAGTTTAATCCTTTTCATCTTTCTGGCAAAATGAAGCAAGTCAAATGATTTTTGCGTTTACCATGATTTTTCTGCTGTAGCACTACTGACTTATCTTACTCATTTAGGGCTGGATTATCTTTATCTTGTTTCCGGGGCAAAAGAACGCGTAAATTTGCTGGCTCTTTTGCAGACAGGACTGTTTCTGCTGTAATAACTGTTTTTGCTGGCTGTTTTGGAAAAAACATTGGTGCTATTATCATAGTGCAAGAATAGGCGAGGATTCTTTCCTATGGCGGGGGCTTAATTTTTATTGAATCCTGCGTATTGTTCGTGTTTATGCTCAAAGAATTTTCAATTTAAAGACACCTTGGCTTTGGCAGAAACCCTGAATGTAATTATCTATTCCGTTCTTTGTCTGGCACTTATCTATTTTTGGCGTTATGCTTGGTTGTTTATTTTGCTCTTTTACATTGGCAACTTGGGAGCTGGTTTATTTGTGTATAAAATTGCCGCGTATACCTTCTTCTTTGCTGAAAAGGGTTTTTTAGTTTCAGCTGGCTGAAAAAGACCTTTGCTCTGTTTTCCCATAATAGTAATTTCCTGCTTATGGTTAATGCCATAAACCGGTTATTACACGTCCCAAACGCATTGCCAAGGGATTGAGCTATAATGAACAACGGGAATTTGGTTTGCTGGAAAAGGAAATTGAAAAAATAGAAAGTGAACTTCTGGAACTGGAAAGCCGACTTAATGATTTTGCCAACCCTCTCTCTCCCAATGATTATTATCATATCAGCATTGCTATGCAGGAGCTGGAAAATAGACATCAGGAACTACTTACGCGTTGGCTGGAACTGAGCGATAAGCAAAATGCAGGGAATTGACAGTATTTTTTTACAGGAAGCGTAACTTTATATTTTATAATGATTTTTGTTGCCTTCCCTAATTGCATTGCTTACCCATTGCTTACCCATTACGGATGGCATTAGCAATGAGTCCGTATTGCTATGGTAATGCTTGTGGGGAAAAGTGTTAGCAACCAGGATAACACAGCTAAAACAAATTTACACCGATTTTTTGGATAATTTATCCCAAATAATGCAGTTGAAATAAGGTTAATCTTATATTCAGGTGCATTAATTATATATTGAATTAAAAATTCCGTAGGAATGATAGTTATTAACGACGGGTTTTAACCCGGCGAAAAATATCACTAAGAAAGAGAAAAAGTTCCGTAGGAACGACAGATATTATAGAAGGATTTTAACCCGGTGAAGAATAGTCAAATTTTGTATTTTATACAATTTCCTGAATGAAAATTCCTTTGTCATACCTGCGGAAGCAGGAATTCATATTAGTTCTGACAAAATAACTGCATTTTCAATATGGAAACAATATTAGTTGTGGAATTCTAATTTGCTATAAACCAAACGCATCTATTTTGTAGAGTTCTGCGAAATCTTTGGCAAAGAAAAAATTTGCCAACCCCTTTTCCTCCAACGGTATTATTGGAGATAAAAGTGATAATGACTTCTAAATTTCTATTTTTCCGAAGAAATCTTCTTGACCTTTAGCTTTCAAGCTCTCCAGACCTCTTAACATTCTTCATTTCTTGAACACATATTTGCCCTTGATGTCCGTTTTCATCTGCATATTTTGCAGTTTGCTCTCCTCATCAAAATTCGCCTGCAGATAAAGTCCTGTAGCGCTATTAATCATAAAATCCTTTTTTTCGGTTTCATCCTGCTGATAGAAATAGCTCACTTCCCCTTCGGCAACAAACCTGCGTAGTTGTTCATCCAGAAAATCCATAGTAACGATGTCTGCATCCACAGTATTTTTCTTCTCTTTAAAGCGTTCTTCGGCAAAATCAATATGGCAGGAATCAATTAATTCGGCTTTAACCAATTCCCTTTCTTTCATAAAGAGATGAAATTCGGTAGCTTTAGCATCGGCAAAATCAGAAATAAATTTTGGTTCACCGGTAAAAATTGCCTTTTCTTCTTCCAGGAAATAGATTAAAAAATCGCTGGTGGTATGGAATTCACCTCTATCCACCTGAACATTGAAAGTAGCAATAAGTTTGCGTTCCGGTTCAAAATATTCCATTTTTTCAGCCGCTACAGCAAGTGTATCTTCTATTCCTGAAGTAAGATAGGGTTCATCCAACAGCAATGCATATCCTTTTCCTCTATCCCATTGTGCATAGCCACATTTCACCCGGGCATTTTCCTGATAATCAAAACCGCGCACTCTGCTCCAGGTAGTAAGGATATCATTTTTTTTGTCGTAAGTGGCAAAATTGCTTTTAATCCAACGGTAGATGCCTTCCTTAGTTCTTTCGGTAGCAGTTATTCTACCCCCCAAATTCATTAAATCCGGAATGCGATAATAAGCCAAAGTATCTGCTTCCAGAGTTAAACTATCATTTTTTACAATTACATTTCCCGAAAGTCGGGCAATTTTTTGTTTATCTAAAATCAGAGCATTCCGACAAAGAAATTCCACCTCTCCGTAAAAGAAATGAACATTGCCGTTAAGTTCCAATGCCTGTTCATTTTCCATTTTAGTCATAAACAGTTTATCGGAATGAACCAGACGAAATTCCTCTTCCCCCTTTTTTTTGCCAAATAAAGGCAGTAAAAGAAGAAACAGTAGAAAGAATACAAAACCCTTTTTCACCATTTAATTTCCTTTTCTTTCACAATGCCCTCAGCCGAAACTGCATCCATTTCTACATAACTTAACTGACTATTGGTTCGTAAATTTTGCCCTCGCATTACATCTCCTGCACGAGTAATCGTTACCGTTAAAGGAGCAGTAATTTCATCTACAGACCTGTCCCAAACCATTTTTTGAGTAGCCACAGTTCCATTTGGAGAAGTAAGAATAGCATTTCCATTGGCAAAAATTAAATTTCTGGCATCATCAACAATAGTTGTATCTGCTTTAATCACAGAACTTATCTGGTTATTTTTGTCATAAGTGGTAAGGGTTACTTTATAGGCATACAGCAAACGCCTATCGTAAAATCTTTCTATTTTTTCCGCTTCCAGATAATATTCACTACGGTCATTATCCAGTTGTGTCAGTTTAACATTGTAACTGATTTCATCGGGCAAATCGCGCGGCAAAACTCCAGTTGCCGATTGCAAGCTATCTTGTTGACAGGAAGTTAGCAAAATAAAAGCGCTAACCGATACTATCCAGATAAGCCAGAACCGTTTTTTCATAGATGCCTTTTCGCATAAGCACATAGTTTATCAGGTCTCTTGCAGCACCTTGTCCACCTCTATATTCGGAAACCCAATCAGCTATTTTGGCAACATCGGGTTGAGCATCAGCCGGAACTGCAGAAAAAGCTACTTTACGCATAACCGGAACATCATTCCAGTCGTCTCCCATATAAGCAACATTAGTATAAGATAATTTCAAGTCCTTTAGCAAGTTATCCAGACATTGCAGCTTATTGGTTATATTTTGAAACAGATAAGGTATATTTAAATCGCGACAGCGTCTTTCCAATGCTTCAGAACTGCGTCCGCTGATAACACTGATCATAATATCCGTTTTTTGTAGCAGTTTGAAACCCAGACCGTCATGCCCGTGAAAATGTTTCAATTCCAGATTGGTTGAACCATAAATAAAACGACCGTCAGTAAGCACCCCGTCACAATCAAAGACCATTAGTTTGAGATCATTCCAGGGAACTACCCGTTTATTGGGTTTAACAAGTGTTGTTTTACTGTACATTTCTATTTTCCTTATAGTTATTTATAAAACTTGCAGACAGCTCTCCAAAAGGGCTTCCATTTTTGCCAAAGGAAGCATACTGGCAGAATCACTTTTTGCCTGCTGCGGTTCCGGATGGGTTTCTATAAAAAGACCTTTTACCATTCCTGTAGCAATTGCTGCTTTAGCCATTGGTAAAGCAAATTCGGGATCGCCACCGGAATAATTTCCCACAGAAGGTCTTTGCAAGGAATGAGTTACATCATAAACAACAGGATAGCCAAATTCGTGCATAATGGCAAAACTGCGAAAATCCACAACCAGATTATGATAGCCAAAAGTAGTTCCGCGCTCTGTTAAGAGAATTTGTTTATTACCTGTGCTGCTTGCTTTTTCGGCAGCTAGCTGCATATCCTCAGGAGCCATAAACTGCCCTTTTTTGATGTTGATTATTTTACCTGTTGCAGCAGCCGCCTTGATTAATTCTGTCTGTCGGGAAAGAAAAGCAGGAATTTGTAAAATGTCACAGACCTCTGCAGCAGAAGCAACTTCAACGCATTCATGCACATCGGTTATAACCGGAACATCAAATTCCAGTTTTATTTTGCTCAACTATTTTAAGCCCTTTTTCTTCCCGACCGCTGAAGGAATTTACAGAACTGCGATTGGCTCGCCAAGACGATTTAAACACAAAAGGAATGCCTTTTCGGCAGAGTTCTTTCAAGGTCTCTGCCACCGTAAACATTATACTTCTTCTTCAATCACACAGGGTCCTGCAATCAGGAAGAAATTTTGGCTGGAGGCAAGTTCTGTATAGAGTTTATTCATTAATTTCAGGACAGCAATGCTGTTTTCTCCTTTATCTGGAAATATGTTTAACTCTTTCCCAGGAAAAACCTTCTCTGCCGAAATGACCATAAGAAGCAGTAGGAAAGTATATGGGTTTACGAAGGTCTAAATAATCTATGATGCCTTCCACTGTCAAGTCAAAGTTTCTGGCAATAATTCTTTCTATTTCCGCATCGCTTTCTTTTCCACTGCCAAAAGTATCTACCATTAGAGAAACGGGTTTGTGTTCACCAATCACAAAGCTGAACTGAATTAAACATTCACCGGCTAATCCACTGGCAACAATACTTTTGGCAATATGCCTTGCCATATAAGCTGCGCTCCGATCAACTTTGGTAGCATCTTTTCCGGAAAAAGCGCCTCCTCCATGTTGAGCCCAACCACCATAAGTATCCACAATAATTTTCCTTCCGGTTAATCCTGTATCAAAAGCAGGACCTCCATCCTGCCAAGGACCTAAAGGATTGATTTTGATTTCACAATTCTTGGTGTCAAAATAGCCCTTGCATTCATCTTCAATATCGGCTATAGAAGGGAGGATAACCAACTGCTTTATTTGTTCCTTCAGTTCCTCAAATTCGGTTTCCCTCAAAATATCGTGGTGAGTAGAAATAACCAGACATTTCAAATCCACTGCCTTACGCCCCAAATAACGCATAGAAACCTGACTTTTGGAATCGGGCAGTAAGTGTTTTATAGTTCCGTTTTTTCTCGCCGAGGCAAGATTAAAAGCTTGGCTTATGTGCCAGTTCAATAGGAACGGGCATCAGATTTCCGTTTGAGAACAAGCATAACCAAACATCAAACCTTGATCTCCTGCTCCGGTATTTTCTTCTAAAGCTGGGCTCCTGCTTATGCTTAAATAGTTATTTATCTCGCAGTTATAATCAAAACCCTTGTCGGATGAATATAACCAATATCACCAATTGTTTTACGCACAATTGCTTCTGCTATATCTATAGTCGCCAAGGAAAACTTCCCCACGAAAGAACTATCCTGTTTTCCGTAGCTAATGTTTCACAGGCACGGAATGAGGATCAGCTTTTAGATAGGCATCAAAATAGCATCGAATATCTGGTCGCAGATTTTATCCGGATGATGACCTTCCGAAACGGATTCCGAAGTGAAAACACGCTTATTTCTGTCTGTGTTGTTAATTGCATGTAATGCTATGTCATTTTATATCTCTAATTCTTATTTCTTTCTTTCTTTACTGCCACTTAAAGGCAAGCTGCTTAAAGCCGGCAAATTTTATACCGCACTTTAGCACATTTTGACTGCGGAGCAAGGGCCAAATCCACCGCTCTTCTAAAAATGGTACATCTTCGGGGATTCGGAACCCCGGAACCCACTGATTAGAGTCAGTTGCTCTGCCAGCACTGAGCTAAAGATGCACTGTAAATTTGGGTCATATTTTTTCAGAGGAGCATAATGTCAAGCAAAAAGGGGGAATAGTGAGATGGAATCCGGAAGGTCAACATCCTGAGGTCAATCCAGATACAACAGGAAAATGGTTTGGTAACTTCTTTTTTGGCAACAAGAAACATCATAGCTATAGATAAATTATACCTATTAATTTGCCGGATAGGAATTCGGTAACCCTATTGTATAAGCAGTTACAGTAGCGGAAAAGAGACAATTTTAACCTTTTACAGGGTAACAACAAGAGAACATTTCCCTTTACTAAAAAACAGCTCTATAAAAAATGACTGTGGTATAACTTTTTGAAAAATAAGTAAAAAAACCAGGAAGGAAAAGAAATGGAAAACCAGAGCCCTCTGGAAAAACTGAAGGCAAAACGCTCTGCCGCTCTTTTAGGTGGTGGAGAAAAACGCATTGCCGAACAGCACGCAAAAGGTAAACTAACTGCGAGAGAAAGGATTGCTCTGCTGGTTGATCCCGATAGTTTTGAAGAATTTGATATGTTCGTAACTCATCGTTGCACAAATTTCGGGCTGGATAAATATATTCATCCCGGGGATGGTGTAGTAACAGGTTGCGCAACAATCAATGAAAGAATGGTCTATATTTTTGCACAGGATTTTACTGTTTTTGGCGGTTCTTTGTCTAAGACCTACGCTGATAAAATCTGTAAAGTGATGGATATGGCACTTAAAAACGGTTGTCCCTTAATTGGACTGAATGATTCCGGAGGAAGAATTCAGGAAGGCGTTGATGCTCTTGCTGGATACGCGCGAAATTTTTTGGCGTAATGTAATGGCAAGCGGAGTGATACCTCAAATTTCGGCAATTTTAGGTCCCTGTGCAGGCGGAGCTGTATATTCACCTGCCATAACGGACTTTATTGTTATGGAAAAAAGCAACAGCTATATGTTCGTTACTGGTCCAAAGGTTGTTAAAACCGTATTAAATGAAACGGTTACTAATGAGGAATTAGGGGGAGCAAGTTCATACCAGTAAAAGCGGTGTAGCTCATTTCATAGCTAATAGCGAAGAAGAAGCAATGCTCACTATCAAACTTCTGTTAAGTTATTTGCCTTCCAACAATTGAAGACCCACCTTATGTTCCGAGTGCTGATCCTATAACTCGTAATTGTGATGTTTTGAATAATCTTGTTCTGAAAATCCTAATAAGCCCTACGATATGCTGGATGTGATTTATCCGATTGTTGATGATGGCGAATTTTTGCAGGTGATGAGTAATTTTGCCCAGAATATTATTGTCGTTTTGGCAGGATGAATGGACGTAGTGTAGGAATTGTAGCTAATCAGCCCAAGATTTTAGCTGGTGTTTTAGATATTGATGCCAGTATCAAAGGAGCCAGATTTGTGCGTTTTTGTGATTCTTTCAATATCCCTTTGGTGGTTTTGGAAGATGTTCCCGGTTTTTTGCCTGGAACGATGCAAGAGCATAACGGAATTATTCGTAACGGAGCCAAACTTCTTTATGCTTTTGCGGAAGCTACTGTTCCCAAAGTAACTGTCATTATTCGTAAAGCTTATGGAGGTGCCTATTGTGTTATGAACAGTCGTCATATGCGTGCCGATATTGTTTATGCCTGGCCCTCTGCCGAAATTGCAGTTATGGGTCCTGATGGAGCAGTGGAAGTTATTTTCCGTAAAGAAGCAATGGCTGCAGAAAATCCTAAAGCAGTTCTTCAGGCAAGAGAAAAAGAATATCGGGAAAAATTTGCCAATCCTTTTATTGCTGCGGAAAGAGGATATATTGATGATATAATTGAGCCCGCAGAAACAAGATTTCGTTTAATTAGAGCTTTGGAAATGCTGGCAAATAAAAAGGACAGCATTCCTCCTCGCAAACATGGCAATATTCCTTTGTAAGGTATTGGCAATGCGGAAAATAATGTTTCTAACCCTTTTTACCTTCTGCGTCTTAAGCGGCTGGGCTCAAATAATCTCTGTGGAACAAACAATATCTGATAGTTTAGCTTTAGCGCGGGAAAAAGAAATTATTTCCGAATATGGTTTTCGGGATACAGCTACTCTTTCTGAAGTAGCTAACAAACTGCAAATTGAGGATATAGACCGCTGGAAGAGCTATCTTGGTTTGGAACCGCATAACGAAAAACTGGATAAAATGAGTTTAAGAAAACTGGGTATAACACCTTATAAAGCACTTCTGGCACAACAATACAGCATTTATGGCTTTACGGAACTTTCCACTTTGGAAGAAGTTGCCGCTGCACTTAAAATGCCCGTGAAAAAAATCAAACAGGAAATTGGACTGGATAAGCCCAATTCTCCAAAATGGGATTCTTACTCTTTGCAGTCCTTGAACTTAACCCCCGAAGACATCAAAAAAATTCACCGGGAATTTGAAGAAAAAAGTTTGAATTTCGGACTTAGTGTAACACTGGTAGGAATGTTAACCGTATTTACCGCTCTCCTTATTACCAGTATTATAATCGGACAATTGAATCATCTGAACCGTCCTGCCAAAGAAAAAAAGGCAGATATGAAAATTACTCCCGGAGGAAAAGTTCGTTCTGCTTCCGCCACTTTAAATCACAATGTAATAGCTGCTCTTGTTACCACTATCTTTTTGTATGAACAATCCCTGGAAGAAAAAAGAAAAATTGCCTTAACCTTTAAACGCACTCCCACAAATCAATGGCGTGCCAGTGCTATGTTAAATATGCCCAATAGAGAAATTTACTTTAAGCGGAGATAGATGATGAAGACCTATAAATTGTTAATTAATAACGAACATTTTGAAGCCAGAATTGTAGAATACAGCCCTACCCATGCTAAGATAAATTTGAACGGAACGGATTATCTGGTGCAGATTGAAGAGGATAAAATTCCCAATATCCCCAAGCTTGTAGTTCAGGAAAAAGCAGTGCCATTAGCACCTGCATTTAGCAGTGGTGCTGATCTTTATTCAGGTGAAATTCGCGCTCCACTTCCTGGAGTGATAGTTACCATTCTTGTTTCCGAAAGGCAGGAAGTGAAAAAAGGACAGGCAATTATCATTATTGAGGCAATGAAGATGCAAAGTGAAATTGCTTCTCCTGTAGACGGAAAATTGAGAAAATACTAGTGAAAGAACGAGCTCCCGTGAAAGAAGGAGATTTTACTGATGACCATCTACTGGAGCCGAAATTAAAGCTCCATCTGCAAGTAAGCTTCACCGCAACCAAGCGTATGAAGAACCAACTGAAAAAAGGCAGTTACGGATAAAATTTTGCGTGCACCTCTTCCGGAAACGATTATGGATATAAAAGTGCAGGTTAATGACTATGTGAACGAAGGAGAAACTGTTTTAATTTTGGAAGCGATGAAGATGGAATCGGATATTTACAGCCCCAGAACAGGAAAAATAAGTAAAATATATGTGCAAAAGGAGACCTTGTTCAGGATAATGATCCCCTAATTGAGTTTGAGGATTAGCTTTATGCAGGAATTAAGCCAATTTATTCAAACCACAGGTTTTATGAATGTTACCTGGGGAAATCTGGTGATGATTATCTACTCGGAATGATCTTTGTCTATTTGGGTGTAGCGAAAGAATTTGAGCCCCTGCTGTTGATTCCTATTGGTTTTGGCATTATCGGAAATATGCCTGGTGTTTCTCAACAGGGATTGGGAGTGATGAATGAGGGTTCTGTTTTAAATTATCCTTATTTCGGTGTAAATAAAAGCATATATCCTTCCCTGATTTTTTTAGGAATAGGGGCAATGACCGATTTTTCTACTCTAATTGCCAATCCGCGTCTTATTCTTTTAGGGCAACGTAGCTCAATTTGGAATTTTTGCTACTTTTATTGGCAGTATCCTGTTGGGATTTAACATGTTTGGAAGACCAGCTTCCATTGGCATAATTGGAGGAGCTGACGGACCAACTCCATTTTTTTAGCTTCCAAACTGGCACCTCATCTTTTAGGTTCAATAGCTTTAGCAGCATATTCTATATGGCATTGGGTGCCGATAATTCAACCCCCGATTATGAAATTACTCACCACTAAAAAAGAGCGTCTTATCCGGATGAAACCCTTGCGAGTGGTTTCCAAAAAGGAAAAAATAATTTTCCCCATTGTTGCTTTTGTAGTTACCACCTTCATTTCTCCAGGCAGTGTTGTTCTTCTGGCAATGCTTTTTTTAGGCAATTTATTAAAAGAAAGCGGAGTAACGGAACGTCTTGCCAATAGTGCCAGAACTGTTTTAATTGATGTAGTAACCGTTTTAATCGGTTTAACTGTTGGCGCCAAGACCACTGCAGATGTTTTTTTAACTCCTGCTACTTTAAAGATATTTTTATTGGGCGCTTTTTCTTTTGCTGCCGCAACTGCTGTCGGGGTGCTTTTTGCTAAAATTATGAATCTCTTTACCAAAAACAAGATTAACCCCTTAATAGGAAATGCTGGTGTATCTGCAGTTCCTGCTTCAGCACGCGTTTCCCAGGTAGTTGGTCATCAATATGATAAAACAAACTATCTGTTGATGCATGCAATGGCTCCTAATGTTGCAGGAGTTGTTGGCTCGGCAATTGCTGCAGGTGTCCTTTTAGGAATTTTAGGAAAATGAAACAAAATAAACACAACAAAACATATAGGAGGCAAAAATGCCAAAAGTCCTGATTGCAACCGAAAAACCCTTTGCCGCAGATGCAGTTCAGAAAATTAAGGCAGAGCTTGAAAAAGCCGGTTACGAATACTCCTTTTTGGAGAATTATACCGATAAAAGTGAACTGCATAATGCCTTAGCTGATGCGGAAGCAGTAATTATCCGCAGTGATATTATGGATGAGGAAGCTTTTAATTCCGCTCCCAAACTTAAAATTGTAGTCCGTGCTGGTGCCGGTTATGACAATATTGATTTAAAAGCCGCTACCGCACATAATGTTGTAGCTATGAATACTCCAGGGCAAAATTCCAATGCTGTTGCCGAATTGGCAATCGGAATGATGATTTATATTGCCAGAAACAAATTTAACGGCAAATCCGGAACGGAACTTTCTGGTAAGATACTTACTCTGTATGGTTTTGGCTGGGTTGCCCGTTATGTAGCAAAAATTGCTAAAGGCATCGGAATGGATGTTTATGCCTACGATCCTTATCTGCAGGATGATGTGATGTTGAAAGAAGGCGTTAAACCCTTGCATAGTGTAGAAGATGTCTTCAAACTGGGAGATTATATTTCTCTGCATATTCCGGCTACTGAAGAAACCAAAAAATGCGTTAACTGGAATCTTTTATCCTTGGTAAAAGATGATGCCGTTCTTGTTAATACAGCACGGAAAGAAATTATTGATGAAGAAGCACTGCTTAAGGTGTTTGCCGAAAAGAAAAAATTCCGTTATGTGAGTGATGTAGCTCCGGATAATAGTGCTGAAATATTAGAGCTGTATCCAGACCGTGTTTTCTTCACTCCTAAAAAAATGGGAGCCCAAACCAGCGAAGCAAATACTAATGCCGGAATTGCTGCCGCTAAACAAATTATTGCCTTCTTTGAGAAAGGCGATACAACCTACAAAGTAAACTAAAAACTACCCTCCTCCTTGATTACAACGGAAAGCTTATCTTCAGCTTTCCGTTGTTTTCTCTCTGAAGAACAATCTGCAATAAAAAGGTTGAGAAA
>JAXGIH010000036.1:0-16573 GCA_040770845.1 Cloacimonas sp. (SeqCode)
TATTTCCTTTTCTATTCTGTCCAAAAGGTAATTGGAAAGTTCTCTTAAGTAAGCTGTATTAGCTTCAAAATCACGAAAAGTAAGTTCCACGGCTTTAGCAAAACCGGCAATAAGAGCAATACTTAAACCGCCTGTTTGCAGATTATCCACTCTTTTAACTCCATGAATCAATGGCGCCAGTTTTGTTCCTGTTCTTTGATATAGTGCACCAATACCCTGAGGTCCGTGTATTTTATGGGCACTAATGGACATTGTATCTATTCCCAGTTCATTTACATTCAAAGGTATTTTTCCATAGCCCTGACCTGCATCCAGGTGATAATAAATTTTATGGTCAGCACTATCTAAAACAGCTTTTATATCTGATAAGGGTTGAATTGTTCCAACTGTATGATTTACTGCCGTAGTCATAAACAGAATTGTATCTTTACGGATTGCCTGTTTCAACTCTTTTAGGGAAATAAAACCCTCGCTATCTGAAGAAAGGTAAGTTACTTCAAAACCGTTCTTTTCCAGATAGGCAGCATTAGTTAATAAATCAGGATAATCAACAACGGAAACGATTATATGTTTTCCCTGCTGTTTATAGGCATTAGCTAATCCCTTGATAGCTATGTTATTAGCCAAAGTGCCTCCGGAAGTGAAATGGATTTCCTGAGCGCTGGCTTCAAGAGTTTCAGCTATTGTATTCTGAGCTTTATTTATCAAGATATTAGTGCTTTCACCCGTGCTGATAAAAGTTCCCGGAAACCAAAACTTTTTTTCCCAATAGGGTTGCATTTCTGTTAAAACTTCCGGTGCAGGACAGGTAGTTACGCAATTATCAAGATATATTCTTCCCGCTTGCATTATTTTTTCTCCTTTTCAAACATTATAGATTACAGCCAAATTATATGTATGAAAATATGCCTTCTTTTCTTCTGCTAAATATTTCCCAAAATCAGTGTTACAAGCATTTTTCCAGCTGATAAAAGCGTTGGAAATTTGCCAACCCATTATTTTCCGCATCTTTATTTTTCCGGTTTATCCCCTCAAAATGGTCTATGCATAAACCCCCAGCTCTTATTTAATCAACATCATTTTCCGAATTTGAGTATACTTTCCTGCCTGTATTTTGGCAAAATAAATTCCGCTGCTTACAGTTCTGCCGTTGTTATCTTTTCCATCCCAAATCAATTTATGTTCTCCTCCGTTTAATATTCCCGGTAAAGGGTGCGAACTTTTTTGTCCTTTTAAGGTTATATAACAAGAGTTCAATTTCATTGCAAAAGTATTAAAGGCAATAGTAGTTGTCGGATTAAAGGGATTGGGATAAATGGTTATATTGGAATTGGTTTCTGAACCAAGCTCTTTACGCTAACAGGATAGTTTGCAACCTTGATCTAATCCTGGATAGGTTCAGGTTCATTTGGAAAGAAGGTAAACTATTTGTGGAGGAAAACCATAGTTATATTCTCTGAACCAAGATAAATCGAACGGTATAATCATTGGGCAGGTCTATATTGCTAGTATTGGAATTCCACAGGAGAGGTGGAATTACAAACAAGTTTGAAGTGCCAGATTTTTTCCTGCTGGTTTATTGAGAAAATGCTTCTTAAATTCAGCTGAAAGTTTTTATCTCAAAAAGATATTCGTGCTTCTCTTGTTATAAAAACACTCGTCAGAAATGGTTTCTGGAGCAGAAGGTAAATCCAGGTAAAATCATAACCATCAGCAGATTGGATTTGTTCAAAACGATTCATCAGCATTGCTACCGGCAGAAGAAATACTTAAATTACAGAAATTATCAGGTATCAATTTCCGTGTTTAAAATAGGATAGAAACGAAGATAAGTATTTAAGGACTGGTCACCATAATATTTGATATAAAATGCCTCAAAGGGTAAAATTGTGTCTACTGACTGAAACTTTCCCTCCCGATAGACAAATACAGCTCGGGAAACAAGGTTTTGAGCTATCATTTCACTGTAGAGAAAAGGATTTGTTCCTACCAGAAAGCGTAAACTCTGAACCGGATAACTGCAATAATGAGGATTGGCTATAAAATTCCAACCCGGTTGCAGCGGAAAAGAGTTAATTTCAGTTGGACAAATTTCAGCCGTGGAATTAAAGAAATTTACTGCTGGTGCATTTATCCAATAGGCAATACCAAACAGGAGATCATCATTTTCCTGCCAAGTTCCATCATTAGCTGGAGTTAAAGCAATGGCTCCATTACCGAAAAGAGTTTCTACCGTAGGAGTTAAATCGGGCCAAATTTGGGAGCGCGTTTGCCAGCCAGCTTCATTAGAGTGTAAAATCATCCTGGGAACAAGAGCAAAAGTATATGGCGATACAAATGTTTGGATTAAACCATCAACAGCATAGCAATTGATATAAAAACGGGCTTTTTGCATATCTACATTGGGGGGAATATTGTATATCCAGCTGTTTTGGTTTCCCGGAATATTTCCTGTTAAAAACAAGCTGTCACTTTCATTTTTAACATACAAATCCAGATGGTCAATCAGAAAACTGTTTTGCGAGCTCCACTGGAAGGTAATATTATTGCCACCTTGAAAAAGCTGGTTATTTTGGTTAATATGAGAAATTTTGGGTTGCAGGTTGCCCCAATACAAAGTCATAGTTCTTACATTGTTATTGGGGACCATAAATTGATAAGGTCCCGCTAAATGTTATGCCAAGTTCCGTTTCCTGAATCGTAAATATACAGTTTTTCCGCCCGTGGCTGAAATTGATGAATATTCCAGCTTTTATAAATAGAGGAGTTCATCGCAGAGCGAATTTAATCGTCCAGGTTTTCAGGTCTAAAGCAATATCATAGCCACCTTTAACTTCCTTTTGAAAGTGTTGTTCCATTGGAACCCCAATATAAGCTCAAAAGCAGACCATATAACTGAACTCGAAGGATTGACTTGGTTATGTCATAATAGGTGATCCTGTGGCTATCGGAAGCATATGGATTTTGAGCAAAAAGTAAATAGTATCACTAACGGCAGTAGAGTTAGTAAGAGTTAAATTATAATAGGTCTAACAGCTGCAGAAACAGGATAATTATAGAAAAATTCCTGTTATTTACATTCAAAGCTTGATTATATAATCCCAGTTCAATCGTTAGTAACATTTATAATCCCAATGGGTATAGTTAGATGCTGTAGATGTATTTGCCAGAGAGGGATTGGTAAGGTAAGAATCAATTAAAGTGAATAGCTTGGGTTGGTGCCTTCCTATAAACCTTATATCCCAGGTTATTAGTTTGTCCTGAAACACCCCAAAAAAGGCGGACTTCATTATCCAAACCGTGAGCCGTAAAAGTATAAATAGTGGCTGGAGCGGGAATTGTAGTTATCTGATTGGAAAGTTCCGAATAATTTCCGTTTTTATCTTTTGAGCGGATTTTGAAGAAATAGCTATTAGAAGAACTCAATCCCGGAACCGTAACACTTTCACAATAGGGTGAAGCTAAAATTGCATTATTGTTCCGATTGTAAATCTGATAATTAGAACCATCAATAGGATTTATGGAATATAGTATTTCAAAGGTATCAAAATCGTAACAATCTACCTTTTGCCAATTTAAGGTGATGGAATTAAGGGATTGATTTTGAATGGAAAAACCTACTGGAGTAGGAGGAATTAAGCCATCATTCATTGCAAACATTTCGTCCATAACGCTTTCCAAATCGTAAACCCAACGCAGATAATACATCCTAAAGTTATCAAAAAGATGGTCAAAATTCCAGCAATGCAATGCTTCATTCCAGCCGTAAAACCATTTATAGGTATTTTCGGTTAATTCATAAGAATTGGGCAATTCATCCATCTCTGTATGGAGAAAGGGATCATAAACATCATAATCTGTTGTTCCGGATTGAGTATACAGCATTTGATGATTTTGGGAATAGGCAGGCAAATCAATATAGTTATTTACCTCATAACAGTGTTCACCATCATCAAAAAGAAACGGATAGAGATCATAATTAACACCATAAAAATCATTCAGATAAACTTCTCTGTGAAAACCTACCGTATTAGCTGGAATCATTATATGGTGACCCTTATTAATCATATCCAGTTTTCGGCTGGATAGATCTCTAATAGGAAGGTTGGGACAGAGACGATTGTATCCTGCTGAAATTTGGACATTAGGATAACCCGGATGATAATTCCAATCGTAACTATGTATTTGAGGAGAAAATTCCCGGATGTTAAACTCGGTTCTAATAAGGTCTGCAAACATTTTATAACAGACATTGAAAGGATGATTGCAGCAGAGACGATAGAGGATTTATTATAACTACCTGATTTGTCCATCTTCATTTACCCGTCTACTGATCAATAAAAATTGGGCATCCCAAATTTGAAATGCTCTAAAGCAAAAGCAGGAGTAGGAAAATCATCACAAGGATGAGGAACAGTTACAATAACAGGTCTACTCCCTAAAGGATTGTAAAGATACAAACCCCAACCGTAGGCAAAAGCACCGTTTTCATCATCATAAGTATCATCAGTTCCGTTATCATCATAATATTCCGGATTGGGAACTTCACGCAACATTCTATAAGTTATGCCACTGTCCGTATCATTAAAAAGAACAACCTGATAAGGAAATCCGACAGCATTAATCGTTGTCTGCGCTTCATCAAAGGAGCCGGCTAAAAATAAGCCCACAATATAATTCCAAGCAGTTAGTTGATCATCATTAGGAACTACGAAATCACCAAAACCGTTGGTTTGTCTATCGTAAGGAGCATAAGTATTGTAGCCCTGAATTGCAATGCCTTCAGCTAAATGAGAAATCCAATTGTCGTAAGCGCAATTGGGTTCATTTCCATAAAGAAAATGCTTTAGCGAAGCGGTTTCTTGAATTACTCCTGCCAGAGGAAAAACCAGCAGAAGGGTTAGTATTATTATCCAAATCCTTTTCATCAATACTCCCAATTTTTATGGTCTAAGAACTTATAAAAAACATTAATTGAGTTCTTTCAAATTTAGTCAAGAATAATATACAGGAAGAACAACATCCCTTGTAAGTCAGGCGTTATTAGCGTCTTCACAAATTTATTCCTGAACATATCTATTTTGGGTGCTTATAACTACTGACGGCACGACAAATAAAATCAGCATAATCAGCGCATTCTGCGTGATAAATTTATGTTCTTTAGGGTATTTATCTACAAATTTGTAACTTCCTGCAAATCAGTTAATTCCAAGAAGACCCCGTAACACTTCCGTAACGCCTAACACTCGCAGTAATCTCGTTACGGGATTGTTACTTATTTGTTGTAGGGTTATAAGAAGGTTTTGTCAGGGAAAAATAGGTAGTAAACTGCAAGCTGGGGTCATTTAACTTTCCGATTTTGCTGGTTGATGGATATCAACCTCCGAATAATGAGTCCTGATTTGTTTTGCACAAATTTAGCAACAAGTTATGGACTGCTAAAAATCTTGACAATAAGCCAAGACCGATTATTTTATCTCCAGAAACACAATGAATTAAAATAAGGAGATTAAAACATAATGGCAGACAAGAAAACAAAAGAAAAAGGAAGTTTATGATCCATACCGGAGAATATCTTCCTGATTATCAAGAAATGGCTCTATTCTCGTTAATGATATATTTTTAAGAGAATTGATTTCCATTCGGTGCAGATACCATAGCCAAACGCAAATATGCCGATCCTAATTTCAAAGAAGAGGATATGAAAGTAGAAGTTAAGCTGGATAAAGGCAAAAAAACAATAGAAGTAATGGATACCGGAATTGGAATGACAGCTGAGGAAATAAAGAAATACATCAATCAGATTGCTTTTTCGGGTGCTGAGGATTTTATCAATAAATACAAAGATATCCAGAACAATATGATTGGTCATTTTGGACTGGGATTTTATTCTGCTTTTATGGTTGCCGATAAAGTTACCATAGATTCGCTTTCTTGCACTGAAGGAAGTGAGCCCGCTTTTTGGGAATGTGACGGCAGCACAGAATATATTATGAGTAAAGGAAAAAGAAAAGAACCCGGAACAACTGTGACTGTTTACCTGAATGAAGAAAATGCAGAATATGCTGATGCCAATAAAATACGGGAAATTCTGGAGCGCTATTGTAATTTTATGCCCTATCCAATAATGTTTGAAGGCAAACAGGTAAACCAAAAAGAAGCACTTTGGAATCGCAAACCCAGCGAAGTTAAAGATGAAGAATATATAGAGTTTTATAAAAATGTATTTCACGATTATATGGACCCTGTGTTCTGGATTCATCTGAATGTGGATTTTCCTTTCAATCTTAAGGGGATTTTATATTTTCCCAAATTGCGCAATGAGCCCGATTTCTTCAAAGGAGAAGTAAAACTCTATTGTAATAATGTTTTTGTAGCGGACAATTTGGAAGACCTGATTCCGGAATTTCTTCTGCTCTTGAAAGGCGGAATTGATATTCCGGATATTCCTCTCAATGTCTCTCGCAGTTTTTTACAAAACGATGCCCAGGTGAAAAAAATCAGCCAGTATATAGTAAAAAAAGTAGCTGACCATTTCAATAATACCTTCAAGGAAGACCGCAAGAAATATGAAAGCTACTGGGAAGATATCAATGCCTTTATCAAATTTGGCTTGCTGAAAGATGACGATTTCTTTGAGGCAATGAAGGATATCATTATCTTCAAATCCGCCAGCGGCGACTATGTAACTATTGAAGAATACAAAGCCCGCAATAAAAGCGAAGGTGAAAAAATAAAGATTTGGTATGCAGCCAGTGAAGATACCCAGGTAAGTTATTTGAACTTAATGAAAGAACAGGGTATTGAAGTTGTTTTTCAAACCAGTCCTCTGGATACCCATCTTTATCAACAGCTGGAAAATAAACTGAATAACATTGAATTTGTGCGCATTGATAGCGAAGTTAATGACCTTTTGCTAAATAAAGAAGGGGTTGCAGGTGACTCTGAAGATAAGCTGAAAGAACTATTTACAAGGCATTAGACCAAATGTAGAGGCAAGTTTCAAAAGAAAGTTATGCCGATTTTCTTGAAAAAGTCCCTACAACTGTATTAAGTCCCTATCTGATTCAAAAAGATGAACAAACAATCATTAAACCTTGAATTGCCGGAAAGGTGCGTAAAGAACTGTGCTGAAGCAATGCAAGCCCTTGAAGCTAATGCTTTTAGCAGAAATTAAGGTGGAAGTGAAAAGCTTAAAAAGCCCGGAAATACCTTCAATGATTGTGGAATATATGCGACGCTGGGCATGATATGGATATGCTAAACCATCAAAATCCTTCTTCCTGATATGCTCAAATATCATACTTTGTAGTAAATCGTGGGGGATAATCCTATTATCAAAAGATTCACCCCACGAACAGGGGAAAGAAGATGTAGTTAAAACCCTTTGCTCCTATATTCACGATCTTCACTGTTGGAACAGAAACCCTTCGGCAGAGAGAACTTAAAAAGCTTTATAAACAAAAGCAAATCAAGTGCTTTTAAGCGAATAAATAAAATACCAGATTTTTCCGAGCTATAACAACAACAGGAACTGTCCAAAGCAGTCCCTGTGTTTTTTTATCTTAAATGCTGATTATACGGAAAGCTAACTTTTACTTATCATAATACCATTGCATAAGAATATTTGAGATGGGAAAGATTAGGTAATTTTCATTTGAGGGAAGAGGATAACTTACTTGATGAGTCGTTTTCAGTTAGGCAACATAACGAGGCGATCTATACCGACTCGTCTCCCCATTGGAGGCATTCCATATTCCAGCGTTCTAAAAAAATCCTCACAATTTGCTTCGTCAATTCCGAGGTCTCTTAATTTTGCCTGTTCCTTCCAAAACGCGCTCTTTGCTCTATGATCATTTAATTCACTAAAGGCATTGGCAAATTCACCACCGGCAAAAAAAAGTTCCTAAAAACGGTAACAAAGGATTTCGGGTTTTGCCTTTCGCCAGAGGAGAAATTTCTTTAGGAAAATCACACAAAAAGTGGGCGGATAAGCGTTTCTTCAAACGAAATTTCAAAATAAGAGCAATCAGTTTTCCTTTTCTGGCTCGGGGAGGAATAAATCCAAACCTTGTTTTTACAAAGGCAGAAGTTTCAAAGCTAATATTCATAACATCTTGTCCCATATATTCACTAACCAACCAGATCAGGCAGGGATTCTTTTTCCACTTTCCGCTTAAGCAGACCTGATGATGACGATAAAAGAAAGTATCTTGCCGGATAACATCTAATGCTAAATGCTTAATCAGCTCTTCAGCGATATCCATCATCCTTCCTTGATCGAATATGCTTCATAAAACTCAATCATTGTAAATTCCGGATTATGAGTTCTATCCATACCTTCATTGCGAAAGTCCTTACCGAGTTCGTAAACTTTTTCAAAGCCACCTACAATTAAACGCTTAAACATAGTTCAGTAGCGATTTGGGAGATAAAACCATATCCAAATGGGGTGAGTAATGAAAGGTCTGGCATTTGCTCCACCGAAGGTTGGTAAAACAGAGTTTTACTTCTACATAACCTCTGTAGGTCCATAAAAAATTCGGATAGCGGTTACGATTTTTGCCCGCATCAAAAACTTTCTTATGTTCGGGATTAAGCAAAAGATCAAGATAGCGCTTATAACGGGTTCATGGAAAATTCATCGTAGCGTATTTTACCATATCCACAATTTTTTCCTTCTTTACTGCAGCAAGGGTCTGATATTTTTCGCAAGGAGTTTGATATTGCATTTTAGGGAATACTCACCAGTTTGGAGTGAAAATGCCTTCTGTTGCCTGAATAAAATCGCCTGGATCACAAGTTTGAACAGTTCGTAATTTTCCTCGCCGATTAAATTTTGAGCTACATAAAGCTGAATCTTTTCCGGAAATATCTTCAAGATCGCCAAAACCGATTTTTCCCTGCCTGCGCATAGCAGTTAAACGCCCTGTAATAGAAACTTCTTCTGCCTTTTGAATCCATTCTTCTCTATCTTGAAGCAGCGCAGAAATATAGTGAGTCCGGGATGACTTTACAGGATAAGGATTTATACCCAGCGCTTTAATTTTTTCCAGTTTTTCTTTACGCAACCGGATAAACTGATTGGGCTTATTTAGCATTACAGATAATTACAGGTCTTTGAAAGGATTATCAGCTGAGGGATTTACTTTCTGATTAGCATATTTACGCCAGTCCTCTTCACTACGATTTCTTCCCCCGCGGCGTTGATTAAAACTGTGCATTCTTTCGTTATGTTGTTCTCTATAGTTATGTTCTTCAGAACGCACACGTTCTTCAGCCAATTCTACAGGTGAACGGTCAGTATAATCAAGAGTAATTCTATGATTTTCTTTATCTATGGCAGTTACCATCAAAGTTACCGGCTCACCTGTTTGGAAAGTGTCATTTTTCCGTACCCGGGATTTGGGTAACAGGCCTGTAATTCCTTCACTGATAGTAACAAAAACGCCGAAATTGGTAGAGCTTTCCACAATTCCTTCAAAAGGGGTTTCCAGCTGAATAATTTCATCTATTTTATCCCAGGGGTCTGCTTCCAATGCCTTCAGGGAAAGAGATATCTTATGAGTATCTTCATCTATGCGTAAAATTTGAACTTGAACCCAGTCCCCTTCTTTCACAATATCCCGGGGATGAGAAATGTTGCGATTACGGCTCATTTCAGAAATAGGAATAAGACCTTCAACACCGGGTTTCAATTCGGCAAAAGCTCCAAAATTGTGTAAACGGAGAACACGACAATTGATGATATCTCCTTCATGCAGTTCTTTCATTGCTACTTCAAAGGGGTCTTCGAGCAAGACCTTACGCGAAAGAGCAATTTTTTCTCCCTTGATATCCAGAATTTTAACCTCAATTTCCTGACCTTTTTTCAGTTCGTCTTGCGGTCTAACAATATGCTGCCAGGAAATTTCCGAAACATGCATTAAACCTTCAATTCCGCCCAAGTCAATAAAAGCTCCGAAAGTAGTCATTCTTAAGACCTTACCTTTAACGATATCACCTACTTTCAATTTGGCTAAAGCCGTTTCTTTTCTTTCCTGTTCTCGCATTTCTTCCAGTTGACGATGCGAAACTACTATCCGCCTACAATTTTCGGAACATTCAATAACCAGAAAATCAAGGGTTTTACCTATAAACTGAGAACTATCTTCCACAGGATGCAATGAGACCTGTGATACGGGACAAAATGCCCGTGCTCCAAGAATATCTACATTGAAACCACCCTTCGTTGGAGTATATATTTTTCCCTGCACCGGGATTTTTTTCTCAAATGCCTCAAGAATGGATTGTTTATCTACATACTGTTTAGTCAAGCTCCGGCAACGACATAGCTATTTTCATTCTGGTCAACAACATAACCCTTTGGGTTGTCACCTACTTTGTAAGGTAAAACTTCCTCTGGAATCGGAAAAACTCTCCGATTTCGCATAAGATCAACTTACCGCCTAAATTAAGGATTATGTATTGTCGCCGATAGCTACAATGGAGCTCATTAACATCGCCCTTTTTAGTTTCCGCTGCGTTTTGAAAGGATTCTTCAAGCATCCGCAGATATTCTTCTTTTTTCTGCTTTTTTCATAGCAGCTTTGCTGCTTGTAGTATGTAACTTGTCTGACATAAGATTCTCCTAAAGGTGATTTTTAGAGAAACCACGATTTAGACAATGTTTTTTAAAGATTTCTATTTATTCAGCTTTGAACAGGAGATAAAAGAAGCCATAATTACGATTTTCAGCAGGCAGATGGTTTTTCTCAAAAACTGTAAACCAGTTTTACCTTTTTTGTTTGACATTTCCTGCCTTATAAAAATCTGTTGCCTGTAAAAATGAGAAAATATACTGTTTATATATCTTACAACATTCACAGATAAAGGACTGACAATGAAAAATACTTACCCGGAATTGGACAAAATTTTGGCTAAATATCAGGACAAGAAAGGTGCTCTGATACCCCTTCTGCAAGAAGTCCAAAAAGAAAAGGGTTATTTATCCAGAGAAACAATGCAATATTTAGCGGATAAAATGAAAATACCTCCTGCGGAAATATTTGGTGTAGCCACCTTTTATTCTATGTTTCGTTTAAAACCGCAGGGTAAACATCTTATTCGTGTTTGTAAAGGAACTGCCTGTCATGTTTCCGATGCGGATGGCATAAAAAAAGCTGTAATGGATGCATTACAGCTTTCCGAAGAAGAAAATACAACTGCCGATATGCAATTTACCGTAATGGAAGTTGCCTGCCTGGGTTGTTGTTCTTTATCTCCAGTAATTATGATAGACGGAAGAACTTATGGTAAATTAACACCCGGGGCAATTCCTGCTGTTCTGAAACAATATGAAATAGAGGATACTTTATGAATAACATCATTGTGAAAGTTGGTTTGGCAAGTTGTGGTGTTGCAGCAGGTGCCAAAGAAGTATATACTGCTCTGGAACAATATCTTGAAAATAATCCGAGACCTGTAATTCTAAAAAAGACAGCTTGCATTGGAATGTGTTTTGAAGAACCAATTGTGCAATTTGAGGGTTCCGAACTTGGTTCTATTCATATCGGTAAAGCCAATCCAGAAACCATAACTCAAATACTGGAGGACTATATAGCTGGAAAAGCACCTGCCGAAAATATAATTTTAGCTGAAAAGATAAGTGGTAAGCATAATGCTCTTTTGGCAAATCAGCAAAGAATAGTTTTGCGCAATTGTGGAATTATAGACCCGGAATGTATTGAGGATTATGAAGCCGGAGATGGCTATAAAGCACTGCAAAAAGCACTGCAAATGGAAAGAACAGCCATCATTGAAGAAATAAAAAAATCCGGTTTAAGAGGAAGAGGCGGAGCCGGTTTTCCTACAGGATTAAAATGGCAATTCTGTGCCTCTGAAAATTCAGATAAGAAATATGTTATTTGTAATGCTGATGAAGGAGATCCCGGTGCTTTTATGGACCGCAGTACTTTGGAAGGTGACCCCCATTCCGTAATTGAAGGTATGATTATTGGTGCCTATGCTATTGGTGCTAATGAAGGTTATATTTACTGCCGGGCAGAATATCCTATGGCTTTGGAACATTTGAAAACTGCAATTTCTGCTGCTGAAGAAAAGGGTTATCTGGGGAAAAACATTCTGGGTAGTTCTTTCAGTTTTGATTTGCATATTAAAGAAGGTGCAGGTGCTTTCGTTTGTGGAGAAGAAACTGCTTTAATGCAATCTATTGAAGGAAAAAGAGGTATGCCTACTTTACGCCCTCCTTATCCTGCAGTTAAAGGACTTTGGGGCAAACCAACAAACATCAATAATGTAGAGACCTGGGCAAATATTCCCTGGATAATTATGCACGGTGCACAGGAATTTAGAAAATACGGAACGGAAAAATCACCCGGAACCAAGGTCTTTGCTTTAGCGGGAAAAATTGCTGGTAGCGGTTTAATTGAAGTTCCAATGGGAATTCCCCTGAAGGATATTATCTATAAGGTTGGAGGAGGAATGAAGACCTCCAAACCCTTTAAAGCAGTCCAAATGGGAGGTCCTTCCGGGGGCTGTATTCCTGCTGAAAAACTTGATACCATTGTTGATTACGATTCTATTACTGCAACAGGTGCAATTATGGGTTCCGGAGGTATGGTAGTAATGGATTCAGGAACCTGTATGGTTGATGTAGCCAGGTTTTTCCTGAATTTTACCCAAAACGAATCCTGCGGAAAATGCACTTTTTGCCGAATTGGCACAAAACGGATGCTGGAAATTTTAACCCGCATTACAGAAGGTAAGGGCGAATTGCAAGACATAGAAAAACTGGAAGAACTGGCAGTAAATATTATCAAGGGCTCTCTTTGTGGCTTGGGACAAACTGCTCCTAATCCTGTTTTAACTACTTTACGCTATTTTAAGGATGAATATTTGGCTCATATTGTAGATAAACACTGTCCCGCAGGTGTTTGCAATGCTCTAATAACTTATAAAATCAATCCCGAAAAATGTATCGGTTGCACTCTTTGTGCCAGAAAATGTCCTGTTTCCTGTATCTCCGGACAAGTAAAACAAGTTCATACTATAGACCAAAGTAAGTGTACTAAATGTGGAACCTGTTTCCAAGTATGTAAGTTTGATGCGGTAACTAAAGAATAGGAGTTTAGGCAATGATAAATGTAAGTTTAAATGGAAAACCAGTGAAGGTAGAGCCCGGAATTACTATTTTGGAACTCTGCAAACAGAATAAGATAGATATTCCTACTTTATGTAACGATGAAGAATTAAATCCTTATGGTTCCTGCTGGGTTTGCTTGGTAGAAGTTAAAGGCAGAAAGGGCTTTGTAACTTCTTGCGGAACAACTGTTTCAGAAGGAATGGAAATTATAACCGATAGCGAGTCAATCCATAAAGCACGTAAAATGGCTTTGGAATTACTTATTTCCAATCACTATGCGGATTGTATTGCCCCTTGCACAATTGCTTGTCCCGATTTTGTTGATATTCAGACCTATGTTTCTTTGATAGCAAACGGAAAATATCATGAGGCAGTGAAAGTTATTAAAGAGAAACTGCCAATGCCTCTATCTATTGGAAGGATATGTCCCGCCTTTTGCGAAAAGGAATGCAGAAGACAAATTGTGGAAGAAAGCATTGCTATTCGTCAGCTGAAAAGATATGCTGCCGATATGGATAACGAAGATGTGTGGAATTATGTTCCCGAAAGGTTACCTTCTAAAAACAAAAGAGTTGCTATTATCGGAGCAGGACCCAGCGGACTAACCTGTGGCTATTATCTTTCCAACTGGGGTTATGAAGTTATTATTTATGAAGCAGCTCCGAAAGCAGGTGGTTGGTTGCGTTATGGAATTCCGGAATTTCGGCTTCCCAAAGATGTTTTGGATGCGGAAATAGAGCTGATGTGCACGAATGGAATGCAGATTGAATATAATAAACAATTGGGGAAAGATATCTTTTTGCAAGACCTGGCACAGGATTTTGCTGCCGTTTATCTTGCAATAGGAGCTCAAAAAGCAGTTTCAATGCCGGTTAAAGGCAGTGATTTAGAAGGTTGCTTGTAGGGGTTGATTTTTGAAAGCGCACGCTTTAGGCAATTCACCTGATTTAGGATTAAAGTAGCTATCGTCGGAGGAGGAAATACTGCTGTTGATTGTGCCCGAACTGCCGTTAGAAAAGGTTGTGAGGTTTCAGTTATTTACAGAAGGACTAAAACTGAAATGCCTGCCGAGCCAGCAGAAATTTCCGCTTGTGAACAAGAAGGCGTTAAATTTTACTATCTTGCCAATCCTGTTGAATATATAGGTAAGGTGGACATCTAACCAGCGTAAAAATAGAAAAAATGCGTTTAGAGAGCCAGATAAAAGCGGAAGAAGAAGAGCCTGAACCCCCGGTGAATATTTTGAACTGCCTTTTGACAGTATTATTGCTGCTATTTCTCAGGTTCCTGAGGTGGATATCTTCACTCAAGAGAATAATTATGTAGCAGATAAAATATTGCCTGTTTCGCGTTGGCAGACCGCTATTGTAGATGAATCAACTATGTTTACTGGCTTGGGAAATGTTTTTGCCGGAGGCGATTTTAGAAGAGGTGCTGCTACCGCAATTGAAGCTATAGCTGATGGTAGAATAGCTGCAACCGCTATAAACAGGTTTTTGGAAACGGGAGAAATAACCCCAGAGCTGATGCCTTTTGACAGTAAAAAAGCTAATACATTACAAGAAGTTAGCCCAGAAGAGTATTCTATATATGAAAAAATTGAGCGCAAAGAGATGCCGGAACTGCCTGTAATTGAGGCAAAAAATAGTTTTAAAGAAGTGGAGCTTGGGTTTTCGGAAGAGGATGCCGTAAGTGAAGCAAGACGCTGTTTGGAATGTGGTTGTTTTGTAAATGAAACCTGTTTCCTGCGTAAATATTGCACAGATTATGTAGTTAATCCTGCTCAATTTTTGGGGGATAAAAATAAACATCCAATTGATTACAGTCATCCTTTTATTATGCGGGATGCCAATAAGTGCATTAATTGCGGACGCTGTATCAGAACCTGTGCCGAAATTCAGGGTCCTGCAGTTTTGGGCTATATTTATAGAGGTTTTGCCACTCTTGTAGCTCCCGAATTTGGGGATTCGTTAACCAAAACAAGCTGTTTATCTTGTGGAAAATGTATTGATGTTTGTCCTGTGGGTGCTTTAATGCAAAGGACTGTTCACTATAAATTCAATCCGCATCCCAAAGATATCTCTCTGCAAAATTGTGGTTTATGTGGAGTGGGCTGTTTTATTCAAACCGAAACACAAGCAGGAATTGTTACCCGGGTTACAACTCCCAAGGAACTGCTTTTAACGGTAAAAATCTCTGTTTTAAGGGAAGATTTGGCAGAGCTTTTTATGATAAAGATAGATTGAAAGTTCCGCTGTTTAAGGAAAACGACATTTTTAGAAATTAGCTGGCAGGAAGCAACTGATTTAATAGCAAAGAAATTTCTTTATGCAGTTCAAAACGCTTTGAAATTAGCCCTTATATTTCTCTGGAAGAAATGCTGATGTAAAGAGCTGCTCATAAATATGAGACAGAACTTTCTGCCAATCCTGTTTTTTCCGCCTTCAGCGATGTTTTTCTAAACTTAAAGTCCGCAAAAAGAACCCTATAAAATTCTGGATGACTTTGAAGAATATGTTGTTTACGGAGAACTAAATCAGGTGCTGGCAACTTTAATCCCCGCATACAGCAAAGAAAGGGAAAGAAATTAACTTTAGTAAACTATCCGGAAAATGCGTTTTGTCGTTTTGCGTGCTGTTTATACCAATCTGGCAGAAGTTCAGGCAACGGATAAGACACTCTTTATCTATAATCAAAATCGCATTTCGGAACAGGAAGCTTTTGCCTTATGGTGTTTTGCATCTGAACAAGGAACTGATAATCTTCTGGTTTCTACCGATTTTCGTAATCATCTTGGATTTTTAGCTATGCAGCCGGATTTCTCTCCTTCCAGTTCGGATTTTGTTTTAAGTTGGGGTGTCTATCCCGCTTTAGCCAATCAAGCAAAATTTAGTGTTGCCATAATGCCTTTTGAGGATGAAAAAGCACCTGTGGATTTGTTAATTCCGGCTCCGAGTTTTCTGGAAATGGAAGGAACCGCTTTAAGTGATTTGGGGCAGATAACAAAAAGTGCTAATCCTGCCAACTCAATTATGATCAATGAATTGATGCGTTTATTTTATACTTTGAATTGGATTCATCCCAATAGTGCAGAAGTGCCTTTTTGGAACCAGGAAGCAGAAAAATTGTTGTTAACCCTTCAGAATTATGTTCCTGCCAAGTTTGAGCCATCAGCTGTTAAAATTGCTGAATTAAGCAAAACTATCAAGTTTATTCCTGCTCAAGCAGAAAAGCATATCACTGCGCTTTTTGAGCAAGGTAAAAAGGCAACAAGCTTTTCCGGAAGGTTGATTTCCTCGTCAACTAATATGTAAATCAGGAGTTGTTTGCGCCCTAATATTTTTTCTTGGGTTATATCTTTCAAGGTGCAAAGGGCTTATGACGATTAGAACAATTATATATTATTAACTGCATAGCCGGAACTTGCTG
>JAXGIH010000037.1:0-16297 GCA_040770845.1 Cloacimonas sp. (SeqCode)
TATCTACCTCTTTAGCAAATTCTTCTTTGCATAAAATAAGCCCGGCACGCGGTCCTCGTAAGGTCTTATGAGTTGTGGAAGTAACAATATCAGCATAAGGAACCGGGCTTTGATGTAAACCAACAGCAACAAGTCCTGCAATATGAGCCATATCAACCATAAGCTTAGCTCCAACTTTATCAGCAATTTCGCGAAATCTGGCAAAATCCAATTTCCGGGGATAGGCAGAAGCACCAGCTAAAATCATTTGGGGTTTATGTTCCATTGCTAAAGCTTCCAGTTCATCATAGTCCAATTGTTCCGTTTCTTTGTTTACAGTGTAGGGAATAATGTTATAAAGTTGTCCACTGAAGGAAAGTGGATGGCCATGGGTTAAATGACCTCCATGGGATAGTTCCAAAGCCAAAACCGTGTCACCTGGTTTTACAAGTGTAAAATAGGCAGCCATATTTGCCTGGGAACCGCTATGGGGTTGAACATTGGCATGTTCCGCTCCAAAAATTTGTTTGGCACGTTCAATTGCCAAGCGTTCAGCATCGTTGATAAATTCACAACCGCCATAATATCTTCCGTAAAGGTTGTAATTAATAGCTCCGGTTTTTTTGCTCCAGCGATAGGGATAGCCCTCAGCATATTTATTGGTCATCACACATCCCTGAGTTTCCAAAACAGCCAGGGAAGTAAAATTCTCGCTGGCAATAAGTTCCAGATTTTCCCGTTCTCTTTTTAGTTCGTTCATAATAGCGGCATAAATTTCGGGATCGGTTTTTTGAATATGGTTCATTACCTTTCTCCTTGTTGTATTTTATTAATTCTATTTAAATGTCTTCCTCCCTCAAATGAGGTGTTTAGCCAGACCTTAGTAATTTCTATGGCATAAGGAATGGCAGTAAATCTTCCTGCCAAGACCAAAATATTGGCATCATTATGCAGCCGTGAAAGGCGTGCTACATCTGTATTTCCACATAAAGCAGCTCTTATGCCTTTCACTTTGTTGGCAGTAATGCTCATTCCTATTCCACTGCCACAAATTAAGATACCCTTTTCACATTGTTTTTCAGCAACCGCTTTAGCAGCAGGAAAACCGGTATCAGGATAATCCATACTTTCTGTATTATGAGTGCCAAAATCCACAAATTCAATTTCCGGAAAAGCATTTTTGATTGCCTCTTTCATTTCAAAACCAGCATGATCGGAAGCAATGGCTATTTTCATTTTTCCTCCGCCATCAAACAAGATAACGCTAAACAGTAATACTTAGAGTTTTCACTTTCACTACGGCTCATAACAATGACGGGTTTTGTTGTTCCACAAATTAAACCTGCCAGTTCCCCTTCTCCAAAAAGCATCAGACCTTTATAAAAACTATTGGCGCTTTCCAGATTAGGGAAAATAAGAATATCGGCATCCCCTTCCAAGGGACTTTGAATTCCTTTAATAGCAAGGGAATTAGGATCGCAAGCAAGAAAAATATCTAAAGGACCATCTACAATGCAGTTTTTTATTTGACCTCTTTCTGCCATTTTACATAAAAGAGCATAGTCCAAGGTCTCTTGCATTGAAGGGCTAACTTTTTCGGTGGCAGATATTAATGCCACTTTCGGTTTTTCTATACCAAAACGCCTTGCCATAGCTACACTATAATTAATCATTGCTATTTTCTGGTCTAAATCTGGGTAAATTAACACAGCTGTATCGCTAACAAAAAGCAGTTTATGGTATTTGGGAATTTCTATGGCACAGGTATAGCTCATAACCGCTTTCGGAGGTAAAAGTCCTTTTTCTTTATCCAAAACAGCTTTCAGGAAAGTATCGGTTCCTATCAGACCTTTCATTAAAACATCGGCTTCATTATTGCGAACCATTCCAACCGCTTCTTTTACAGCTTGGTTTGGTTCTGTTATATTCCTTATTTCAAATTGGTTAGAGGCAATATCAGAGGTCAGTAGTTCTTTGATTTTTATCTCATTGCCAATCAGAACAGGATAAATAAAGCCCTCGTAAGTAGCTCGTAAAATAGCATTAATGGTATTGCTATCTTCTGCAACGGCAACTGCAATGCGGGTTTTTTTGCCGCTGTTTTTAGCTTTTTCTGCCAGTTCATCAAGTTTGGTAATCATTTTTACGCCAACATAGCCGCTAAAGCTATAGAATACAATTTACTGCGTTCTCCATCACCCCGGGAAGTTAAAACACAGGGAACCCGCGCACCCATAACTATTGCTCCCAGTTCACTTTTCAATAGCCTAATAACTGTTTTATAAAAAGTGTTACCAGCTTCAATATTGGGAAAGAGAATACAATCGGCATCTCCACAAACAGGACTATCCACACCTTTTATAAGTGTACTTTCCTCGTCAATAATCATATCAAATCCCAAAGACCTTCTACAATAGCTCCTTTAATTTGACCGCGATGAGCCATTTTGGCAATTATAGCTGCTTCAGCGGAAGAAGGAATTTTGGGAAGGGTTTGTTCGCTGGCGGAAAGAAGTCCCACTTTCGGATTTTCTATACCTAAAAAATGAGCCGTTTTAATTAAATAATTGGTAATGGCAATTTTCTGATTCAAATCCGGCAGGGGAATAATAGCTACATCACCAACAATCAGTAATTTATGATAATTTTTCGGTTCGGCAACTGTTACATGGGATAAAATAGCTCCAGGATCCATCAATCCGCATTCCTTATTCAATATTGCTTTCATATAGCGGTCTGTGGAAAGAAGACCTTTCATTAAAAAATCGCCTTCACCCTTGTTAATCGTTTCTACAGCCAAAGCAGCGGACTTAACATCAGTAGGGCAATGGACAATGTTAAATTGAGAACAATCAAGATTATGTTCCCGGCAAACGGAAAGTATCAGTTTTTCATCGCCAACCAAGGTAGCATCAACTATCCCCATTTCTACAGCCATATAGGCAGCCAAAATAGTATGGGAATCAACACCCCAGGCAGCTACCAGACGCTTTTTAGGCCTGGTAGCCAAAACATCGAACATTTGGTCAAGTTTGCTAATTTGCATAGTTTTCATCCTTTATATCTTTATTAATAATAAACTGCGGGTATCACTATAAACAATTGCCAAGTTCTGAACATTATAGAGATTCAATTTCAGTAGGGGAATTCCTTCTTCCATTGCAATTATACTTTGTAAAAAGAAATCTGCACCACTTTTTTTTACCAATTGCATTATTTTTTCCCGATTTTCCGATAAAGTAAAAACTGAATCACAAACAACGAGATTAACAGCTTGTGTTTGCAGTAAGTCGGCACAAAATAACCCTATAAAATTTTTGCCTTGTTCCTGTAAAGCAGGTTCTGTTTCAGGAGGACATAGAAAAATAAGCGGTCTGCCACTTTTTTCAAAACGGGTAAACCAATCCCCTGTTAACAATGCTTGAACACACTCCAGCGTATTAAAAGAAAAGGATTCTAATTCTTCCTTGGTAATACAATTTGCAGAAGTTTCCCCTTCTGGAAGGATAATTCTTTTTTCTTCTTCCGTTCTGCTTTTCGGAATATTAGCGCAAGCAAAACTAAAAAGTGTTAAAGTGCAGATAACCATTCGGTTTAATAAATGCATTTTTTTCCTTTTAGCGCAACTGTATGCAGTAAGGCAAATTAACTTCATTTCATAGCGTCTCAAAATAATTCTAGTTCTTTGCGTTATTAATTCCTAATTCTGTCAAGATTTGTTTTCCGAGTTTTCCTAATTTTCTCTAACTGGCGTTAAGTTAGCTTAATCATAAGAAGCGTTAAGTGAGTAGGATTTTAAGGAAAAATATTCCAAGTAAGGTGAATATTGAATAGTGAACGGTGAATAGTGAAAGGTGAATGGTGAAAAGTATGAGGTTTGCTGGCGAAAATTCCGTAGGAACGACAGATATTAACGACGGGTTTTAAAACCCGGCGAAAGGATAATAGGATACAGCTTATCTCTTTTTCTGCGAACGAGTTCCGTAAGAACGGACAGATATTAACGACGGATTTGGAACCCGGCGAAAGGATAATAGGATACAGCTTATCTCTTTTTCTGAGAACGAGTTCCGTAGGAACGACAGATATTAACGACGGGTTTTAACCCGGCGAAAGGATAATAGGATACAGATTATCTCTTTTTCTGAGAACGAGTTCCGTAGGAACGACAGATATTAACGACGGGAAACAAACCCGGCGAAAGGATAATAGGATACAGCTGTATTCTCTTTTTCTGGAGAACGAGTTCCGTAGGAACGACAGATATTAACGACGGGTTTTAACCCGGCGGAAGGATAATAGGATACAGCTTATCTCTTTTTCTGGCGAACGAGTTCCGTAGGAACGACAGATATTAACGACGGGTTTTAACCCGGCGGAAAAATATGGCTACATTGTTTTTTCTGGATTTCTACCTACAGATAGGACAAAAGGAACGGCAGAAATTAACTATAGGTTTTAACCTTGGAGAAAAAAGAATCAAATTTAGCATTTTGGCTGCAGAATTATGATCTCTCCATAAATAGAAGGCATTTATTTTTCTGTTGCTACGAACCCTTGGCAAATAGGAAGTTGCCAACCCATTTTTCCTGCGAAGATTTTTCTTGACAGGGAAGCGGGTTTATCAATATATGAACATATATTCATAAAGGAGCTGAAATGAAACGGCAAAACTGTTTATGTAAAAGCATTTCCGTAGAAGAAATGGAAGACATAAAAACACATATTCCAGAAGATGAAACTATCCAAAAAATGGCTGATTTCTTCAAGGTTTTCGGGGATGGAACCCGTTTAAAAATATTGTATTATCTTTCCAGACACGAATTGTGTGTAGCGGATTTAGCCCTGTTGGTTCAAATGCAGCAATCGGCAATTTCGCATCAGCTTAAATTATTGCGTTTGGATCGTCTGGTGAAATATCGCAAAGAAGGTACTACAACCTATTATTCTCTGGATGATGAACATATAAACAGCATTTTTAAAGTAGCGCTGGAACATTTACAGGAGCGATAAATGGTTATTGAAGAGTATGATGTTCACAATCTTGATTGTCCCGATTGCGGCGCTAAAATAGAAGCTGAAATCAACAATTTGGAGGAAGTGGAAAGTGCCAATTTGGATTTTATTAATAAACATCTCACCATTGAATACATTGAAAAGGTAGATAATCCTCTAAAACGCTTAAATGCCATAGCGAGCAAGATTGATCCTAATGTCCAATTTACTCTGGCAGGTTTGGAACAGGAAAGGACGGAAAAAAAGCCGTGGTTTATTATTGTAGCTATTTTGGTGCTGACTTTCAGTTTGTTTTTAAGCAGTCCTTTCTCTCTTATTTTAGGGTTAATTGCCTATCTTATTGCCGGTCACAGGGTTATTAGAAAAGCAGTGAAGGAAATAGCATCCCGCCAAATATTTACCGAGAATTTTTTGATGACTTTAGCTACAGCAGGAGCGTTATATTTAGGTGAACTGATTGAGGCATCGGCAGTTATGATTTTATATGAAATAGGATTATATTTGGAAAGCGGAGCTATTGCCAAAAGCCGGAAAAATTTGCAAGCGCTTCTGGCATTAAAACCCGAAAAAGCACATCTGAAAACGGAAAATGGAATTGAAGACCGCAAGCTGAATACCATTCAAAAAAACCAGATTATTCTGGTTTATGCAGGTGAACGAATTCCTTTGGACGGGGTTGTTATAAAAGGAGAATCAACGGTTGATACATCATCTTTAACGGGAGAAGCAATTCCTGTTTTTGTAGAACCAAAGTCCTCTGTTTTTGCCGGATTTTTGAATGGCAGCGGAATTCTGGAAATTCAAGTACAAAATAGTGAAGCGGAAAGTATGGTTTCTCGCATTATAAAACTAATTGAAAATGCCAGTGCCAAAAAGTCAGATACTGAAAAGTTTATGACCCGTTTTGCCAGATATTATACACCAGCAGTTGTTTTGGCAGCAGTTTTGGTTTTTGTTATTCCTGTGATATTAGGTTACAATTACACTATCTGGTAGCGTGCTCTTATTTTTTTGGTTGTTTCTTGTCCTTGAGTTCCGGTAATTTCCATACCTTTAACTTATTATATAGGGATAGGAAAATCTGCTAAAACGGGTATTATTTTCAAAGGCAGTATTTATCTTGATTTACTGAACAGGGTTAAGACCCTGATTTTTGATAAAACAGGAACTTTAACTACCGGTGAATTGCGTATTGCCGAAACAAAAACTGCTCCCGATATTGACCAAGGATGAATTGTAACTAGAAGACCTGGCTTTGCGAATGGACATCATCCCATCCTTTTGCGAAAGCAATTAAAAAAGCATTTTCTTACAAATTTGAGCCCTCCAAGGTAGATGTTTTTTCCGAATTTCCCGGAAAAGGAATTCTACTGGTTTATAACAAAGACCGTTATCTTTGCGGGAGTGAAATTTTTTTACAGTCATTCGGTTTTATAAATTTGCTTGATGCAGGCGATTACAGCGTTGTTCATACAGTTAAAAATGATATTTATCTGGGTTGTATCAGTTTTGTTGATGAATTGAAACCGGGAATGAAAGAAGTGGTAAAAACACTTAAACAAATGGGTATAAAACACTTAAGCGTTTTATCCGAGACCGCATTCGTAAAGTTGAAAAAGTTGCTAAAGAATTGGATTTGGATAGTTTTTATGCTTCCTTAACTCCCGAAAGCAATTAACTAAACTGGAAGAAATAATAAATTTCCAGTAAAGATAAGGTTGCTTATTGTGGAGATGGACTAAATGATGTTCCTGTTTTAGCCAGAGCAGATGTAGGAATCGCTATGGGAAAAAATTGGGGCTCAAGCATTCATTGAAAACAGCTGATGTGGTTTTACTGAACGATAAACCCGAACAATTAAAAAGTGCTTTCGGCATTTCTAAACAAACCAATAAAATTGTTTGGCAGAATATTTTCCTATTTTTTAAGCATTAAAATACTGGTTATGATTTTGGGAGTTGCCGGTTGGGCTCGTTTTTGGGAAGCTGTAATTGCCGATGTAGGTGTTACTTTACTGGTTATTTTCAATTCCTTGAGAATAATGAAACACTCCGAAGGTTGATCTCCTTAAGTCAGAGTCGTCACTGCCAAAGTATCTTTTTTACACTTTCCTATAATTTATTTGGCAGTGAGGACTAATGACGGCAAAGTAGACCTGCAAAGTAAAATCTGAAAAATCTGTGAGATACAATCGTCGTCATGATCGTATACGCCATTAAAATAATCTCATAGTTTTCAGTTATCAAGGCGTAAATGACTCCGACTTTCCGGAAGGTTGATGTCCTCGTCAACTACTAAATGCCTATTTCGGCGAATCAGAGAAGCTATCATTAATAAAATAATTGGGGTAAAAAAGGGGAACGACGGGGACGTCGTTCTTCCGGAAGGTTGATGTCCTCGTCAATCAATAAATGCCTATTTCGGCGAATCAGAGAAGCTATCATTAATAAAATAATTGTAAAAAGGGAACGACGGGGACGTCGTTCTTCCGAAGGTTGATGTCCTCGTCAACCAATAAATGCCTATTTCGGCGAATCAGAGAAGCTATCATTAATAAAATAATTGGGTAAAAAGGGAACGACGGGGACGTCGTTCTTCCGGAAGGTTGATGTCCTCGTCAACCAATAAATGCCTATTCCGGCAGAGCAAAGAAGCTATCATTAATAAAATAATTGAGTAAAAAATGAACGACGGGGACGTCGTTCTTCCGAATTAAAAGTCAGAGTTCAATACTGCCAAAATATCTTTTACACTTTCCCTATAACTTATTTGGCAGTGAGGACTAATGACGGCAAAGTAGTGAATCTGAGTGTGAATTCAAAAAGACCAATTTCTTAAAAATTGAGCATTCTCGGCTTGACAGAATATTATTTATGGAAAATAAGGTTATTTTTAGGCAAAGAATTATATAATGGAGATATAAATGATCAAGATTACCTTACCAGATGGTAGTGTACGAGAATATAACAGTTCTGTAACAGCTTTAAAAGTTGCCGAAGATATTAGTCCCGAACTTGCAGAAGAAGCAATTTGTGCAGAAGTAAATAACAAAACAGTAGATTTGAACTATCCTATAGATACAGATAGCATAGTGCTGGTTCATACCTTAAGAATGACAAAAGGAAAAGAGGTCTATTGGCACAGTACAGCTCATTTAATGGCTCAGGCAGTTAAACAACTTTTCCCCGATGTTAAAATTGCTATCGGGTCCTGCTATAGAACAAGGTTTTTATTATGATTTTGAGAGAGACGAACCATTTACGGAAGAGGACTTGCAAAAAATTGAAACAAGAATGAAAGAATTAAGCGCAAAAAGCCCTCCCTATTATAGAACTGAATTAAGTAAAGCAGAAGCAATACAGCTTTTTAGTAAGATGGAGGAAACCTACAAACTGGAACTTCTGGAAGATATTCAGAAAATGAAATTATCAGTTCATACCGTCAAGGCGATTTTATTGACCTGTGTCGCGGGACTTCATCTTCCGGATACGGGAAAAATTAAAGCCATAAAGTTATTAAGAACTTCAGGTGCATACTGGCGTGGCAATGAAAAAACAAAATGCTGAAACGATTTATGGCATCAGTTTCCCTACAGAAAAAGAACTGCGGACTATCTTCACTTCCTAGAGGCAGGTAAACGCGATCATAGAAAACTGGGAAAAGACCTTAATCTTTTTCCATAAGCGATGAAGTTGGGACTATGTTTGGTTTTATGGCATCCTAAAGGTGCTATGGTGCGTCATTTAATTGAGGCATACTGAAAGAACAACACCTGAAAAAAGGGTATCAACTTGTTTATACTCCTCATTTGGGACGAGCCAATTTATGGGAAACCAGCGGTCACTTAAATTTCTATAAAGAAACTGGCGTATAGCAAAATGGATATTGATGGACAGGATTATTACATCAAACCAATGAATTGTCCTTTTCATATCAGCATTTATAATTCCAGCTTACACAGCTATAGAGAACTTCCTATCCGTTTGGCAGAACTGGGAACTGTTTACAGATATGAGCGAAGTGGTGTTTTACATGGTTTAATGAGAGTGCGTGGTTTCACTCAAGATGATGCACATATAATTTGCACTCCCGAACAGATGGATGGGGAAGTAGATAAATTGATTGTTTTTCTGGATATGCTTAAAGCATTCGGTTTTAAGGAATTTTTAATTTATCTTGCCACTAAACCTGAAGATTGTGTTGGAGAAAAAGAGGATTGGGATAAAGCAACCGCTTCTTTTGGCGAATTCTTTACAAAAACTTGGTCTGGAATACAAAGTAGATTCAGGCGGAGGTGCATTTTACGTCCCAAAATAGATATTAAAAATTAAAGATGCTCTGTGCAGAGCATGGCAATGCACTACCATTCAATTTGATTTTAATGAACCCGCAAGATTTGATATGACTTATATCGGTGCCGATAATTCTGCTCATAGACCCTATATGATTCACAGAGCTGTTTTGGGTTCTGTAGAGCGATTTTTTGCTACTTTACTGGAATATCACAGCGGTAATTTACCCTTTGGCTTGCTCCTGTCCAAATAATGCTGATTCCAGCAACCGATGCTCAAATAAACTATGCCCGCAAAATTGAAGAACAGTTACTGGAACAGGGTTTCCGTTGTGAATTGATCTCGCAGTGAAAAAATGGGTTACAAAATCCGTTCTCAGGAAAAGAACAAAATTCCTTTTATGTGTATTCTCGAAAAATGAAATAGCCAATAATCAGATTACTTTTGCGTCAACATACTGTTGGCGATCTGGGTGCTATGAATTGGGAAGAAGCAATCGCTATTTTGAGAAAGGAACTATGAATATTTACGAAACAGTGCAGGAAGAACTTGCTAAAGAAGCAACCGCTATTCAAAAAGTAGCAAAACAACTTAGTAAAGAATCCTTAGAAAAAGCTTTTGACCTCCTTTGCAAGTGTAAAGGAAAAGTGGTCTTAACCGGAATGGGAAAAACCGGTATTATTGCCCGAAAAATTAGTGCTACTTTAGCTTCTACAGGAACAACTTCCATTTTTTTACACGCCGCAGAAGGTATTCATGGCGATTTAGGTATGATTGAATCTGGTGATGTAGTAATTGCTGTTTCCAATAGCGGAAATACACAGGAACTGATAAATTTAATTCCTTTTTTAAAATTCAAATATGTTCCTATAATAGCTATAACCGGAGAGCCAAATTCACAACTGGCAAAAAATTCCGATGTAGTGCTCAATTGTCATATTCCTAAAGAACTGGAACCCTTAGGATTAGTCCCTACTGCTTCCACAACTGTAGCTCTTGCTGTAGGAGATGCCTTAGCTATTGCCTTACTAAAACATAAAAACTTCCAGCTTAAGGATTTGGCAAAGTTCCATCCTGGCGGTACAATCGGTAAAAAACTGCTTTTAAGAGTTTCCGATTTAATGCATAGTGGAAAGGAACTTCCGGTTATTGAAGAAAAGGCAAAAATGTCCGAAGCCATAATGGAAATGACTTCCAAAAAGCTTGGCTGTACTGCAGTTACTAATAAGGATGGTAAATTGACCGGAATGATAACCGATGGTGATTTAAGAAGACAACTGCACAATAAAGGTAATTCTCTTTTAAGCTATACGGCAAAGGACTGTATGACAGCCAATCCTAAAACATTGAAACCTGAGGTTTTAGCTATTGAAGCATTAAATTTGATGGAGACCTATAAAATAACGATGATTCCTGTAGTGAATGAAAATAATATCCCTGTAGGAATGTTACATATGCACGATTTGATAACAGCTGGCGTTATTTAAAAAACATCGGTTAATTCTTTATCGTTTTCCGTTTTTTCTTCTTCCTCAGTTTCTTTCACAAAATTACGATTATAAACAAAATTATGAGTTCCTGCTTTTACCAAATTCTTCAGTTTATCGGCAATTTCTTCCACTTCATCAATATAATCAATAGTATTTAAGCCCTCTGCTGCATTGCATTTTCCATTTTGAACCTGAGAAAGAATTTCCTCACGCAGGTGATGATGTGTCTCATTGATGCGTCCTTCCATTTCAATGATCTTATAGATATAATCCTCTTTCAACTCTACCAGGTAGTCAATAGATAAATCCAACATATATAGCAGCTTAGAATGTAATTCATCAATTATGGAAATAAACTTAGGAGAAAGATGATGTTTTTTAGCTATTATCTGTTCGTTCAGGATTTTGTTTATTTCTTCGGTAAAATCACCGATTTTTTCAATATCGTTTACAGTGTGCAGAAGAGCAGGAATTTTATGAATAATATCTTCCGCATTGGTTTTTTCATTCACTGCTACCAGATAAAGAGTTATTTCTCTTTGTAGATTATCAATTGCTTTTTCAATTCGGGAAACCCGCATCTGTTTTTTATAATCCTTTTCCTTAAATGCCTGATAGGCAAGCATAAGTTCCATTCTAACCAAACGCAGCATTTCGCGCATTTCTTTGATGGACTGGTTTATTGCCAGGTCGGAATTGCTGATAATGGTGTAATTCAAATGTTTAGGTTCGCCTAAAGAAATGGTTTCCACTTTATCCGGAGGAATAATTTTCGTTGCCAGATTTGCCAACTGATTGGCAAAAGGCAAAAATAATATCATATTAATCACATTGAACATCGTATGTCCATTAGCAATGTGACGGGCTATATTTTGTCCAGCATAAACATTTCCCGGAGTAATCCAATTGATTAAAAGAGTATAAATCCCCAGATAAGTTAAAATGCCGAAAATAATGGTGCCAAATACATTGAAAAGAGTATGCACCATAGCTACCCGTTTTGCTGTATTACCACTACTTAATGCTGCCAGCCAGGCAGTTATCGTTGTGCCGATATTATCTCCAAAAACAAGATATAAAGCCCCTTCAAATGGTATCAGACCTGTTGATGCCAATACCATAACAATTCCTATAGATGCAGAAGAACTCTGAATTAACATCGTGAAACAGGTTCCTACCAGAACACTTAGTATGGGATTAGAAGCTAATCTGATCATCAAATTACGAGCAGTAATAGAATTCTGTAAAGGAGAAACCGAATTACCCATCACATTTAATCCTACAAACAATAAACCAAAACCAATAAGAATCTGACTCCAATGTTCCATTGTTTTGCTTTTGCGGATGAAAAGTAAGGTTACCCCTAAAATAACAAATAAAAAAGCATACTGCCCTATATTGAATGCAATTAACTGAGCTGTAATCGTGGTTCCAATATTGGCTCCCATAACTACACCAACTGCTTGATTCAAAGTCATAATTCCTGTATTGACCAATCCTATCATCATAACGGTGGTAGCAGAACTACTTTGAATTAAAACAGTTACACCCAAACCCACTAAGACCCCTTTTAAAGGTGTATTAATCAGCACTTTCAAAATCCGACGCATTTCCGAACCGGCAACTGCTTGTAAACTATCGCTCATTTTATTGATGCCGAAAAGAAAAAGTGCCAAGCCCCCTACTAAGTTAATGATATGCAATAAGTTCATCCAATTATTACAATCCTTTTAACCATAATGTTTATATATTTTTAACCTCGCTGTTATGGTCAAGTATATTTTTGCTTGATATAAGGAAAAATATCACCTTTTCAAAAATGGTAGAAAACGAATACTTGACAAATTCGGGCATAAAATTTATGCAGAACAAATAATCTAAAGGTGTGATATATGCCTACTTGGGAACTTTATGCAAACGGCAGAGTTCAGGGAGTAGGATTCCGTTATTATGTATGGAAAATTGCTTCCGAACTTGGAATTAAAGGTTATGTTCAAAACCAGTGGGACGGCACGGTTAAAATCGTTGCCCAGGCAGAAGAACACACTTTGCAGACCTTTCAACAGATCGTTTCGCAAGGAACCAAATATGCTCAAGTGAAAGAACTGCAAATTTATAAATTGGATAGCGTTGAAAAATATAATGACTTTGAAATTAGATAGATTACTGTGGTTGGTTATAATGCAGATAATGTTAATTTTACCTTTGGGTTTATCTGCTGAAGACCAGATACATATAATTAAAAAAGGAGATACACTGTATTCTCTCAAGACGTTATGGTACTACAGTAGATGAATTGAAACGGCTTAATAACTTATCCGATAACAATCTTTCCATCGGACAAAAATTAATCGTAAAGAAAGATGTAAAACCAAGTAAACCGATTGTTCCCGTTCCAGTTACTAAACCTGCAACATTCGGAAATTACAGAAAGCCCTTCTTCTCCTCAGATTTCCGCTTTGAGTGTTCGGAAATAATCCTTCGCTTTCTCTTGAAAAAAATTCCCGCAGATTACTATTACACAGTTAAAGCCGGTGATAACCTCTATCGCATTGCTATAAATCATAATATCAAATTAGAAGAGCTACTTGCCGGAATAATTTTGCTAACAGCTCAATTCCTATTCACCGGGTGATAAGCTGGTGATTAAAAATCCTGCTGAATTACCCGAAACCAAAATTGTTCCTGAAGAAGTAATTTCAGAACCTAATCCTGCTGTGGCTACAGTTCCTGCCAAAAATGATACTGTGCTTATTGAAAGGGTCTATGTTGTCCAAAAAAGGATACTCTTTATAGAATTGCCACAAATAATGGAATGACTGTAGAAGAACTGATGCAACTGAATAACTTAACTTCTCCTGATTTAAAAGTAGGTCAGAAGTTATATCTTTCCGGTAAACCACGCCCAGAACCACTACCTTCTCCAACAGCTATTCTAACGGAAGAAGAACTAATGAAACGGGATAAAATTAGAGATGATTTAATTATGCCTGTGGAGGGAAAAGTTATTTCTGAATATGGTTTACGCAATGGTCGTCCCCATAAAGGTATAGATTTGGGTGCAAAAGCCGGCACACCAATTTATGCTGTTTTAGATGGCACAGTTGTTTATTCGGGAGTTCAAGGTTCTTATGGTAATGTAATTGTTATTGAACATCCCGATTTTGTGATGACTGTTTATGCTCATAACGAGAAAAATCTGGTAAATGTGAATGATGTAGTAAAGCAAGGTCAGCAAATTGGTACAGTTGGTTCAACTGGCAATGCTCAAGGCACTCATTTACATTTTGAATACCGTTTGAAAGGTAAAGCCATTAACCCCCGTAAAGTTCTTCCTTTACCCTAAGGAATAAAAAATGAGCAATAAAGAAAGTGTTTTTGCGGATAAAGCATTGCAAAATTATCTGAACGAGATTTCCAAGTTCAAAACCCTTTCCCGTGAGGAAGAACACGACCTTGCTATTAAAGCTAAAAACGGGGATATGGATGCAATGAACAAGTTAATCCAGGCAAATCTGAAATTTGTAGTTAAAATTGCCTCGCGCTATCAAAATCGGGGATTATCCCTTTCAGAACTAATCAGCGAAGGCAATATAGGGCTGATTAAAGCTATTGAAAAATTTGATCCCGATAAGGATATTAAGCTTATTTCCTATGCTATCTGGTGGATAAAACAGAGAATAATGCTTGCCGTTAGTGAAAAAAATTCTCTTATCCGCGTTCCAATGGGAAAATCCAGCGCCGCTCACAAAGTTAAAGTTACTCAAGACAGATATTTTACGGAAACAGGAAAAATAGCTACCCTTGATGAATTAAGCGAAAAAATGAATATTACTGAAAAGACCATAGACCAGCTGCAAAACAAGTTGCCGGAAACCAGCTCTTTTGATGATATTATTACTACTTCAGATAGTCAGGATTTTACTGCTAAAGACCTGCTGGAAGATAAAGATACCTTAGACCCCCAAAGTTTATACTATCAGGAAAGAATGCAAGAAAAAATTCAGAATGCGATCAGTAAATTAGATGCTCGTGAAGCAGATATTATTCGGAATTATTTTGGCTTAAATGAATCTCACGAATCCCGAAATTTTGCCCAAATAGCTGAAAAATTAGGGTTATCCAGAGAAAGAGTTCGCCAAATTCAAAAGGAAGCTTTAAAGAAAATTATGCGGGAAATAAAACCCGAAGAAGATGAATTTGTAGATAGGTTTCTGGAAAAGTATCATTATTAAGCACCTGTTTTCTTTCTACCCAGTTAGGGCAGATAATTTTTTCATTTTAACTAAAAAAGAGGAGATATATCAGTATGTTTAAGAATTTTGCCGAATTGCTAAGCTATGTAAAACAAAACCGTAAAGGAACTGCTATTATTGCTGGAGCCCAAATTGAATCTGCCATAGAAGCAGGTGTTATGGCAAAAAAAGAGGGCTTATGTGAAAGTATCCTGGTTGGCGATAAACCAGAAATTATCCGTCTGATACAACAGAAAGCTCCCGACCTGGTAAACGCCTTTGAAATTATTGATACCGGCAACGATTTGAAAAAAGCAGCCGAAATTGCTGTTGCCTTAGCCCGAGAAGGTAAGGGCAACCTCATATTAAAAGGTAAAATGGAATCCTCCGTTATCCTGAAAGCTAAAGAAAAGGGCTTGAAAGTGAGCGAGGTTATTTCCGATGTTTTTGTTTATGAACATCCTGAAGGACTAAAAATTCAAACTGACGGTGGAATTAATATCCTGCCCGAACTGAATGAGAAAATAGCTATCGTTAAAAACGCTGTGCAGGTTGCTCATGCCTTAGGAAATCCCAAACCTAAAGTAGCTATGATTTGCGCTATAGAAACGGTCAATCCCAAAATGCCCGCTACCATTGATGCGGCTTTGATTGCTAAAATGAATGAAAGGGGTCAAATTCCCGGTTGCATCATAGAGGGTCCCTTAGCTTTTGATAATGCAGTGGATAAAGAAGCTGCACGCATAAAAGGTCTCACTTCCGAAGTTGCAGGAGCAGCAGATATTTTGGTCTTCCCTAATATTGAAACGGGAAATGTGCATGGCAAAATGCTTACCTACTATTGTCACTATAAAATTGCCCATGTAACTATTGGAACTAAAGTGCCTATTTTGATACCTTCGCGGGCAGATTCAGGCGAAACCAAAATGCTGTGTATGGCACTTGCCTTAGCTACAATGTCCTGAAAAAAACAGTGAAATTAACCCTTCTGCAAATTGGTAAAACAAAGGATAAATGGTTACTGGAAGGTATCTCGGAATACCGGAAAAGGATTTCTGCCTTTGCCAAATTTGAGATTATTGAATTGCCCGATGAAAGCATCAAACATTCAGGTAATGCAGAAAGCGTGAAAGCCAAAGAAGCATCTACTATCCTGAAATATATCAAACATGAGGATTATGTTATTCTGTTGGATGAACAAGGTGAACAAAAAAATTCCCTTGAATTTGCCGATTTTTTGATTAGCTTATCTGAGAGAAAGAATGTGGTCTTTATAACAGGTGGTG
>JAXGIH010000038.1:0-15861 GCA_040770845.1 Cloacimonas sp. (SeqCode)
TTCTCGTTCCAGCTTCCATCATAATTGAAAATAGAATCCAATTTGGTAACATTATAGGTAAAATCGCCTTCCAAGTCATCATTTTGCAGATTATAGAATAAACCTGTGCCAATGAAGGTCTTATTATTAAGAGGATAGTTTAGCCGGGTATTAGCTGAGAAGTTAATACCTGTTAAATCGCCTGAGGCAGAAAGGTTTTCGTTAATGATATTGTGATAGCAAGAGTCATTGTTATTGTTATCTTTATCCTCATTGTATAATTCCTTTCTTTCCACATTCAAAGTCCGTAATCCAAAGCCGAGACCACAGCTGACAGAGCCAGTATGTAAAGGATCATCATCAGGAAGCAAAATATAACGCACACGACCGGAAATTTGATTAAACATACCATTTTCTTTATAATTATTTTTTCTGTAGGCATGGTAATAATTTGTAATATCGGAATTATAGCTATATATTTGGGAAGCAAAATCCTTCGTTTCCAGGCAATTATCTAAATAATCCAAAGTATAAGTTCCGGAAAATTCCCAGGCATTTAATTTAGTCAAATATCCCAATTGATTACGGAGAGTGGAATTAGTATCTTTCGTATCAAAATCACCCAGATAATTTGAAGAGATAGTTTCTTCCGCTACAGTAGGGTCTATTTCTGGAAGGTTAATAATATTATATGTATATTCCCAAGTAGGATCGCCCGCAAGTGCGGAAAGAATATTATCCTGAGCATAAGTATTACTTTCTTGGGAATAAAGAAAGCCCAGTTTGTAGCCCAGAACACTCTTTTCACCTAACTGATGCGAAAGGACAAAAAAGAAATCAGTTCCCTTATCTTTAGCCACATTTTCATATTTCTGGTGAACATACCCATAACGGTCATAGAGCGAATTGCCATTCGTATCGTAATAATTTTGCCAGGTATATTCCACTCTGCCCCAATCAGTTGTAGGATATACATCATAAGGACTGGGATAACAATTTATCTCCAGGGGGTCTTCCTGATCATAATATTTAAAGAGAAGAGCAGCTTTAAGTTTTTTTAGAAATGTTTTATCCGTAGAGGTTCCCAAGAGAAGGTAGTTATCTCCACTATTCATCAAAATTTTATCATTACCGCTGAAATTGCTTAATCCGCTGAAGAACCGTGTTCCACTTAAATAATTAAGATCAAGAGGATCAAAAGCATATTCTACATCACCGTCCAAAGCACCGCTGGTAGAAAGATACCGAAAGGAATTGAATTCCTGGGCAAAGCAAAACACTATACCGCTTACGAGAATTAGAACTAAGAATGTCTTCCTCATTTTTCACCTCCTATTTGGGCAACAGCTTTGTTTCCGGCTTTGCCTCCTCCTAAATCAACAGTTATGGATAAATCACCAGGGAAGCTTCCTCCAGGATAATCCCAAGTTCCACCTGATTCAGCTACAATATTGTAATTCTGATCTAATATAGCATAATAATTTTCATTAGACCAATTACCAGGATAATAATAAATATCTATCTGGTCACCTTCTGTTACTGTAAAAGTATAATATTCCGGTCCGGCTCCATTAGACAAAGTTAAGTAGTCAAATATAGGAGTACCATTGATATATAGTTTTATATATCCTCCATTCCATCCATCTCCGTAAGAATCCTTAAGGGCTATTTGCCATTCGACTTGCATATTTTCAACAATTGTTATAGAAAGAATATTAGAGGGAGCTGTTTCAATTACGGGACTAATCTCTGCATCTATAGCCGTTACATAATAATCATAGGTTTTCCCAAGCACCAGAGGATCAGTATCAGTATATTGAGTTACATTGCTTTCGTTAATAGTTTTAATCCGTGAAAAATTAGTTCCACTTGATTCTTTCCTGTAGATTCTAAAACCAGTTTCACCAGTACAAGTATCCGTCCAATCCAAAACGACATTAGTAGTTCCAGGTATTTGATGAAGAGAATTCAAAGTGAGAGGAATCATAGAGTAATATACATAAACACCTAAAGGAGAAGATAGAGAAGTTGAATCTTGAACACCTACTTTTTTAATTTGATAAGTATAATAATAGTATGGGTTAGTAGCAGTATCTTTGAAAGAGTAGATATGTTCATAATCGGTTGGCAGGATTTCATTAACTTCACCAATTGGTTCATCATTCTTAAATATTTGAAACTTGCCAGGGATATCGCTTCTATCTTTCCAGTAAAGAATAACTTCAAAATTATTGTTTACCCGGTAATTAATTAAAGGTGGTAGATTGGAAGCGGTTTTTACACTTAAAGTGTCTGATTTACTTAAGCCAGTTCTCACTTGAGTGACTATAGTATAATGATATTTAGTATTAGGAGTTAGAAGAGAATCAGTATAAGTATTAACAGAACGATCTTGGATAGTAGTTATTAAGGAATTTTCCCGGTATAAACGATAGAGCAGGAAATTATTATCATTTGATGTATCCCATTCCAGTTTAACTTTACCAGGACGGATATTGAAATTACGATAGCCCGTATAACAATCACCAGTTTCATCCATTAATAGTGAACGATGAAACAAGGGTTTGCGATTGGCATTATCCGGATTATAATCTGCTGGTTTTAGCAAATCTTCATCGCAAGCAGTTAAAAACAACAAAAAACATAGTAACACCCAAAGAAATGTTGTTGTTATTCGCATTTTATCCTCTTGTAAATTTTTTGCAACTATATATAGCATAAATATTCTGTCAAGTTTATTTTAAAGTGTAGGCAGAGGATGCCGTTCCTCCGCATTTTTTTAGCTACCGAAATCACCGGGAAAAACGAGGACAACAAGATTTTTTTCTATTTTCTAAGACCATTTCTGGAGGGAAAAAGCATTTATCATTCCTGCGAATGAAAGAATCCACATCAGGGATAAAATATTTATGCATTTTCAGTGGTTTAAACACACATCGCATGAAGCAGAGAGCGGAGGGCGGAGGGCAGAGAATCTCAACAATCTAAACCATTTTTCTGGTAGAGGAACGGTGTCCTCCGTCTACAGCTTTGCAGGAAGCATTGCTTTTCAATACGGACTCATTGCTAATGCCATCCGTAATGATGCAAGCAATGGTGCTAATGCTATTAGGAAGACAGGAGGAAAACGGTATAACAGCTTATAATACAAATAGATAGATGTTTATACCAAAATAAGGCAATAAAAATGAATAATACACAAATTGAGAAATTGGGTTGCCAAATTCCAAGTCGGAAAACGCTGAAAGCAAATTTCTTGAGAAACTTCCGGTTGCTTTAGCCAAGAAAGAATTTACCAACTCTTTTTCCTTCCGCCGCATTTTTTAGGTTAAAGATAATACTTGACCGTAACTACCATAATGATAGTGAGGTATGAAGATAAAAAGGACTTGGGGAAAAAGGAAGAAGTGAAACAGCAAAAGCAACAAATAGAGGACTTTATTCGGGCTTTTAAGCAGGAAAAGCGTTTTGCCTCTACAATTGTAGCGGAAAATACAGAACCGGCTAAGGCAGCGCAAACGGATTTTTATCCTGAAGGTCTTTTACCTCCTGTGCAGAATTTACTGCAAAGGATGGGCATAGAAAAGCCCTATATTCATCAGGCAGAGGCAATTAAAGCTCTTTTAGCGGGGAAAAATGTAGTGGTTAGTGCCGGGGTTGCCAGCGGGAAAAGTTTAGTTTATCAAGCAGTTATCTTAAACAGTTTGGTGCAAAATCCGCAGAGTAGAGCTTTGCTTCTTTTTCCGACAAAGGCATTGGCACAGGATCAGGCGCAGAAAATGCAGATGCTTTGTAAAGAGCTGAACAAACAAAATCCTGCGTTACCAGCAATTGTCAATGGCATTTACGATGGCGATACGGCAACGGATTTACGCGGAAAACTACGCAAACAGGCAAATATTCTTTTTACTAATCCCGATATGTTGCATTTGGGAATTTTGCCGAATCATACTTTATGGAGCGCATTTTTCTCCCGTTTAGCTTATGTGATAATTGATGAAGTGCATATTTATCGTGGTGTTTTCGGTTCGCATACGGCAAATTTGTTCAGGCGTTTGAAACGCATCACGGCTGTTTATGGCATAAAACCGCAGTTTATTTTCACTTCCGCTACTTTAGCCAATGCGCGTGAACTTGCCGAAACCCTTATTGAAGAACCGGTTGTGCTGATAGATAAAGATGGTTCACCCAAAGGAGAAAGGCATTTTTATATTTGCAATCCACCAGTTATTGAGCCCGCTTTAGGCATTCGCAGAAGTTCTACCCAGGAAATAAGCAGTATTGCCAAAAGCTTTTTACAAACAAATTTACAGGGGCTTCTTTTTACAGGCAGCCGACGCAGTGTAGAACTCATTTTTCGTTATTTAACTGAGGATCAGAAATTGGCAGATAAAGTCCGCAGTTACAGAAGTGGTTATTTAGCTGAAGAACGCAGAAAAGTGGAAAATGATTTGCGCTCAGGTAAAATCGGTTTAGTTATTTCTACCAATGCTTTAGAGCTGGGAATTGATTTCGGAGGTCTGGATGTTATCCTTATAAATGGCTATCCTGGAACAATTTGTGCCACCAGACAAGAAGCCGACAGGGCTGGAAGAAAGGGAAATCCATCTCTTTGTATTTTGGAAGCCAGCGGAAATCCTTTAGATCAATATATCTGTCAGCACCCTGAATATATTTTTGCCAACAATCCTGAACAGGCATTATTAGACCCTAATAACAGTGAAATTTTGCGTCTGCAACTGCTTTGTGCCATCAGTGAAATGGCTTTTAAGGAGGGAGAAAACTTCGGTGCCTTAAGTTTTGCCGAAATTCAGGGTCACCTTTTTGCCCTTTTGGATGAGGGCTTAATAAGGCATATCGGAAACCGCTATATAGGAATAAGCGGAAAATATCCTGCCGGTGATGTTTCTTTACGCAATGCGGGAAATCAATTTCAAATTCTGGCAGATGACGAATTAGTTGGTTGGGTAGATTCCGGAAGCGTGAAATGGATGACTCATCCCAATGCTATTTACCTTCATCAGGGTGAAACCTGGGTAGTAAAAGAACTGAGTATAGAACAGAAAAAAGTGATTTTAGAGCCCGTTCAGGTAAATTATTACACGCAGGCAACACAATTTACTGAAATTGCTTTAAACAATCTGTTGCGTCTGGAAAATGTTACAGGAGGACGTAAACACTTTGGAGAAGTGACAGTTACCAGAACTATAACCGGCTTTAAACGCTTGCGGTTTTGGACAATGGAAGTTTTGGAACAGGAGGAACTTGACCTGCCACCCGAAATTATGCAGACCCTGTCATATTGGATTTCCCTTTCGGAAGAAACGGTGGAAAGAATACGGGAGCAGGGTTTGTGGAATAACGATAAAAATGATTATGGTAGTAAGTGGGAAGAAAGAAGTGAACAAATCCGCCAGCGAGATAATTATCACTGCCGGAATTGTGGAGCTACAGGGGATTTGGAAGTTCATCATATAATTCCTTTTCGGCGTTTTGAAGACCCTGACGAAGCCAATGAGCCGGATAATCTTGTTGCTTTGTGTCCACGCTGTCACCATTTAGCAGAAACAAGAGTGCATATTCAAAGTGGTTTATCTGCCTTAGCTTATCTGCTTGGTAATTTGGCACCTTTTTTTGTAATGTGCGCTCCTCAGGATTTGGGAGTTCATAGCGAAGATAAATCTCCTCTGGCACTTGGCAATCCTGTAATTGTTATTTACGATAATGTTCCCGGGGGAATAGGTCTTAGCCGAAAATTGTATGAACTGCATAATCAACTTTTGTATGCCGGAATGGATAGAATTAAGGATTGTGCCTGTGAAAATGGCTGTCCTGCCTGTGTAGGTCATAGCGGAAAATGGGATAGGAGCAAAAGAAGAAGCGATGGCTATCCTAAAAGAACTGATAGAAGAAGGAAGAATTGAGAATTAAATCAGGATTTATTAGCACCTTCACAAATTTTTTCCTTATGTTAGCACGAGTCCTTACTGCCAAACGAAATCGTGGGATGTTCATAATTTTTGCTGGGAGTGACGACCCCTGACTTCAATCATTCTCAATTCTCAATTCTTCATTCTATAGCTTTTTCTTGCCTGCGTTTAATTTTGTCTTATTTTATGTATAAAAAGAAAATAATGCCCAGAAAAAAAAGTAAAAGGGGCCAGAGGTGAAAAAAACATTATTAGTCATTGTTCTACTCCTCACGCTTTCATTGTTATTAGCTCTTCCTGCAGAATTTACCCGTGCTGGAAATCCGGAACTTTACAAAGAACTTTCTGCAAAGGCAAAAAACAATTTGAAGCATTTAACTTTGGAGCAAAAACAGCAATACAAAGACCTGCTGAAACAATATCCCGATATTTTGATGAACTATCTGCTTGCTTATGAAAGTGACAGTAATTTGGCAGAAGCAAAACCGGAAGATGTAAAAAGCAATTATGAAATGATTTGTGCACTGCTGAATAAAAAAGGACTGAAATATCCTGTGGACTTTTTCCTTTCCTATATAGCCAAACAAACCGTTTCTGATGAACCCCTTACGGCTTATCGGAAAATATTATTGCAAGACGGTCTGCAGAATATAATCAATACCACCAATACCGATTTGGAAATGTTTCGTGCTGTAACTCTCTGGTGTGTTTCAGAATTCAGTTTCAACAGACCTCGGGAAGAGATCAAAGTCCTTTGGATATTGTGCAAAAGTCCTTAATCGGACGCTGTGAAGAAATGCAAATTTTACTTGTTTCCGCCTGCCGAACAATTGGACTTCCTGCCGTCCTGCATATACACCTTGGTGGGCTCATACGGATAAATAACATGCCTGGACGGAAATTTATTTGGACGGAGAATGGCATTATACGGAGATATGGATATGGCTTGGTTTCCTGATAATACCTGGTTTAGCGGTCTGGTAGATAAAACAGTGCTGATTTTGGCTGACGGAACTTTAACTACCTGGAAAGATGAGGTTTTAATTAAAGGCAAATATGATGCCATAATCAATTCTACAATAACTATACTAAAGACCGCAGCCGAGAAAGTGAAAATCAAAGTTGTGGATAGTAATAATAAGCCAATACCCAATGCCAATGTTATTCCAATGGTCTTCAACTGGGGTTCACTAAGATCTTTAATTAATTTGACTACCGATAAAAATGGCTATCTGGAATTTACTACAGGTAGGGGTGCTTTTTATCTTTCAGTTTATACTAAAGAAGGTAAAGCTCTCGTTTTGATTCCTTCCAATGAGGAAAAAACAATAGAACAAACGATAATCCTGGACAACACTGATTTTGCCGGGGGGTGGTCAACTTTGGAATATCCTAAAGTTTCAGGAGAAAGCAAAACCCAACCCGAGGAATATATTAATGCTGTTAATTCGGAAAAACAACGCTGGCAGGAAAAACAAAAGATATGGGAAAAAGAAGCACTGAAAACAAAAACTACAGATGATTCCCTGGTAATAAAAGTTGCTCTTGCCTGCAGAGGAAATTATTCTTCTTTTTGGCAATTTTATCAGCGGAATCCTAATCCCGACAGCAATTTTCTGCAGTTCCTGTTGGAAGGTGATCCCAAACTTTTATGGCAGGCAAAGGCAGAACTGCTGGAAGCCCTTTATGAGAATTGGCTAAAAATGTATAAATCGGAGATGGATGAAGAATATGTTATGAGCTTATTCTCTCCTGCGGTTTACTATGAAGACCTGCCCAAACCGGTAAACAATAAAAATGGTAAAGCACAACTCTATCCGGAATCATTCTGCTATAATTATCCCCATAATCGGGACGGAGTTATAAAAGTGCTTTCCCGCTTGAAAGAAAAATATAAAATAAACGCCAAAAAGGCATTAAGCGGACTTCCCCCGTTGCATATTTTAGTTCAGCAGAAGAACTTAACTGCAGTGCAGTATAAAATTATGGCAGTTTGTTTTTTGAGGGCTAATGGCTATCCTTCTGAATATTCGCGTATTCCAAATTTGATTGCAGTGTTTATTGATGGTGACTGGCAATATGTAAATGTGGTAAAATGCGCTTGGGAAGACCTTTCCCAAGATAATAAAACCAATACTTTTCAGCTTATCTTGCAAATTAAAGATGATAAGGGAAATCCTATTGAAGCAAAAGAAGAACAACTTACCCTTTGCCGCTATGCAGAGGGAGCGTTTTATCCCTTAAATGATAATTTTGCATATTTGGGCTCGGGAAAATATAATGGTGTTTTTCCTGTTTCAGATGTCTGGCTACAGTTTGGATATAGGGTTTCGGAAAAACAAACAAGGGTCTTCCTGCAACCCTTAAAGCCAAAAGTAGATGATACACTATCCCTGGAAATTATTGCAGAGGACTATCCTTTTGAGAAAAAGGAAGAAAATTAGCTCTCACAGATTACACGGATTTCCCAGATAAAAGATGAATAATAAAAGGAGAGGATAAATGCCGGAATTGCCTGAAGTGCAAAGCATTATCAACGATTTGGAAAAAGTGCTGAAAGGCAAAACTATAAAAACAATTGAATGTTACTATTCCGGAACTGTGATTACGAATTGTTTGCCGGAAGATAATCCCTTTCCAATTAGGGCTTTGGCAATAAAACGCCGCGGGAAATATATTATTATATTGCTGGAAAGGGATATTGCCTTAATAATTCACTTGCGGATGACAGGTAAACTGATTTATGATAATTTTTGCGGTGAACCCTTAAAATACGAAAGAGCCAGAATAATCCTGGAAAATAATGAAGTTCTGCATTTTATAGATATTCGCACTTTCGGAAAAATAGTTATCTGCAATCAAAAAAACATAGAGCATTGCCTTCCGCCTTTGGGACTGGAACCCTTTAGTGATGACTTTACCGCTAAAGCTTTAAAAGAAAAAATGCACGGCAAAAAAACTCCCGTAAAGATTGCTTTAATGGACCAGAAAATCATTGCCGGATTGGGAAATATCTATGTTTGTGAAATTCTCTATCGGGCTGGAATTAATCCTGAAAAACCGGCAAATAAAATTTCTCGGAAAAATATTGTGGAAATTATTCAACAGACAAAGGAAGTTCTTACAGAAGCAATAGATAAGGGTGGAACAAGTATTTCGGATTACCGCAGAATTGATGATAAACCGGGCAGTTTTCAAAACTTCCTGCAGGTTTACCAAAAGCAGTTCTGTCCTTTGGGGCATAAGGTTTTACGGCTGAAACAAGGTGGACGTTCTACATTCTACTGCCTATATGCCAAAAATAAAAATTACTTGACCTACTTCTTTATCTCAGATATTATATAATTATGTTAGTTCTATATTGAAAGTTCTGTAAGACAGATTAACAAATATCTGGATTCCTGTTTCACAGGAAGGATAAAGGAATTTTCAAAAGAAACGTGATTTTATATAGAAGAACGATGAGGACATCGTTCTTCCGCATAAAAGAAGGTGGATAAGATATGAAAGCAATTAAACTGAAAGAAGGCGTTTACTGGGTTGGAGTTATTGATTGGGATTTGCGTAATTTTCATGGTTATATAACTCAACGGGGTAGCACATATAATGCCTATCTGATTATAGATGAGAAAGGTTACCCTTATAGATAATGTGAAGAGTTATCTGTTTGAAGAAATGATTTCCCGAATAAGCGATATAATTGACCCCTCAAGATTGATGTTTTAATTCAGAATCATACGGAAATGGATCATAGCGGTGGCTTGCCACGGAACTGATTAAATACCTTCCCAATACGTCTATCTACACTAATGCCAATGGTATAAGAGCTCTGAAAAGGCATTTTAAGCAGGACTGGAATTTTAACGAAATCAAAAGCGGAGACAGCATTAAAATCGGGAAAAGAACTTTAACTTTTTTAACTACCCCGATGGTGCACTGGCCTGATAATCAATTTACTTATTGTCCCGAAGAGAAAATCCTGTTTTCCAACGATGGTTTCGGTCAGCATATTGCCTCTAATGAACGCTTTGCCAAAGAACTTCCAGCAGGCATAGTTCTGGAAGAGGCAAAAAAGTATTATGCCAATATTGTTTTGCCCTATTCCAAACAGGTTCAGAAGGTTTTGGAAGAAGCCGGAAAATGGGATATAAATATGATTTGTCCCAGTCATGGAGTTATCTGGACAGCGGAAAATATTCTGAAATCCTTTCTGCTTACCACAATTGGGCTTATAATATTGCAGATGATTATAAAGCTTTAATTATTTACGATACGATGTGGAAATCCACTCAAAAACTTGCTTATACTATTTCTGCCGCATTTGAAGCAGAAGGGATTAGAGCTCAATTAGTTAATTTGCAGACCAATCATATTTCAGATATTATGACTGCCGTGATGGATGCCAAATTTATTGCTGTCGGCTCACCAACTTTAAACAGTTCCATTTTGCCTACGGTAGCTGCCTTTCTTTATTATTTAAAAGGACTTTCACCCCGGAATAAGATTGGTCTTGCTTTCGGAAGTTACGGTTGGGGTGGACAAAGTATACCAATTTTACATCAGCTTTTAGGAGACCCGAAAGAATGCGGTTTTGCAATGCTGGAACCGGTTCAAGTGCAATATATTCCTGATGAAGAAGAACTTATCCGGATAAAAAGCAATTTACAACGGCAAATAAGGGAAAAACTAAATGCAATGTAATAACTTCAGGGCAGATTTTCCTGCCTGCAACTGGTCAAAAAAACATAACTAAATTAAAGGAAGCTGATATGAAATCTTTACCGCAAAAAGACCTGTATGCGAAAATTTTTAATAGCGCCTTAGTTGCTATCGGAACAACCGATACAAAAGGAAATTTTATTGCCGTAAATCCTGCGCTTGTAAAGCGCTGGGCTGGACGGAAGAAGAAACTAATACCCTTAATCTTAAAGATATAACTCTTGCTGAAGAACAACAGACCCTAAATCAGGAATTGAGTAAATTAGCTGAGGGAAAAGTTTGCAGTTTGCGTAAAACACAACGCTATAAACGAAAGGATGGCAGTATTTTTTGGGCTGATCTTATCGTTCCGCATTGTTTGATGATAAAGGCAAAGTTATGGGCATTCTGGATATTTTTGTGGATATTGATGTTCAGGTGATATCCGAAAAAGTTCAGGGAGAATTGTTTCAGAGTTTGGAAACTTTGAATAAGGAACTGAGTAACGCCAATATAGGCCTCAAACGACAGGCAAAATATGATTCTCTAACCGGACTTTATAACAGATGGGTAATGGAAGAAATGCTGAATAAAGAAATTATCCACTCTCTGGAAACTAACCGCGGTTTTGCTGTTGGAATTGCTGATATTGATGATTTTAAAAGGTAAATGATACTTATGGTCACTGATTGCGGAGACCTTGTTCTGGTAAAGCTAACTCAATCCTTTTTGCAGAAAATCAGAGTAACAGATTCAGTTTGCCGTTGGGGTGGAGAAGAATTTTTGTTCCTTTTTTCCGAAACGACAGAATCAGGAGCAATGATAGTTGTAGAACGCATTCGGAAAGCTATTGAAGAACTTACTATTAACTATAAAGGTAATCAGATTAAGGTTACAATTACTATTGGGGTTAGTTTTTATAACGGACAAGACCATCTGGATAGCAAAGAACTTGTAGACAGAGCAGATAAAGCAATGTATGAAGGTAAAAGCAGCGGAAAAAATAAAGCGGTGTTATATTCAAATATTCCCTGATTTTTACGCTATATATGGATTTTACAAGTCCTTGTAAATAAATCTCGGTGTTTTCGCTGTTCTCGTTGTAAAAAAATCACTAAAGAAAGCAGTTGACATAAAACAAAGGACTTCTATTGTGTCTCTATGAAATAATGGGAGATAGTAAATGAAGACAAATTCACGCAGCTGGCAACCTACTCTTACTTTAGCCAGATTATTTGAAGAACAGAATCAATTTTATGATGCATTAGCTGCCTATGAGCTAATAAGTCAAAATGATCCTTCTCCGGAATTACGGGAAAGGATAGAAGACCTTCATCTGCGTATTCTAAACGATCCTAATAGGAATTACGATCCCCGTTTGGAGCAACTCTTTTCACCAGAGGAACTTGCCTATTTAAAAATCTTGGACCATCAGGGTTTCAGTAATATGGCTAAAGCACGGGAAAAACTAAGAGAAGAAATGCAGGGTTCAGAGCTGATTTTCAGTGAAGTTATGCCTGAAGAGGTTTTAGTAGATGAATCCGAACTTGATGCCTTAAGAGAAATACTGGAAGAGATTGAACAGCAGGCACAGATAAGTTTGATTTCCGAAACAAATGATGTTGGCGAATGCCATGTTCAAGATTTCTTAATTGCTATGCTGGTTAAGTTTGATAAAGACCAAAAACTGAGCGAGGTTAAATTGAGTGACCTGTTATCGCTATTTCTGGAGATGCAGAGCTTAAAAAATCAGCCCTGATGAAGCAAAAACATACCTTGAACATCAATTCCCTTTGCGCAAGCTGTTATGAAAAATGTAAACAAAAGGATTTGGTGCTTATTATTACCTGTCCTTTTTATGATCCTTTTCCCGTGCAACTGGAATTGAAATTTAAGGGATTGCGTAAAAAACCCAAGAATAAGTGATAATTCCTGCTGGCATAGGAAGGACAATAAAAAACACAGGAAAGAAGAAGGAATTTTCATTCTAATAAAAGGATATGAGTTTCAAATGCGTATTATAACCGGTATCTATAAAAAAAGAAACCTGTTTTTAGTTCCTGGAATGACTACCAGACCTACCTCTTCTTTCAATCGGGAAGTTATTTTCAGCGTTCTTCAGGATTATGCAGGTTGCAGGGTTTTAGACCTTTTTGCCGGAAGCGGTTCTTTAGGTTTGGAAACACTTTCACGAGGAGCTGTCTGGGTTGATTTTGTAGAATTTGCTCCTTCCGCTATTAACACTATTTTGCAGAATATAAATCTTTTAGGTTGTTCCGAGAATTGTCATCTCTGGCGAAAAAAGGTGGATGTATATTTGAAATCCTGTGAAAATAAATACGATATCATATTTATTGATCCACCTTATAACAAAAATTTGATTAACCCCACTCTGAAACTTATCTATGAAAAGTCACTACTGAATGAGGAAGGTAGCATTATTGTGGAACATTCCCCTCAGGAAATCATCGCAGAGGAATTTACTCCCTATATTACAAAAGAAAAGCATTTTAAGAGGTCTCAATTTACCTGGCTAAGAGCAATGAAAAATGAATGAAGTCAGGAGTCGTCACTGCCAAAATAACTTTTAACCTGTTTACGAATTTGTTTGGCAGTGAGGACTCGTGACGACTATCTCTCACAGATTACACAGATTTGATTTTTGATTGGTTTACAGTGCCGCCATAAAGCACATACACTACAAAAGTATCTCTCGCGGGAAAGTTTCATACGTTTTCAATGACTTGACTTTGAATGAAGAATGTGATATTTTTTCTTCGTTTATCTTATTTTTCTTTTCTTTTTTCTTTTGTTTATCTTATTTTTTCTCTTTTTTCTCTGTGTTTTCAGTGCTCTCGGTGTAACGGCAATCTCAAATATCATATTACTCACTGTTAATAATGCAATTAGCATCATATTTTGTCTTCTCTGAACTGTAAGACATAATTGCTTGTTGTATAGATAATTAAGTAACAACTCCGTAACACTGAAGTAACACTGCCGTAGTTTCGTTACAGGATCGTTACTTATTTATAACAGGGTCATTATGAGAAAAAGAGAGGAAGAAAGAATGTATCTTTCTAATCTGCTTTTAGTTGACATAACAAAAGGGAATTTGGTGATGCGAAGGAAAACTTTTCCTTGACATTCCTTTTTTGTTTTTTTTAAAGGTAAAATGATAAAAAAGGTATACAAAGGAGGAACACAAAATGGAAATAATTACAGAAACACTCAAGTTTCCCTCTGATTGTAACATAATCTTAGGTCAAAGCCATTTTATAAAAACAGTGGAAGACCTGTATGAAGCACTTGTTACAAGTGTTCCAGGAATCAAATTTGGTTTGGCTTTTTGTGAATCCTCGGGTCCTTGTTTAATTCGCAAAGAGGGAACGGATAATGAACTGATAGAAATAGCGGTAGAAAATATGTTTCGTTTAGGTGCTGGGCACAGTTTTCTGATTATTCTGCGTAATGCTTTTCCTATAAATATTATGCAAGCGATTAAGGACTGTCGGGAAGTAGTGAATATTTTTTGTGCTACAGCGAATCCGGTAGAGGTTATTTTAGCTCAGACAGGACAGGGATGTGGAATTTTAGGTGTTATTGACGGTTTTTCACCCAAGGGAATTGAACTGGATACAGATATTACGCATCGGAAGAAATTCCTTTTGGATATTGGATATAAGCGTTGAAAATGATGATTCGCACTTTTATTGCCCTGGAATTACCCAAGCCCTTGAAAAGTGAACTTGGGAGCGTAGTTAACAGATATTCTAAAACAACTCCACCTTATGTAAATTGGGTTAAACCGGAAAATTTACATTTAACACTGCTTTTTATTGGAGATGTTCAGCCCCAAGAAATAAGGATTATAGATGAAGTGCTGGCAAAACAACTGGAAGGTTTTCCCTCTTTCATTTTTCGTCCTGAGGGTTTGGAATTTTTTCCTTCTCTTCAGCCCCATCTTTTATGGCTGAAGCTTTCCAGTGAAAATGAAGATATTTTCAAACTGAATAGGCGTTTGCTGAAAGAGCTTTCTGCCTGCGGAATTGAAGCGGATAAAAAAGCAATGAAATTACACATCACTTTGGCACGGTTGAAATCATCCCTAAATCCTGCTTTGGAAAGAGAAATAATGAGCAGAAATATAAAACACGAGCCCCTATATTTTGACTGCCTTTGTCTGTTTAAAAGTCAATTATTTCCAGAGGGACCGCAATATACAGTTTTAAACAGATATAATTTAATTCACAGCCGGAGGATAAATGCTGGATAAAAACAAAGATGCTGCCTTAAAAACAGCAATTTCACAACTGGAAAAAAAATACGGTGTAGGAACTTTAATGCGCCTGGGAGATAAACCTCATCAGGTTGTAGATGTAATTCCTACAGGAGCTTTAAACTTGGATATTGCCTTGGGAATTGGAGGTATTCCCAAAGGTAGAATCACGGAAATTTACGGTGCTGAAGCATCAGGTAAAACGACTCTGGCTTTGCATATTGGCGCAGAATGTCAAAAACAGGAGGCACAGTTGCCTTTATTGATGTGGAACATGCCCTTGATCCTATTTATGCCAAACGCTTGGGGTGATTACAGATGACCTTTTGCTTTCTCAACCTGATGGAGGAGAACAGGCACTGGAAATTACCGAAACTCTTGTTCGCAGTTCGGCAGTTGATTTAATAATCATTGATTCCGTCGCTGCACTGGTTCCCAAACAGGAAATTGAAGGTGAAATGGGAGATAGCCATGTTGGTTTACAGGCACGACTGATGAGCCAGGCATTGCGAAAATTAACTGCTATCGTCTCCAAAAGCAATACTGCAGTTATTTTTATCAATCAGACAAGAATGAAAATAGGTGCCGGTCCCTATATGAACCCTGAAACCACAACCGGTGGAGTAGCTCTAAAATTCTATGCTTCAGTGCGCTTAGAAGTTCGGCATGGTGCACAGATTAAAGATGTCGGCTCCGAATCACAAGTTATTGGAACTCGTACCAAAGTAAAAGTAGTGAAAAATAAATTCGCTCCTCCCTTTAAAACAGTAGAATTTCCTATTATTTTTGGCCAGGGTATCTCCAAACTGGATATCATTCTGGAAATGGCAGTTCAGCATGATATAATCAAGAAAAGCGGTTCCTGGTTCTCTTACAATGACCTCAAACTGGGTCAGGGAGCAGATAAAACCAAGCTCTATTTAACGGAAAACCAGCCACTGCTACAAGAAATTGAAGCCAAACTAAGGGAAAAAA
>JAXGIH010000039.1:0-15706 GCA_040770845.1 Cloacimonas sp. (SeqCode)
GTTGTCAAATTATGGATGAATAAATTAGTCCAGGTTGCTTGATTATCAGTTGAAATTTCTATATCTAAAGGTGTGCTTGAACCAGTAGAACCAAGCCAAACCCAATAATTCAAGCGAATATTTCCAGAGCTGAGATCAATAGGGGGAGTAATTATACAATAAGGATTGTAACTTGTAGATGCGTTGTATACATTAAGGCGAGCAAAATAAGAACCATTATGAGCAGCACTTGGGCCATGAGAATCCGTAGTAACACACTCCCAATTATAAGTACCACCTGTACCATGAGTTACATTCCAACCATTTGGCAAAGCACCACTATATTCAAAACCTTCAGTAAATGGAGGATAAATTGTCGGATCAGCCATAGTGGTAAAGGTAGATTGGACAATCTTGTAGGATTAACTCCATTATAGGGAACAATTTGCCAATAATAAATTATGTGTGCTAAGTAAATGTATAAGATGTAAGATTATCATAACCATTAAGTATATTGGCTGGAGTTAAAGTTCCACCACCATCTGTACCAAAATAAACTAAATATTTTGTTACAATGCCTCCACCTGAACTCCAACTCAGTGTTGGAAGATTAGAAACATTACTTTGTCCATTTGTAGGAGAGACAATAACAGCAGGTAAAGGAGGAGCATTGGGATCAACCTTAGTGAAAGTGTAAGTTGTTCCAGATGTAAGATAGGTTATAGAACTAATACTGTTATTTGATGTAGTAGTGGAATATGTTATAGGATTTCCGGGAGTAATACTATAGAAATTTCCAGAGCCACCAGGGGAACAGTTTATTCCAATAGAAGCACTTGGAGAATTAGAGTAATCATTGAACCATAGATTAGCTCTATTTTATCACTTGTTTCATAGAGTCGAATTTGAAAATTCTGACCGGCAGTTCCATTATAGTTCCACTTTGTATTCTTCCACTGTGCTATAAAAACTCTATTTGGTTCAGTTCCTATAGTAGTATAAGACATAGTATTAGAAGTTAGATCATCCCACAAAGAAGCTATAATTGGTAAAACAGATGTTGTTGAAAGATTATTACTTAAACTAGAAGATGTTTGCGATGTCCCCAAAGCCAAATAACCATCTGAAGCCATTTTTAACTGTGTGTATGCAGTTCCACAATAATTAAATGTAAAACCAATATTCAGTGCAGAAGATAGAAAAGTATCTCCACCTGCTCCAGCTGAGGTTCCAGTTATCTCTTGTTATGTTCCTTGAGAAGCAACAGGGGCATTATAATAATTTGTAATACCTGCTACTAACACACCCATAAAAGTAACTGTTAGTAGTGTAATAATTATCATTTTTTTCATAATAAAAAACTCCTTATAAAAATGAAGATTTTTTTGATTTTTGTAATGGAAGGAATTATCTTCAATCGTATTTGGGTGGGTTTGTATTAGGACTGAAGATGTTTCCTGTTTGTTTGAAGGCTAGAAAGTAGGGAAATACCGCGTTTGATGTTTCTGAATTTCTATAATATAAAAAGTAATAATGGAGCGTAATAAGATTACGGGAAAAAATCAAATTGAGCAGATTTTGCATTTTTGAAATTGTGAAAAATACAGAGAATGAGCACTTCCCCAAGAGGATGGGGAGGGTTGTGTTTTATTATGAAAAGGGAAGGTTTTTATTAAGAAATTGGGGAGAGTTATCTTATCTTATGGTGCCTTGGCAAAATGTGGCTCTTTTTTGTACACAAGGGTTGGGCTTTTGGCTCAAAATAAAAACAATATATTCTCCTTAGAATAAACAAATATTCTGCTTAGCTTCTGTTATTCCACAAGAAAAGGAACACACAGCTTCCGAAACAGAATTAAGTTACGAAAATACAAACCGTTAAGATAATACTTTTCAAGTACCTTTTCCATTACAATTTAATTAAAATGGCAGCTGAGAATTATGTCAAGTAAATTTTGTCTCCCGCTGATTTGAATAGGTTTGCAAAGAGCAGAATTATCCCAATTTAAAGGATTTTAATTCGCCATTAGGACACTGCAGAGCATTAAACCACACTATAGGTTACACATATCTCACAGACAAAATAGGTTTTATGAAATATGTGTTATTGATCATAATATGATATTGTATGAGATGTTCATAACCAATTGAACTATTATCTAAAGTTATCCAATTTGTAAAACACACTCAGCAAGGCATTTACATTTTTATCCACAATTTTAATTAGCGTTTTATTAGGTGGATGGATAACACTTTGTCCGCGTTTATTGTTACCTCCAATTTCCACTAAAAAAAGCCGGGGGTTTTCTGTATCCGCCGGAAAGAAAATTACGCGCATTCCCAACTTCGGAAGTAGGACCTTGATAGACCTCAGTTCCTTTCAGATAGTCCTTTACTTCTTTAGCGTAAATAGTGGCTAAAATATATGTATTTTGAAAAAGTTCGGAATCATTACCCCGAGCCGGTAGATATATTTTTTCACTGTAAACACCGGAAATAGAACTGTGCAGAAAAATTGCCAAAGCAAAGTTTTGCTGCTGAGCCAAAGCGATTATTGCTTTATTTCACTTTCAGAAGCAGGCTCAGAACCCTTATAATAAGGACTGTTAATTTCAGTTTCCGTCCATATCCCAAAATATAGGATAATTACGATTCAAATCAACTCCATCTGTGCGTAAATCAAGTTTATGATTATTATTCGTATCACGGTTATTTTTGCGTTTAGTTCTAAGCATTCCGGAACTTACGATCCGAAAAACCTTCCGGATTCAAAGTGGGAATAATCCATACCATACCCCTAAAAGATGAGATTGATTTTCCTTTGGGATTATTTTAATAACTTCTCCGCTAAAGCAAGAGAAACATTTACGCCTATAACTTCTTCACCATGATGCTGACCTATAACCAAAATTCACACAGACGCATTTTTATTCCCTATTTGCAAAAAGCATAAATAGGTAAATTTTCTGCACTACTGAAACCTATAACTCTTTTTTCAGCAAGTTCCGGATTTGCGTAATTTTGTCCAGCTCAGCATTCAATTTTTCTGCTTTAACATATTTGGAATCAAGAGGATATACATTTCCTTTGCCTGCACACATTAGAAACCATACAGGGCAAAAAACTATCACCAGAAACATTATTTGTAAAGCATCTATTGTTTGCATAAATACCTTTTACCAGGGATGGACTTATCGTCAAGAAAAAATGAAGAATGAAGAAAGTTCCGCAGGAACGACAGACACTAATTAAGGGTTTTGACTTGTGTTTTAACTCCCAATTTTGAAGTAGGGAAACAAGTTAGCTTCGGCTACCAATGAAAATGTTCGTGGTTTGTAGTTACATTAGAACGGAGGCAAAATTGGGAGTCAAAACCCTCGTTCCCCGCAAAATTGTATATTCAAGATGCAACAAAAGTTTACAGGAATTAGGTAGTTATTTTATGAGTAATTCAGAGTTAAAAAATACTTTTTTCTATATAAAGGAGAAAAATGAAAAAGCTTTTATTTCTAAGTATGATGCTTCTGACAATCAATTATATTTTGGCTTTAACTGCAGGTGACATAGCTATTTTGGCAGCTAATACTGATACAAAAAATATGGCTTTTGTTGCATTAACTGATATTCCTGCTAATACGAGTATTTCCTTTTAGTGATAATGGATGGAATGCTACAACACCAGCATGGAGAACAGGTGAAGGAACTATTAAATGGAACCATACAGCTGCTGTATCCAAGGGAACTGTTATCACTTTAACTTTTGGATCTCCTTTTACTGCTAGTCTAGGAACTGTTACCTCTACTGGAAGTTTTAACTTATCTGCTGATGGAGATCAAGTTTTGGTTTACGAAGGAACTACTGCACCATCAACTAATGATGCCTCAAACTGGTTATGGGGTTTTTCTACTGAGAATTTTGCTTTGGGAAATAATTCAAATACATCTGATATTCCTACTGCTTTAAGTGGCTATTCAGCTGCTATGACAACATCTACAACTGAAACTGATAACGCTTATTTTGCTAATAGTTCAACTGCTCAATCATCAGTTTCAGTTAGCGGAACAAAATCTGAATTGATTACCTTGTTACCAATAGGGATAAATATTATAAGAATAATACAGGACTCCTTACTATACCTACATATACAATTACTATTTCATCTAGTGTTACTGCACCGACTACTCAGGCGTCAAATATAACTTTTTCGTCTGTTGAATCAACTCAAATGATTGTTAGCTGGACTAATGGAAATGGAGCTAAACGAATTGTAAAAATGAATACTTCTAATAGTTTTACAAATCCAGGTGATGGAACTGATCCTACTGCAGATGATTCCTGGAATAATAGTGGCGAGCAAGTTATATATAATGGAAGCGGTAATTCTGTCACTGTAACTAATTTATCTGCCTCTACTACATATTGGTTTAGAGTTTATGAATATAATGGAAGTGGAACAAGCACTCAAATATTTAAATACGACTGCTACCAATAATCCAAATAACCAAATTACATCAACTCCACCACCTAATGCACCAACTGCAACTGATGCAACAAGTGTATCTTATAATAAATCACAGCTAACTGAATTCTGTATCCGGAGCAACAAAGTATTATCTAGATGTATATACGAAAGGTGCTAATGCAACTGATTTAATCATCTCTGAATATGTAGAAGGAAGTAGTTACAATAAATATTTAGAAATTTACAACGGGACACCCATAGATCTTAGTGGTTATAAATTACAACTTTATACTAATGGAAGTTCAACTGCAAGTACAGATAATCAACTTTCAGGAACACTTAATTCAGGTCAATTTACAGTTTACAAAAATTCATGCGTTGCTTAATTTTGCCTTATGGAGTAACAGCAACGACTAACTCTGCAGTTAACTTCAATGGAGATGACGCTGTTGCGATTTATAAAACTTCCACTAAATCTTATGTGGATATATTTGGTAGAATTGGTGAAGATCCTGGGACTGCCTGGACAATAGGTGGATATACAACTGAAAATAAGACCCTTGTGCGCAAGGCATCTGTTACCAGTGGGATAACTTCAAATCCAACTTTAGGTTTTCCTACACTGGATACAGAATGGGATATGTATAATCAAGATACTGCATCATATCTTGGTTCCCATACGATGAATAGTGGCAATTTGTATGTTTCTGGCTATCAAAATAAGGATGTAGGCAATGTAACATCTTATGAAGTGAGCGGGCTGGAAGGCGACAAGACATATTATTATGTTGTTCGGGCTTATAATGAATATGGTACCAGTGCTAATTCCAATGAAATAAGTGTAACAACAACATCGGCTCCACCACCTCCTACAATAACGGTTAGCACAACAGAACTTACCGGTTTTGGTTATGTTGAAAGTAGCGGACCTTCTTCCCAGGGTGGAATACAAGATGTGGGCAACACAATCCGAAACGGGTGTAAATGGTTACTATATAAATAGGGCAACGGTTAATAACCTATCTGATGTATTGAGGATTAGTTCTTTAATTCCGGCAAGCAATACTTCTCGTTGGTGTGTTTATGTATATAATGATAATGAACTCTATGAACTCGGTACATATTATTATTGGTTGCATCCAGATATTGATGGAGTTGTTAGTTATTACGGTTCAAGGAGTGTAACTTTGGTGGTAGTGGTAATAATGTAACCTGAAATTCCATTGGTTACGGGAATTCGTTCAATTTATCCCAATCCTTTTAATCCTTCAGCTACAATAATGTATGAACTTGATCAACCGGCAAATGTTAATATTGAAATACAATAAATCAAGCGCCAGATAGTGCGTAGTTTAACTTCGGGCAACAAGAGAAGAACAGATATAAATTGCCAGGATGGCACAGATAATTCCGGTAGTGCTTGCGGAACGGGTATATATTTTGTAAAGATGCAAGCCGGGAAAGAGACCTTTCGGAAGAAAGCCGCATTGGTAAAATGAAGAATGTAAAAATAGTGAAAGCTAAAAGCGGAGGAGAGCGTTCCTCCGTTTTTTCTTTCACGCAGATTTCGCAGATTACGCAGATTTTTGAATGCCAGAGCCGTTAAGGGATATATATACCACATAAGTTTCTGGCAGGTGAAAGTTAACAAGCGACAAATGTTATTCATCTAAGTGAAATGACTTGTAAGCTCCGTATAGTTTAAGTCGTTTTTCCTATTTAATAATCCCTAAAATCCCTTTATCCTATTCATTCCAGACCTATTATTTTTTTCTCTGTCCCCAGCTCGTTCTCCTATGCTAAATTTATCCTATTAAAAAGCGGAGGAACAGCATCCTCCGGCTACACATTCTCTTTTTCTCTTTGTAAACCAATCCGTGTTGCTAATTAGAGCTGTGAGAGAAATAGCTTGACGAATAACCTCATTTTAAGATATAAATCCAATTTAATAATACAAAACAATACTCTAATCTCTAAAAGTATATAATTAACTATATAAAAAGGAGATACAGAAAATGAGCAAGATAGCTAATATGCTGGATGCCGATTTAAAAGGTAAGGTCTGTTTAGTGCGGATGGATCATAATGTAGTTAAAAATGGCATTATTAAAGATACTATGCGTATTGATGCCACAATACCAACCCTTATGCACATATTCAGAAAGGGAGGTTTACCAATTTTGATGAGCCATATTGGTAGACCCTTTGACAAAAAAACCGGTACTGTCAACATTTCGGAAGCTGAATCAGTTGTTCCAGTTGTAAAATACTTGGAAAGTAAATTTCAGCTTAGAGGTTTAATACCTGATTGCAAGCCCCAAGATAAAATTGGGATAACAGATTATACTCCGATTGGAAAAGCTGTTGAATCCTTAAAAAAGGGTGAAGTGGATTTTGTATACCTTCCTAATACTCGCTGGTTTAAAGGCGAAGAAGCAAAAGATGAAAGTACTGATGTTATGGCAAAAAGTTTAGCACATGCCGATGTTTATATTAACGATGCTTTCGGTTCTTGGCAGGCGCATAGCAGCACTTATAATATTGCCAAATTTCTCCCTCTTATGGGATTGCTAATGCAGAAAGAAATAGCGAATTTAAATAAGGTGTTTGAGCCCAGCGTCCTTTTTTGGCTATCGTGGCGGGAGCCAAGTTTGATACTAAAATAGGCACTTTTCCTCTCTGATAAAAATAGCCGATAAGTTGATTTTAGAGGGGTAATTTATAATGCGTATCTTTGCAGTAAATATAAAATCCAAATTGAAGGTGTTACAACAGAAGAATTTGCCAATAAGTTGATAGCGAATGAAATATGGAATATAATTGTAGAAAAAAGAAAAAAGACGGTTCGGAGAATTAACTTCCAGGATAGCCATTTTATCACTCTACGATAGCCAGGAGATCGCTTTTGGCAAGGATAAGCAGCTTTTCTCCCTCAAGCTCAATTTCGGTTCCAGCATATTTACCAAAGAGGACTTTATCGCCCACTTTCACTATTTTTTGCAAATCCTCATCGTTGCCGACTGCGATTACTTCAGCAATTTGAGGTTTTTCTTTGGCAGTATCGGGAATAATTATTCCGCCAACGGTCTTTTCATTTTCTGTGGTGCTAAGTTTCACCGCTAAATGGTCTTCTACGGGTCTAATTTTCATTGTAACCTCCATAATGTATTTATTTTTCAATTATAATATAAGCGAAAGGGCTTACTTAGCAAACACAAAAATGGACTGCTAATTTCTGTCAAGGGAAAAATGAGAGCACGCAGATTATGGTTTACAAAGAGAAAAAGAGGAAAAGAGAATAATTGAGAATGAAAATGTCAGCACGCAGATTACGCAGATTTTTTAAAGAGATAAGAGAATTAGTGATTTAATATAGAATGCATAAATAAGATAGAATTGGTGTGGAATAAAAGGAAAAGTAGAAGGTGTCTTGTTATTTTATCAAGACCCATTCTATATTATAAATCTCTTAAATCCCTTTAATCCTGTTCATCCCAGACCTATTATCTTTTTTTAATCTGCGTTATCGGCGAAATCTGCGTGCTTATATATTTTCGGTGGCTAAAGAATTAAGGAACGACAAGGATGTCGTTCATCTAATATAAAAAAGGAGAAAATAGTGGACAGTGAAATTAAGTTAAACCTGTTGCAGGAATTCCCTCCTCCCAGTTTTGAGGAATGGTTGCAAGCAGTGCAAGCAGGATTGAAAGGTGCAGATTTTGACAAAGTTCTTAAAACCAAAACCGCGGAAGGAATAACTCTGCAGCCAATCTATCGTCAAGAAGATATAGCGGGTATTCCTTTTACAGGAAGCCAACCGGGAAGCAGTCCTTTTGTGCGTGGCAATAATCCCCTCCGTTTTTTAACTGAGGGCTGGTTAATTGCTCAAAACCATACAGATACAGACCCGAAGATACTAAACCAAACACTGCTGAAAGAATTGAATCAGGGTTTGACAGCAGTAAATATTACCTTGGGTAATAAGAGCTCCACAGAAGGGGTAAAAATACAGAACTTGGCTGATTGGGAAACACTTTTGGAAGGAATCAATCTGCAAGCCGCTCCGCTTTTTATGCAATTGGGGATTGAGGATAGGGAAATTCTAATAACATTTGTACAATATGCGGTCAAACATAATATAGAGTTGAAATCCTTGGAATCAGCCATAGGACTGGATTATATCGGTGAATTGGCAGAAAAAGGTTATCTGCCTTGCACTTTGGCGGATGCAGAACAGAAATTAGCAGAAATAGTAAAATGGAATGTAGAAAAAATGCCCCGGAACAGGATTATCAGCATAGATACCTCTATTTATGAAGAGGCAGGTGCTTCCAGTGTTCAGGAACTGGCTTTTGCTTTAGCTACCGCAATTTATTATTTAAGACAATTACTGAATTCGGTTGGACGATAGAGCAGGTAGCACCTTTATTGCAAGTGAAATTAGCTCTTGGTTCCAATTTCTTTATGGAAATAGCCAAAGTGCGAGCTCTGCGTTTACTGGGCGGAAATGATTAAGTCCTTCGGTGGGGAAGAGGATAAACAGAAGGTTTGGATTCACGGGAAGACAGCTAAATTCAACAAGACAATTTACGACATCTATGTAAATGTGTTAAGAACAACGACCGAGAGCTTTGCCGGGGTTATTGGAGGTGTAGATAGCTTGGAAATTGGCTGTTTTAATGAACTAATTGCTCAGCCGGATGAATTTTCTACCCGTTTAGCAAGAAATCAGCAGATTATTTTAAAAGAAGAAGCGCATTTTGATAAAGTGATTGACCCAGCAGGGGTTGTTACTATATAGAATGGCTAACCAATGAAATGGCAAAAAGTGCCTGGCAACTAATGCAGGAAATTGAAGGCGAGTGGAATGCTGGAATATGTAACTAAAGGAGAAATTCATCAGGAAGTTGAAACAATTGTTAGGGAAAGAATAGAGGCAGTGAATAAAAAGAAAACATCTTTGTGGGCATCAATATGTATGCCAATCCTGAAGAGAAATTGCCTACCTTACAAAGGGATGATAAACCGTTTGAAGAAGATAAAGCTTTTATTCTGAAAGATGGAGCATTACCGAAGCATAGAGCTGTAGAAGAAATAGAATGTTTAAGAAGGCAAATTGAAGCAAGCCAATCCAATAAAAAGATATTTTTGCTGAATCTGGGAACTTTGGCTGACTACAAAGCCAGAGCTGATTTTGCCCTCAATTTCTTTCCTGTGGGTGGTTTGGAAGTTATTTATCCCAATGGCTTTAATACAGTTGAGGAAGCAGTAACAGCAGCAGAAAAATCTGGTGCCAGTGCCTTTTGTATTTGTTCCACGGATTTGAGAATTATGTTAGCTTAGTTCCCGAAATATGTGCTAAAATGAAGGGTAAGATATTAATTTTAGCTGGCTATCCGGCAGATAAAATTGAGGCATATAAGCAGGCAGGAATAAATTGTTTTATTCACCTTAAAGCGGATGTGGTATCTACTTTAAGGGATTTGGCAAAACAGATGGAGGTGTTAAAATGAAAACCCCGATTTTCTGCAAATAAATCCGGATTTTAGCGCTACAGAAAAGCCGAAACCTAGCTTCAATTTCAGCTGGAAAACCAATGAGCAGATAGAAGTGAAACCCTTATATACCAAAGACGATATCATTTCTACGTAAACATTTGGATTATTTATCCGGTTTACCGCCTTTTTAAAGGCCCCTATCCTACAATGTATATTCAAAGACCTTGGACGATCTGTCAATATGCCGGTTTTTCTACAGCAGAAGAAAGCAATGCCTTTTATCGCAGAAATTTGGCTATGGGACAGAAAGGTCTTTCCATCGCCTTTGATTTACCGACACATAGGGGTTACGATTCAGACCATCCACGCGTGATTGGAGATGTAGGAAAAGCAGGAGTGGCAGTAGATTCCATTCTGGATATGAAAATCCTTTTTGACCAGATTCCGCTTGATCAGATGAGTGTTTCAATGACAATGAACGGAGCCGTAATTCCGATTATGCTTTTTATATTGTTGCTGCAGAAGAACAAGGGTGTGCCGCCCCAGGCGCTGAACGGAACTATTCAGAATGATATTTTGAAAGAATATGGTGAGGAATACTTATATTTATCCTCCAGAACCCTCAATGCGCATAATAGCGGATATTTTAAGCTACACGGCAAAAAATATGCCTATTCAATAGTATCAGCATTTCCGGCTATCATATACATGAAGCGGGAGCAACTGCCGATTTGGAAATGGCTTATACTTTAGCAGACGGTTTAGAATATGTGCGCACAGCTTTGAAAGCCGGATTGGATATTGATGTTATAGCTCCGTGCCTTTTCCTTCTTTTGGGCAGAAGGAATGAACTATTTTATGGAAGTAGCAAAATTATGCGGTGCCAGAGTTCTTTGGGCAAAAATAATTAAGCAGTTTAACCCCAAAATCCGAAATCAATGGCTTTAAGAACTCATAGCCAAACCTCCGGTTGGAGTTTAACGGAACAAGACCTCTATAATAATATCACCAGAACTTGCATTGAAGCATTAGCCGCTACATTAATGGGTCATACACAATCCCTGCATACCAATTCTTTGGATGAAGCAATTGCTTTACTGACTGATTTTTCGCCAGAATTGCCAGAAACACACAGCTCTATTTACAAAATGAAACCGGAATTTGCAGAGTAATAGACCCTTGGGCTGGTTCCTATTATGTGGAATTTTTAACCGATGCTTTAATGAAAAGTGCCTGGAAACATATTATAGAAGTAAAACCGGGTGGAATGGCAAAAGCGATTGAAACAGGGCTTCCTAAAATGAGGATTGAAGAAGCAGCTGCCAGAAGGCAGGCAAAGATTGATTCCGAGCCGATATTATTGTAGGTGTGAATAAATATCCTCCTGAAACGGAAATCCCTATTGAAATTTTGGAAGTGGATAACTCCGCAGTAAGGGATACACAAATTGCCCGTTTGGAAAAATTACGCCGGGAACGCAATAGTGAAGAAGTGAAAAAGCACTGCAGGCAATTACCAAAAGTGCCGAAACAGGTGAAGGAAACCTTTTGGAACTGGCAATTGATGCAGCCAGAAAAAGAGCTACATTAGGTGAAATATCCTACGCTATGGAAAAAGTTTGGGGTCGTCACCAGGAAGCCATTCGTTTAATTAATAATGTTTATAGCAGTGAGTACACAAAAATGGATGAAATTGAACAAGTTCGGGTTTTAACCGACAAATTCGCTCAACAGGAAGGCAGAAGACCTCGTATTTTAGTTGCCAAAATGGGTCAGGATGGTCATGATCGTGGTGCTAAAGTAGTAGCTACTGCTTTTGCCGATATGGGTTTTGATGTGGATGTAGGTCCTCTATTTCAGACCCCTGAAGAAACAGCGCGTCAGGCAGTGGAAAATGATGTCCATATAATTGGCATAAGTTCCCTGGCGGGAGGGCATAAAACACTTTTACCCAAGCTGATGGAAGAGCTGAAAAAATATGGCAGGGAAGATATAATAGTAACCGTTGGAGGGGTTATTCCTCCGCAGGATTATGAGTTTCTCTATCAAAATGGTGCCTCTTTTATTTTTGGACCGGGAACTAAACTGCCTGAATCAGCCAAACAAATTATGGAAAAGCTTTTGGCACGCGGGAATGAGTAAAAAACGCAAACCGGAATGGACGCCTGTTAATAGCGGAAAAGAATTTGCCAGCGAAATAGTGACAGGAACAAAAAAACTGAAAACTAAAACCGCACCTCCGCTTAAAGAAAAGAATTATGACCTGAAAACGCTGGTGAAAGGAGTCCGGGAAGGGAATAGGACTTTGCTTGCAAAAGCAATAACCTTAATAGAAAGCAATGCCGAAAAACACTTTTTACCTGCACAGGAACTGATTAAAGAACTTCTGCCTTATTCCGGAAATTCCATTCGCATTGGCATAACGGGAGTTCCTGGAGCAGGAAAGAGTACTTTTATAGAAAATTTTGGCTTGTATTTAATTGAGCAGGGTCATAAAGTAGCTGTTTTAGCTATAGACCCCAGTTCCACTATCAGCAAAGGCAGCATTTTAGGCGATAAAACAAGGATGGAATTACTTTCCCGCAATCCCAAAAGTTTTATTCGTCCTTCTCCCAGTGCCGGAATTTTAGGTGGAGTAGCCAGAAAAACAAGAGAAACAATTATCCTTTGTGAATCCGCAGGTTATGATGTAATTTTAATTGAAACCGTAGGAGTTGGTCAATCGGAAACTACAGTCCGTTCAATGGTAGATTTCTTTTTGCTGATGCAGATTGCAGGTGCGGGAGATGAACTTCAAGGTATTAAAAGAGGGATTATTGAACTGGCGGATTTAATAGTAATCAATAAAGCAGATGGGGATAATATTGCCAGAACGGAACTTGCCAAAAGAGAACTGCAAAATGTTTTGCATTATATCAGAAATTCAACCGAGGGCTGGCAAACCAAAGTAGTTACCTCTTCTGCCTTAAATAAAATAGGTTTAAAGGAAATCTGGGAACTGATAACTGAATTTCAAAAAATTACAAAGCAAAGCAGTGTTTTTGCCAAACGCAGAGCACAACAAAACACTCAGTGGTTTGAAAATCTGATTGCGGAGGCAGTTTTGCATCGCTTTTACCAACAGGAAAAAGTTAAGGAATTATTGCCCCGGTTGAAAGAAGAAGTAGCAAAAGGGAAAATGCCGGTAGCATTAGCAGTGGATACTCTTTTGAAAAATGAAAAAAGTGAAGAATGAAGGATAGAACACAGATAACAGGATTAACTGGATTAGTTAGCTTCATAATTATAATTAAATAATCCGTGTCAATCCGCTAAAATCCGTTAAATCCGTGTTCCTGATAAACTGCGTTCTATCTCTCAAAGATAATACAGATTTTACTTACCTAAAAATATAATCCTGCTGATCCATTTGTTCCAGTTATCTGCGTTCTATCCCTCATTCTCAATCTTCATTTTTTTGTAGTCAATCACCAGAATAGTTATATCATCTTTCTGGGGTGTATTTTGTGCAAAACTATGCACTTGCTGCAAAATTTGCCTAACGGTTTGTTCCGGATTGGTGGAGCTAAGGTTTTTAATGATATTTTCCAGACCTTTCAATCCCAGAAAATCCTGTGGCATTCATTGTTTCGGTTACACCATCGGTTACCAGAATTATTTCCTCACCTTTTTCCAGTTTTATTGTTGTAGAATGAATTTCCTTATTGGCAAAAATGCCTAAGGGATAGGAATGGGTTTCGGTAAATATTTTATACGACAAATCCGATTTTCTGATTATCATTGGAGTATGTCCTGCGTTGGAAAATTCCAGTTCTCCGGTTTTCAGATTTATTATTCCCAAAAGGGCAGTTACAAAATTGGAAGCGGAGGTTTGTTTACAGAGAAAATTATTCAGGTTTTGCATTATTTCACTTGCAGTGTAGTGATAGGTAGAAACGGTTCTCAAATAGGTGGAGACAATTGTCATAGTCATTGATGCAACAATTCCTTTTCCTGCCACATCGGCTATCACAAAAAGAAAATGGGATTTATCTATAGGAAAGAAATCGTATAAATCGCCACCGATATCTCCTGCCGGTTCCAGAATACCATAACAGCGAAGTTCTTTTATTTCGTATGGCTGAAGTGTATTTTCCGGAATCAGCTTGCGTTGAATTTCGGAAGCAATTTTTACTTCTGTTTCAATACGATTTTTTTCCGCATTGGTAATTTCCAGATTTTTAATATAGTCCTTCAGAGATTCCTGCATTTTCTCAAAAGCCAGAATAAGGCGGTCTATTTCATAGCTATTGCCTGTTTTGGGGAGTTTTGCATCAAAATCACCCTGACCAATTCTTTCAGCTATTTCCGTAAAAAGGCGGATGGGTCTGGAAACGCTTAAGGTTCTATAATAAACAATGAAGGATATAGTGAAAAGATGATTATGGAGAAAAAGAGTTTGGATAATCAGCAAAAGATTCGAGGTCTACCCAACTACATCTTTGTGAGGTATAATGATTCTAAAGACCAATTATTCGTTAGCAGGGGGCAATAATACAGCCAAAGGAATCGCCAAAAGCAGCATTATCCTGTAAGCGCACCAAAATCAATATTCCCGTTAATCATTTTTTTGCCTATTTGCCTTAAATTCTTATCATTTGTTGCTTCCGCCAAACTGAAAATGCTTTCATTAAAAATGAGAGAATCGGCAGGGTGAGTAATAATTGTGCCAATACTGAAACCAGAAAGCATAACCGCTATGTTTCAGCTTTAAAGGCGTTTGCAAAGCGAGAGAGCTTGTATCTAATCGCATAATTCCAACGCACTTACCTTCGGCAAAAAGAGGTAGGCAATAGGAAATAACAGTTCTTGGGTAGCAGTAGCATCATACCAGGGTTCTGTCCAATATTTACTTTTTCAGTTCCAAAAGGTATCTGAAACCAATCAGATGATGATAATCGGCAGGATGCAATTCCCCTTGGTAAACAGCTAACCCGATTGTGAGAGTGAAAAAATAGTGCGGGAATAACCCTCTTGATGATAGGAAGGAGCATAAGCAATAGTTATTGCTTCCAGGTTTTCAAATTCATAAACCCAATCGTGCAGGATAGAATCCAATTTATTTCTTTCAAAATGGTCATAACGGTATAGCGTTAAAATTGTGCGCGAGATATTTACAACACTGGTTAAGCGGTTTTCAATTTGATAGGTTGTTTCATTTGCCAGGTGACTAACTGTTTCTTGGGCATTTTCCATCATTATATGAGAAAAAAGAATTCTGGTTATGGCAATAAACGCTGTAAAAATAAGAAATAGGGAGATAAAGATGAAAACAATTATCTGATATGCCAGTCCGCGTTTTTCTTGTCTTTGTTTCATCGGGGGAAAAAGCTCTTATATGTTTGTCGTGTTGCCGGTAAATTTTGGTCTGCAAGAATTTTTTTAGCTTTATTAAAATCACTTTCCTGCAGAATACCTACTTGATTTTTATATATTGTTATATCCCGACAAAGCTCATTTAGCATCCATTTTTGATGAGGTCTATTTGCCGGTAGATGATGTTGATGCATAACTTCCAAAACAGTAGAGACGGTTTCTTCCTGATTGTTTATGGCATAAATCCAGCCCTGAAGTGTGGCAGCGGCAAAATCACGACATTGTTTAGGGTATTTGCTATAAAATTCACGGGTAGTATAAAGTCCATTATCAGCAATATTTAGCTCTGTATCAGCAAAGGAAATTGTAAATAATTCCTCCGGGTCTATTCCCGCTTGTAAAATTTGGTGAT
>JAXGIH010000040.1:0-15359 GCA_040770845.1 Cloacimonas sp. (SeqCode)
TTTTTTGATTAACTTATCTAATAGAAAGAATGTGGTTTTTATAACTGGCGGTGTTTTTGGTGTAGATAAATCTATCAGGGAACGAGCAAACAGTATTTTAGCTCTATCCAGATTAACTTTTACACATAGGTTGGTTCGTCTTGTTTTGTGTGAACAGATTTACCGTGCTTTAACTATAATTAACAACCGCAACTACCATAAATAATAAAAGAGGGAATAATGTTACCTTTACTTGTATCTACTATAGAAAATATGAAGCTTGCGCTAGGAATAATGGTTCAAGGAATGCTGGGAATATTTATCTTTATGGCTGTGTTTTATCTGCTGATATATGCGTTGGAGCATTTATTCAGACCTAAGGAGAAACCTTGAAACGCTTTTTTCTGGCGGTTATTCTTGTTTGCTCTCTTGCTTTTCTGAATGCCAAAATAACCCTTATCCGCTGTTCAGAAACCGAATTATTGGTGGAATATACTATAGAACCCTTCAAAATTACTGCGGAAGGTGAATTTAGTCGCATCATAGCTGAAAATATGGGACACAACAGTATTCCCGGAACACCTTCCATTCCATACACTGAATTTAAAGTAGGTATTCCTCCCAATGGCTCTATCAATTGTTCAGTTCTGAATAGTAATACAACTACCATTATTTTGGAATCCAAGCTTATACCTGTTCCGGAAATAAAAAGTGGTGAAGAAGTAGATTATTACCTCTACAATATCTCTCCCGAAGCATATCAACCCCAAAGAGGAGAATTTATTATTCAGCTTCCGGAAACAAACTTCCGGGGTTATCATTTTGTGCCGGTAACACTACATCCTTTTGTTTACGATGGCAACAAAAATCTTACCGTAACAACCAAAGCTACTATCAAAATTAATATTTCAGGTCAGACCAATTTTCGCAGTTTGGAAGAAAGCGACAAGGGAGCAGACCTTCTTTTGGCGCAACTAATCAATTCCCAGCAGGCAAAAAACTGGCGTAGTAATCCTCGTCCCGTAATAAATTATGCTCCCTTCGGTTTAAGTAACTGGTGGATGAGAATAGAAACTAATCGTCCTGGTATTTATAGAATTAATTATTCCGACCTTATCAGTTTGCCTTTAAATGATATTGATCCTACTACTATTCGTATTTTCAGCACTTCCGGCAAGGTCTTAGGTAACAATATAAATAATAACGGAGCCGAGTTCAGGGAAATTCCTATTTATATTTCAGGAGAAGCAGACCACAGTTTTAACGAACAGGATTACATTTTGTTTTATGGCAGTTTCAGGGATGGATATGAGCAGAATGCGGAAGTTCAATCCGATCCCCTATATTACAATCCCTATTCACAAAATCAGGTTTTCTGGCTAACTTTCGGAGGTAGCTTCAGTGGAAATCCTTTAAGAATTCAAACTGTTTCTTCTCCAAGCACTTATGATTTTTCTTTAACTTCTACTCCTGTTATCAAACAAATAGAAACAGAAACCCATCGCCGAGAAAAATATGGTTTCACCTGGTTTAGTGAAACCTTTTTCGGTAATAACACAACGGATTATATACTTACTACAGAACTCTCTGATGTCTCTGGTAGTGATGATCAGAAAATTCAGCTTCGTTTATGCCAAGAATCAGTTGGAGAAGGAACAGTTCATAAAATTCAAATATCGGTAAATGGAATGCCTGTTTACAATAATCAGGATTTACATACTTTGGATTTTACCTGGACAGGAACGAATTATTTTTATATTGATCGTCCTATAAGTAATCTGGTTAATGGCATAAATACTCTTAAAATAAGAGTTTTCCGCAATAGTAAAGATAACCTTTATTTTGATTATTATCGCTTTAGCTATCAGCAAAATTTAAATAAAGGTAATGCTCAAAAGCAATTTTTCCATAAAAACTCTATGCTTCCCACTATTTGTAAGTTCAATTTGAGTGGCGACCTCAGCAATACCCTTGTTTTTCGGATCAATAATCTTTACAGTGTAGATTTAATCCCCGTTGCCGATAATTGTATTATTGCCGATGGTAACAGCAAGACATTTTACTTTATGCTGAAACCAGGAGAGGCATATAGACCTTCTGTAATGCAATTAGTTCAACCCAATGATTTAACCTATGAGAGCGGTCAGTTTGATAATATAATAGTGACACCTGCAGAATTTTTACAACAGGCGCAGGAACTTGCCAATAAATATAGGGAAATCTATCAAATTAGCAGTAAGGTCATTTTGGTAGATGATATTTATAATCAATTTAATGGTGGACATATAGACCCTGCAGCTATCCGTTTGGCATTAAAGTATTATTATTTTAATTTACCTGCACCCCGCATTACCTCTTTAACTTTGTTAGGTATTGGCACTATGGACTGGCGGAATTTTTCCGGCTTTTCCGCTCCTAAAAATAAAATGATTGTTTGGCAGGGAAGTTATATTGTTTCTGATGATTATTTCGGAATGTTTAACACCAGTTATTATCCGGAACTGGCTATAGGAAGGTATCCTGTTAAAAACACCAATGAGTTGAACATTATGTTGCAGAATTTTACCAATTATACTCTTAATCCAACACCAGGTTGGTGGCGTAACTCTATGGTATTTATAGCAGATGACCTTACAAACGGGGATACGAATTACGAGTATGTTCTCACTCAATATGCTGAAAGCAACAGCAATGATGTGCATCCCAGTAATCTGGTAGACAAGATTTTTGCTATGGAATATGAATATGATGAATTTCAAAATAAGCCCAAAGCCAGGGATGATTTATTCAAAGCCATCAATGAAGGCAGATTGCTTATGCATTACACGGGGCATGGTTCTTATGATAAACTGGGAGCAGAGGATTATATGAACGGAGCAACAGATATGGTTAGGTTTGCTAATGAGGGTAAACTTACTTTCTTTATTGCCGCTGCCTGCGAGGTTTCTCAATTTGATTATTGGGGTTTTGATTGTTTAGCCCAAAAAGTAGTTTTACTAAATAACAAAGGTGCTATAGCTTCTTATTCAGCTACTCGTAAAAGTTTTGCCGATAATAGTGCCGATATGCTTGATTATGTGTTACAAAGTCTAGCTAATGAACGTAACCCTCTTGGTTTTAGTATTATGGATGGAAAAATCCGTTTTACCGGAAGTAATACTAATGATGAAATGTATATTCTTTTCGGTGATCCTGTTATTCGGGTTATTCCTCCGGAACGAGATAGCACTATGCAGATTGTAACTTCCACTGATGAAGATATTTTGCATTCGCGTGAAACATCTGTAATTTATGGTTCTTTTGCTAATCCACAACTTTCCGGTGTTGCTGAAATAAAGGCATTTGATTCTAAAAGGTATTATTCTCTGGGTCCCAATACAAATGTTTCCAAAATGGGAAATCAATTCTTTCGCGGAAGTAGCGAAGTTTCCTCTGCTCATTATAATTCTTCTTTCATAGTACCCGATGATATTATCAGTGGTTCTACCGGACTTATTGTATCTTATATATGGGATGAAGACGGTAAACAGGACTATTCTAATTTCTATTATCCCTTACAATTAAGCGATGAAGCAGTGGATGCTGCCAATCCTGATATTCCTCAAATAAATATCTATCTTGGTTCAAAGGATTTTCGTCCCGGGGATACAGTTGGCACTAATACTACATTATATACTGATGTTTATGAATTCTAACAGCATTAATATGTTTCGGTTCTTCTGGTCATAATATTCTTTTAGTAATTGATAATTCTTTACAGCCCACAGCAATTACGGAATATTTTAATTACGATAAAAATTCCTGCACAACGGGAACTTTGATTTATCCGCTGAAAGACCTAAGTGAAGGAATGCATACAATTCAACTTATTGCTTTTGATAATTTTAATATGCCTGCCGTGGCAACCACCACCTTTGTAGCTAAAAAGAGTTCCGAACTGGCTATTGAAAATTTACTGATCTATCCTAATCCTATTTCCAAAGATGGTTATATAACCTTTATGCTTTCTATGGATGCCGAAGTAAATATCGGAATTTACACTATTCGCGGCAAACGCATTGCTAATAATAAGACTTATGGCAAACAGGGATTTAATAAGGTCTATTTTAACGGTCGTGATGATAAAGGCGATACTTTAGCTAATAACACTTATTTTGTAAAAGTTCAAGCTCGTTCAACCAATGGCAAAAAGGTGGAAAAAACCGAAAAAATGGTAATCTATAAATAGGTATAATAGAATGTTACTTTACAACACTCAAACCCGTAAAAAAGAAGAATTCCAGCCCATAACTCCTGGAAAAGTCGGCATTTATGCTTGTGGCCCTACTGTTTATAATTACTTTCATATTGGTAATGCCCGTGCTTTTATTTTTTTTGATGTAGTTCGTCGCTATTTTACCTATCGCGGTTACGAAGTTACTTATGTTCAAAATATTACTGATATAGACGATAAAATCATTGCTCAGGCAAATGAAGAAAATATTAGTTTCACTTTGGTTGCGGAAAAATATACCCGTGCTTTTCTGGAAGATACTTCCGCTTTGGGAATTAAACCGCCAACCTATCAACCTAAAGCAACGGAAGTAATGGATGATATAATTGCCTTTATTACGGAACTGGAAGAGAAAGGTTATGCTTATGAAGTGGAAGGGGATGTCTATTTCGCTACGGAAAATTTGCCTTCCTACGGCTGTCTTTCAGGTAAAAAAACGGAAGAACAGCTGGCAGGTGCAAGAGTTATGGAAAATTTTAACAAACGGCATCCTGCAGATTTTACTTTATGGAAAAAAGGCAAACCTGGAGAACCGGTTTGGGAAAGTCCCTGGGGTAAGGGACGTCCCGGTTGGCATACAGAATGTGTAGTTATGAGCCAAAAATATCTGGGAGAGACCTTTGACATTCATTGCGGTGGAATAGACCTCATTTTTCCCCATCACGAAAACTAACTTGCTCAGGCAATTGCCTCTAGCGGAAAGCCCTTAGCCCATTATTGGATGCATAACGGTTTTCTAAATGTGGACGGAGAGAAAATGAGCAAGAGCTTAAAAAACTTTTTTTACAGCGCGTGATATTTTTACAGCAAGAATACGATGCGAAACTGTCAGGTTTTTTCTTTTCTTATTTTCAAACATTATCGCAGTCCCATTGATTTTAGCCGTGAATTGATTGGAAGAATCACAGCGCGCTGTTGCCAATTTTTATAGTTCACTTGCCGAAATAAATTATCCAGAAAATGCGGGAAACAGGCGTCCAACTGTTTGCGGACTAGCGGAAGAACTGGATAAATTAGAGCAGAAATTTATTTTAGCTATGGACGATGATTTTAATACTGCTAAAGCCATTTCCCTCTTATTTGAACTGAACCGGAAGGTGAAAAATGCCTTTGCAACTATAGCAGACCGAATTTCCGCTGCCGTAAAAATGGTGGAATTAGGTTCTGTTTTAGGTTTTTTTCAAAACCTGGAACTAAAATTAAGCAAGATGTTACCGGATTTGTCTAAAGACCTTATTTCTCTTATATTATCTTATCGTATGGAAGCAAGAAATAAAAAAGATTGGGCTCTTGCGGATAAAATCAGGAATGACCTTGCTCAGTTGGGAATTGAAATTAAGGACACTCCCGAAGGGGTTAAATGGACTTTAAAGGAGAAAAAATGAAAGCTAAAACCTTATATCTTATTCTTATCCTGCTGGTTTTAGTAGCTGCAATTATCACTTTAATTTTACTGAGCAGGAAAGACCCGTTAAACGGACCCGAAAGTATTGCTTTTGATGCGGTCGGAAACCGCTTTCTCATCTCCAATACTTTAGGTAAAAGTATCATTGCCTTAAGTTTGGATGAACAGTATTCTCCCTTTTTGGATGAAGGACTGGAAGAACCACGAGGCATTATCATTCATTCCGGAAAACTGTATGTGGCGGATAAAAACGCTATCAAAATTGTTGATCCGGAAAAGGCGGTAATCATAGATACCCTCAAAATTCCCGGAGCTGTTATGCTAAACGACCTCGCTTTTACCAAAACAGGAATTATTTACACTACGGATACCGGCGGGGACTGTGTGTATGTGATAGACCCTATAGCTAATAAAATGCAAAAATTGACTTCGCCTCTGCTGAAAAAACCCAACGGCATCGTTTATGATATGCCCAGAGATCAGATGTTTGTGGTCTGCTTTAAGGAAAAAAGTCCCATTCTTTCTGTCAGCACTTTAGATAACCGCATCAGCATTTTTAAGGATACTATTTATGATTACCTGGACGGCATTGCGATTGATGATTTGGGCAGAATTTATATCACCAGTTGGGGTCAGGATATGATTTTTGAAATTCCGCAGGAACAAAATCGCTATCTGCCCACTTTCAAAGGCATTAAAGATGCCGCGGATATTTTTTACTATCTTCCAGCAAATCAGTTGATTGTCCCTCTTTTCAGCGATAATCAGATTATCCGTCTTCAGCTTGAATAAGAATAAATTCAGCTCTATTATTGTTCTGCCTGATTGTGTTATTAAATATTTCACTAACCCTGAACACTTTCACGCGGAACTTTATGCTTATCAATTAACTTTGCCTATGATGCCAAAACTGTTGGACTATGCAGAACCGAACTGGATAAAAATGGAAAGAATATGGGGTATCCCCTATCTTGATGATTTAAATAATTTTAAACCTGAGCTGCTGGCAGAAACAATTGCCAACTTCCATCTTGCTACTTATATAGAAAATAAGTGCCTGTGCCATATAGATAATGCGCCTAAGAATATCCTTTTCTGCCCGGGCAGGTATTATTTTATTGACTTTGCTAAAAGCAAATTTACCTTTCCGGAAACGGATATCACCCATCTTTTGCTGTTTTGGGCTGCCGATTTTCCTTATGCCCTTTTACGAAGCTCAACTTTAATCTTTATTAATATCTATCTGTCCATCCGGCAATTGGATAGTGCACGCTGGCAGACTTCTCTGCAGAAAAATATACGCTTGTTTGATAAGCGCCGGAAAATTTTCGGAAAACCATCCGGTAAACAGCCAATAGCTGTCCAAAAAGCTAACCGTAAATGGCTGGCACACCTTGATATTAACTTATGAAGTGGAGGATCCGCTCTTGGTACCGGCGGACGCGTTTAGTAGGCGCCTTGAGTACCGGCGGACGCCGTTCTTTGACCGGCGGACGCCGTTCCGAATACCTTTTACTTCACTGAACTATCATTAATTGTTTGATTGATTTTATAATTCAACGAGGATAATATAATCCATTGCAATGCTTTAAACAAGATATTTCAAGATAAGGATTTGAGAAACAACATTTAAGTTAGGACAAGCCATAAATAATGATTATAGGCTGATGGCATGATAATAGAGAAAAAAATAATACTGGGATGAACAGGATTAATATAATGTTTTGTTGCTCAGATAGAGAAAAAAATTTGCTGGAAAGATACTTTGCACGATTTAAGTTCCATAGCTCTGTGATACTTTTCCTGAAGAATTTCAAGACAGACTAGCTCCGTTCATAATTTTGATCCCTTTATAATTATTCGGCGCTACAGCGAGCGCCGGTAATCATATTTAACGCCCCTCCGGCTAATGTACCGGCACGCCGTTCCCCGAACGACTTTACCGCCTTTAACTTTTTTAGTCTGTTAAAGAAATTTCATTATAAAGTCCAATCTTTCAGGGACATATTATTCCCGCTTCAAACTAGTCTCACCAATTCAATCCTTTATCAACCTAAAATAATCACTCCTTAATTATTAACGCTTGATTAATGATTATAAACAGGCGAAGTGAGAGAAAGAAAAAAAAAGGACTTACCTTTTCGTTTTGACTTACCTTCTTTCATTTGTAGACCAAGGTTTTTCCGTAGAGATGTACTTCGTCAAACCATTTCTATATAATCATAATCCTTTAATCCTGTTCATCAGACCATTAAAATCCTCTAAATCTGAATTCCTCGTTCCTAAAATCCATCTAAATCTGCGTGATTTTTTCACCAAACAAATTAGTTCATAGCCGTAAAAATTATTTCGGCGTGACGACTTGACTTGTAATCCTAAAATCCCTTAATCCTGTTCATCCCAGACCTATCTAAATCCCCTAAATCCTTTTCCATCCTCCAGACCTTCATTAAAATCCTCTAATATAAACCTTAAATCCTCGTTCCGAAAATAAAATCTGCGAAATCTGCGAAATCTGCTGAGAACCCCAGCTATGCCCTTAAATAACAGGTAGCAGCTGGAAAATTGTTTCTTCTCCTATCACCGACCATAAAACCGCTGCCAGAACAATAAAGGTACCAAAAGCAAAAGGGTTTGCTTTTATCTCTAATAAAAATAAGGAAATAGATTATCCCCATCAAGGCAGAAAGCAAAAAGATGTAAGGTATGCCTGTTAAACCAAAATAAGTTGCCAGAGCTGTAAACAGCCAGATATCTCCCCCACCCAATCCTTCGGTTCCGCGTATTTTTTGATAAGCCCAAGCTAAAAATAGAAGCAAACAGAAAACCACTGCTCCTGTTACTAAACCATTTATGATGCCGACATCGTTTCCGGGTATAAAAACAAAGATGATACCGGTAATCAATAACGGAATGGACAACACATTGGGTATTATTTGATGTAAGGCATCAATAAAAAAGATAGGTATGAGAAAAGAAAAAAGCAGGATGTATTTATAGAAACGGAAATCATGCAAACCATAACGGAAAAACAACGCTAAAAACAAAAGAGGTGTTATAATTTCAACTACAATATGATGCCAGTGAATTTTAGCTCCGCATTTGGAACATTTTCCCTTTAGTAAAATATAGCTGATAATGGGAATATTTTGATAGAAAGGAATAGGTCTTTTACAGTTCTCACAATGAGAACCAGGGAAAATTATGGATTGCTTTTTGGGAATCCGGTAAATCAAAACATTGAAAAAACTGCCTAAAGCACAACCCAAAACAGCAATAATAATAATTACAAAGGTTAGCAGATAATGCTCCTTACCAGTTTTGCAAGTAGTTGTTCTTATAGGGATTCAAAATAGAACCACTAATCATTTGTAACTGAATTTGAATGTTATCCCGGGGAGTGTAACGCAGTGAAAATTCTGGAATAACACGACTGTAATTAGCATTATCCAGTTCAAATTTGCTGCTGGTATCAAAACCGCCATAGTTTACAAAATTCAAGTCCAGATTCATTTCCAGTTTGGGATTGAATTTATATTTAAGATGATTGGTATAAAGAGAAAGATAATACCCCTCACCGGTGGAACTGGTTCCTGCCTGAAAACCCAAGGAATGGCTCATTGAAAGTTTATTCAAACCGAGAAATGAAGAACCGTTATTGGTATAGGGACTGAAATTTGGATGCGGAATATCACTTTGAGCTATTAACGGTAATAGCATTACTAACATCATAGTAATCAGCAAGACCTTTCTCATTTTTTTCTCCTTAGTGATGCAAAGGATTTATATATATTATAAGCAATAATTATACCGATGTCAAACATAAATTGATTTTATCAATTGACCCAGGCGTTTGATGCCAGTTTCTATTTGTTCTATAGTGGAATAGGTATAATTAAGACGCATACAGTTAAATCTTTCCTGGCCTTCAGGATAGAATTTACTACCCGGAATAAAGGTTACTAAATGGTCTTTGGCTTTATAGAAAAGGGTATCGGCATTGATATCTTCAGGCAGCCACAGCCAGATAAAAATTCCGCCCTTGGGTTTTGTCCATTGCACATAAACAGGCATCTCGGCAGAAAGGCAAGCCAACATCTTGTCCAGATAGGGTTTATAGAATTTACAAAGGTTTTTAATATGCGGTTCCATATAACCCTCAGCCAGAAATTTGGCTACAACCCTTTCGGTTGTGCAATCGGGACTGATAGTAACTTTCTGCTGCCAGGAAACCATTTTATTGATCAATTCCGGAGCTCCGATAGCGTAGGCAACGCGCATTCCCGGACCCAATATTTTGGAAAAAGAAACGATTTCAGTCACCAGATAGGGATTATTTAATTCCGTTTGAGCCATGCGTAATACAGTGGGCAGTGATTCTTAGCTGAAATTTAAACGGGAATAAGGATTATCTTCCATAATGAGAATATCTTCTGCTTCACAGTATTTAAGCAATTCATAGCGACGTTTATAACTCATCGTAATTCCTGTGGGATTTTGAAAATCGGGAATAGTATAGAGAAATTTGATCTTCTTATCGGCATCGCGCAGGCGTTTAACTTTCTCTGCCAAACGATTTAAATCAATTCCTTCATTATCCATAGAAACACAATGAACCTCTGCTCCTACAGCTTCAAAAGCAACAATAGAACCCAAAAAACTGGGCGCTTCGCAAAGAACAACATCTCCTACATTAAGTAAAGTTCTGCTCATATAATAAATGGCATTGGTGGCTCCTACGGTAATAATCAGATTATTCCGATTCAGATTAGGATAATTCTCCCACTTTAAAATTTCCTCCTTCAGTTGATCGTCACCTTCACTGTTACCATATTGGAGAACATCTCTGCCCTGCTGGAAAACCACTTCCTGAAATAATTTGCTCAAAATCTCAGTCGGAAAAGTTGCAGGAGAAGGAAAACCTCCGGCAAAAGAGATTAAATCAAGAACATTTTTAGTGGTTGCTACCAGTTCTCTGATGAGCGATGATTTCATTGTTTTCGTGGTTTCCGAAAAGTAATTCGTAATCATTCTTCTATCCTTATATTTTTATTTTTAGAACTAATATTCTTTCTTGCAGGAAAAGACCTTTGCCCTTCCTGCGTAAGCAGAAATCCTGTTGCTCAGGGATAAATCCGGTAAATCATACGGGGAAAAGGTATGGTCTCTCTAATATGAGGAGTTCCACTCAACCAAGCAACCAATCGTTCCAATCCAACTCCAAAACCGCTATGCGGAACAGAACAGTATTTTCGCAAGTCCAGAAACCATTGATAATCATCTAAAGGCATATTTTCCGCTTGCATTCTGGAAAGTAAAAGCTCGTAACTATCTTCACGCTGACTTCCCCCAATCAATTCTCCAAAACCTTCCGGAGCTATTAAATCATCCCCTAAAACCAAATTTGGATTCAAGGGATCGCGTTTCATATAAAATGCCTTAATTTCTTTGGGCCAGCGTTCTACAAAAACAGGAACCTCCGAATCCTCCGTTAGCAAGACCTCATCCTGCGCTCCCAAATCTTTATCGTGAGTAATATCACTCCCTTTTTGGCGTAACAATTCTACTGCTTCATAATGAGTCATCCGCTTAAAAGGAGCATCCGCCGCTTTTAATGCCTCCGTATTTCGTTCCAAAATTTGCAGTTCCAGGGCACATTCGGAGAGAACAGTTCGGATAACATAGCGAATAAGGTCTTCCTGAATTTGCATATTCTCATCGTGTTCCACAAAAGCTGCTTCGGCATCCATCATCCAAAACTCGGTTAAATGCTTACGGGTTTTGGAACGTTCTGCTCTGAATACCGGACCAAAATCATAGACCCTGCCGAAACTCATAATTCCTGTTTCCAGATAGAGCTGCCCCGATTGCGAAAGGTATGCTTTGCCCTCGTCAAAATAATCCAGTTCAAAAAGTGTGGTAGTGCCTTCACAAGCATTAGGAGTTAGAATAGGAGAATCAAAACGAATAAAATTATGCTCATTTAAGTAATTGCAAATAGCATAATAAACAGTATGCCGAATCCGTAAAAGAGCCCATTGCTTTTGAGAGCGTATCCAAAGATGCCTGTTGGAAAGAAGAAAATCGGGTCCGTGTTCTTTCTTGCCAATAGGATATTCATCCGCAATTTGCAGGGGCTGAACTTGCGTAACTTGCAGTTCATAAACCCCTTCCTGTTTAGGATGGAGCTTAGGAATCCCGCAAATTATTACAGACGATTCAAGGGTGAGATGTTTTGCTGTTTCAAATGCTTCTTCTCCCAAATCAGGTTGAAAGGCAACAGTTTGAATTTCCCCTGTTCCATCCCTTAAAATTATGAACAGCAGTTTTCCGCTATGACGAATATTGCGTACCCAGCCCTTAAGCCGAACTTCCTGTCCTAAATACTTTTCTATGTCTTTTACAAAAACATCTTGCATTTTCTTTTACCTGTGTAATAAGTTTATTCTGGTATTTTGGGTTTGAATTTGATTTATAATTTTAGTGGCTATTTCCAAAGCTCTGGTTCCCGCTTCTCCATCTACAATCGGTTTTTTATTGTTTTTAAGACAATCAATAAAGGACTCCAGTTCCAAAGTTAAAGCATCCTTGTTAATATCGTCGGCATCATAGCTTTTAATATCCAAAAGCTGCTCCGGATTGATATTTGGAGCTCCCATCAGAATTTGAGGCAATAAACTGTTTATATCGGAACTTTTTTTGATAACACGCACATTTTTTGCCAGAAAATCCATCCTGATATAGGCATCATTCTGAAAAAATCTTAATTTGCGTTCCTGTTTTGTGGAAACCCGGGAAGAAGTTACATTAGCAACAGCTCCATTGGCAAATTCAATACGCGCATTAGCAATATCTATTGTAGAATACCTACTCCACTGGCTTTAATATCAGTAACCAGGCTATGCACAAAGCTTAAAATGAGGTCTATATCGTGAATCATTAAATCTAAAACAACAGGAACATCCGTTCCTCGCGAGCAAGTGGAAATCCTCTGCGATTCAATAAACAGAGGGTTATTGATTTCCTTCTATATTTTTCCAGGATAACGGGATTGAATCTTTCAATATGCCCGCCTGAATAATGAGATTCGCTTTCGGAAGCAAGCTTAAGCAAAGTCGTTCGCTTGAGCTAATTCACTCGTAATCGGCTTTTTCTACGAAAATATGCTTTCCGGCAAGTAGTTTGGCAAGTTCATAATGAGCTGTGGTTGTAGCAGATATATCTATTGCATCGCGAGCGGTTAAAAGCTCTTCATGGCTGGTAAAAAGACCTGGTATTTAGCTTTTGGGCTATTTCCTTTGCGCGTTGTTCATTGATGTCATAAATGCCAACTAATTCCACTGCATCAATGTTTTGAAACTTTTGGGCATGATGTTGACTAAATGGCCAACTCCCCAACTCCGATTTTTATCATTTCTTAAGCTTTTAGAACCTTCAGCATATCTAAAGTCATTTGCAGGAAGGTCATATTCCGGTTTCAATTCCATTCTTCCATAGCTGCTGTCTGGTCATAGGGTGGGCCGGTTTCCTGCTATGGATTGTCTTAAGGATCAATTTGATAGTCAATTGTGAATTCGGGAGCAAAAAGCTTCTAATTTCGTAGCAATCATTTCAGGTTCAATGCTCATTGCTGTAACATTAAAACAATTACGGTGCTTTAACTTTTAGGGTCTGCTTCCTGCCAGCTCTACACAGGCACATAACGCATCCGGCATATACATCATATCAGATAAGTTCCCGGCTTCAGATAACAGGTATAATTTTTTATTTTTAATTGCCTCATAATAAATCTCTACCGCATAATCAGTCGTCCCTCCTCCAGGAAGAGTAACATTGGAAATAATTCCCGGATAACGAACTCCGCGTATCCACTCCATATTTTAAAAATAATAGTCGCTCCAAAGTTCGGCTGCAGCACTGGAAATGCCATAAATGGTAGTAGGACGCATAATTGTATCCTGCGGGGTATTATCAAGGGCGTGGAAGAATAAATGCACCTATGGAAGAAGGTGTAAAAACAGCACCTTTAACTTCACGCATTATTTCAGGGAATTGATCAAGCTTCCCATGTTGTGTTCCATCTTTTAAAGTTAGCTTCCCCGCCTGGCGGAAAGAACAGCTACCAGATTGATTATAGTATCAATACTGTATTTTAACTACTTCAAATATCTTATCCGCTTCCATAGCATCCAAATTTTCACAGGGACCGCCTTCCTGAATTTCCATTGTTAAAGGTGTGCTACGATAGGCAGCAACAACTGCATTTGAACCATAGAGCTTACGCAAATAAGGAACAAGTTCCGAACCAATTTGTCCTGCCGCTCCGAGAACCAGAATGTTTTTCATCTTCTAACTCCGTTATTTTTTTACTTTATGTTATTACCTTGTTTTTTTTCTGCCCTGCCTTGTCAATTATTTTTCCTGTAAAATGAACTGACCCCTTTTTTTGAATGATATGCCCATAAAAAAATGATATAACCTTATCCTCTGTGTAAATCCAATCTCTTTCTCTCTTTGTAAAACAGCAAAACAATACATTTTTTTCCAATTCCATCTCGCAAACTGGCTACCCTACCAACTCACTTTTCTCTTTGTTACACAAAACTTCTCAGCTTTGCTGCTGGCTCTTTCACTTTGCTCATAAAAATCATCGCGGCAATCACAAATGGCTTATAACCCGCTTCCTGATAGGTATGCAAACGGTATTTTTCAAACACACTTTTTGCCACTTCACCATTTTCACAACTTACATCGCTAATATCTGCAGGAAGACAGTGTTCATAAAGCGCATTTCCGTTTTTGGTCAATTTCATCATCTCGTCATCGCATTCCCAGTCAATATACTTTTCATTTTGAGCCAAACAATGCAGTTCAAGTTCTTTCAAGCCCTGTTTATCCCCGGCTTTAAGTAGTTTGGTTCTTTGTTGCATCACAGACATCGGTGCCCAACTTTTAGGATAAACGATATCGGCATTTTGGAATGCTTCTTCCATTAAAGTGGTTTGGCTAAATGAACCTCCGCTCTCTTGAGCAAATGAAAAAGCCGATTGTATGGTCTCCGGAAGCAAATCATAGCCCTCAGGATGAGCCAAAACAACATTCATCCCGAAACGGGTCATCAGATTTATTATTCCCTGCGGCACAGAAAGCGGTTTTCCATAAGAAGGAGAATAAGCCCAACTCATAGCTATTTTCTTGCCTTTCAAATTTTCCCATCCGCCAAAATAATCCTTCAGTTTCAAAAGATCGGAAAGAACTTGCGTAGGATGGTCTAAATCGCATTGTAAATTTATAACGGCAGGTCTTTGTGCTAAAATTCCCTGCTGATAACCTTCGCTAATAGCATTGGCAACTTCCAACATATAAGTATGCCCCTCTCCGGGATACATATCATCACGAATACCGATTACTTCAGTTAGAAAGGAAATCATATTAGCTGTTTCCCGAACCGTTTCACCATGCGCAATTTGACTTTTCACTTCATCCAATTCCGCTAAAGCTAAGCCCAAACCATTCACTGCCGAAGCAAAACTGAAACGCGTTCGCGTGCTGTTATCCCGAAAAATAGATATTGCTAAGCCATAATCAAAAATTCGCCAGGGCTTCTTTTGCCAATGCAAGTTCTGCAGGATTTCAGCAACCAGCATTACTGCTTTCAAGCTGTCCAAACTGTTATCCCAGGTTAAAAGGAAATCCTTACCG
>JAXGIH010000041.1:0-15302 GCA_040770845.1 Cloacimonas sp. (SeqCode)
CAACCTCCTCAACCTTTTAGGAGAGTGGTTGACGAAGACATCAACTTTTAGTTTTCTAAACTTTCTTGCTTTTCAAGAGATAAAATATACCGATTAACGCCGGTAAAACATCATGAATGAAAAATAAAGTTAAAGATACCGATACCGCTTGCTCTGCAGTAAAACCTGCTCCTGCCAAAAAATGAATGGCAAAACCCTCTCGCAAACCCAAACCGGAAATGGTAATGGGAATAGTATTGGAAAATTGAGTTAAAGCCATTCGTATCCAACTCTGCCAAAAGTTTATAGGCAAAAAACAATTTAAAATCAACCAATATTGGACAAAACAGAGCAGATTGCTTAACACCTGAACGGATATTATTTTGGGAAATTGAGCAGAATAAAGTGCTTGCAAGGAAGAAAATTTTTTGCTTGCTCCGAAAATAAGCTTTACCAGAAAAGGCAGAAAAATAAGGATAAGCAGAAGAATTATCCATATCCATAAAGGACTTTGCCGGTAATATAGCATTCCTGCCAGAAGAGCAAAAAACCGGAACTGTTAAGGTCATAAAACTCTTTTCCGCTGTTGAACTCAAAAGAAGAATCTTGCTGCTAGTGGGAACATAAAATTTTGTAAAACTGGCAGTACCTCGGAATTGCAAAACGCAAGGTCTGACCAATTAGGTAGGAACTGATAACCTCTTTTTTACTGCCTTAAATAAAATCATTTATCTGCAAGAAAAATCACCAGTTATGGAAAATTGCAAAGTATGCCGAATAAAACTTATAACAAGCAGGAGGAGAACAATACCTAACGGCAAGGAAATTATATCTTTTAGGGCACTTATAAAATTTACTTTGCGGAATATCATCCAGAGAATAAAGATACTTAATCCCAGCTTAAGAAAATATAAAATAATTTTGCCTGTTCGGCTCTTTCTAAAATTATTTATACCGCTTAAATCCATAGTTCAATTTTGGAACCGGACAATTGTTTGCTGTAATGTTTCTGCAATCAGATTTCTTGGAGGAGGTGCAATATAACCATTTTCCATCATTTCCTGACAAAGAGCGCGAGTTGCATTTATTTCTTTTTGCACCTGCTTAAAAACCTCTTCATAAGTAAATTTAAGTCCTGCCAATCCTTCCGTAATTGCCTGCCTGGCTACAGCTGCAGCTTCATAAGCAAAAACATCTTCCTCGTCCATTTGCGGAACAATATTTTCCGGATGGATGCCTCTTTTTTCCGCATATTCAGCTAAAGAATGAGCTGCGGCAATAGCCATTGTATCCGTTATTTTGCTTGCCTGCACGGTTAAAACACCTTTCAGGATACCGGGAAAACCACAGGAATTATTTATTTGATTGGGAAAATCCCCTCTCCCTGTAGCAACAATAAAAGCGCCTGCTTTTTGGGCATTGTAGGGATAAATTTCCGGAACCGGATTGGCACAGGTGAAAACAATAGAATTTTTTGCCATTTTGCTTATCCATTCTGGCTTTATTGTTCCCGACCTGGAGTAGAAAGCGCAATTAAAACATCCGCATTTTGCAGAGCGTTTTCTATACCTTCAACGCATTCGGGATTGCTGTTTTGAGCCAAAGACCACTGCCGAAATTTATCAGGATTGCTTTTCAGGTCTTCTCTCCCGGGGTGAAGAGAACCTTTGCTATCAAAAATAATAAGCCGTTCAGGATTTAAGCCACTCTGCAAAAGAAAACCCGCAATAGTAGTATTGGAAGCACCTGCTCCGTAAAGTACACATTTTATGTTATCTATTTCCTTATCTGCCAATTTTAAGGCATTGATAAGTCCGGCTAAAGTTACACAGGCAGTTCCCTGAGCATCATCATGCCAAACAGGAATTGAACAGGTCTCACGTAGCTCATCTAAAACAAGATAACAATTCGGCTGGGAAATATCTTCCAGATTAACAGCTCCCAAAGAGGGCTGGAGCATTTTTACAAAATCTATAATTTTCTGTGCCTGGGGCTTGCCATTTTCCGCGCGACTATCAATACATAAAGAAATGGCATCACAAGCACCTAAATATTTCATTAACATTGCCTTACCTTCCATAACACCTAAGCCGCCGGCAATTCCACAATCACCATCTCCTAAAACCCGGGTAGAATCACTTACAACAGCTACCAAATTACTTCTATTCGTCAATTCGTAGGATTTGGCTATATTATCTCTGATGGCTGTTGAAACAGAAGAAACCCCGGGTGTATACCAAACATTAAACCAGTTGAAACCCCAAATTCCTGCCTTAGGTAAGGTTTGCATTTTTCCCTGATAATAGGAATGCATTTTCAGGGAAAGCTGTTTTAAAAAGAAGGTCTGAGCAGAGGACTTTTTTTCCGGCGGAAAAAGAGCAGAAAAAACCTCTGCCAGGTTGGAAAGGTCTGCTGATAATTCTTTCATCTTTTATCCTTTGTGCCAACAAGGTAAAGTGATTGCTTTTGGGAGACAGATTTTTGTCAAGCAGGAATGAAGAATTGAGCATTGCCTTTTCGGAATAAATGACATCCTTGTCATTTTGTTCTCTCTTTAGAATTTAATAAAAAAAACATCCGTGTGAACCGTTAAATCCGTTTGCTAATTATGGTAATTATTTGTTCCTCTACCCAGTCAACCGATAATAAACTTTTAGTCCCCGGAAATTTGATTTGACAAAATAAAGCCGAAACAGAGTTTGACTTTTTAAGGTAAAAGAAATGCTTGCTTTAAGTTCCTTGGCTGTAGAAAGAGAAAATAAGCAGGAATTTCTACCTGGCAGAGAAAAATAATTCCTGTTTTAAAGACCAAAATATAAACACCTTTGCCACCTTTAAATGGGGAAAAGGTTTTTCTTTATGCCGAATTCAACATACAAAATATGATAAGAAATAGAGGGGATAACTGATGCAGTCCACAAAAGAAGCCATCCAGGGCTTACTGGAAAAAGAAGAAAAAATACTTCAAATGGGCGGTGAAAAAGCCATTGCCAAACAAAAACAAGGGGGCAAATTAACTGCTCGTGAACGACTTGACCTCCTTTTTGATGAAGGCACTTTTCGGGAACTGGATATGTTCGTCTCGCACCGTTGCGATAATTTCGGAATGGAAAAAATAGAAATTCCTTCCGATGGAGTTATTACAGGCCACGGTTTAGTAGATGGACGTCCCGTTTTTGCTTTCAGTCAGGATTTTACTTCCCGTGGTGGTTCTTTGGGAGAAATGCATGCGGCTAAAATATGCAAAATTATGGATATGGCATTAAAAAGCGGTGTCCCTTTAATTGGTATTCAAGATTCAGGTGGAGCCCGTATTCAGGAAGGCGTGGATGCCTTAAAGGGTTATGGAGATATCTTTTTCCGTAATTCCCGTGCCAGTGGAGTTATACCTCAAATCACAGCCATTATGGGTCCCTGTGCAGGTGGGGCTGTTTATTCTCCTGCAATGACCGATTTCGTTTTTATGGTAAAAAACACCAGCTTTATGTTTATAACAGGTCCTGATGTAATTCGTGCTGTAACAGGTGAAGAAACAACTCAAGAAGATTTGGGTGGTGCAATGGCTCATAACAGTAAAAGCGGAAACGCTCATTTTGCGTGTGAAAACGATGCCGATGCCATTCAGAAAATAAAAGTGCTGCTATCCTATTTGCCTTCCAATAATATGGAAGAACCACCTCGCATAAAGACAAATGATGATCCCTGGCGTTTATGTCCTGAACTGGATTCTATCATTCCGGATGACCCTAAAATGAGTTATGATATGCGGGATGTGATTCATAGCGTAGTTGACAACGGCATTTTTTTTGAGCCCCACTATTATTACGCTCAAAATGTAATTATCGGTTTTGCGCGTTTAAATGGAAGAACAATTGGTATTGTAGCCAGTCAACCTACAATTTTAGCCGGTTGTTTGGATATTGATGCCTCCGATAAAGCAACGCGTTTTGTGCGCTTTTGTGATGCCTTTAATATTCCTCTGGTAACTTTTGTAGATGTGCCAGGTTATCTTCCCGGAACTCATCAGGAATGGAATGGAATTATTCGTCACGGAGCAAAACTTTTATGGTGTTATTCGGAAGCCACAGTTCCCAAATTGACAGTTGTTACCCGCAAAGATTATGGCGGAAGCTATATAGCTATGAGTAGCAGACATTTAGGTGCAGATATGGTTTTTGCCTGGCCCACAGCGGAAATTGCTGTTATGGGTGCTCAAGGTGCTGCCAATATTATTTTCCGGAAAGAAATTGCCGCCGCTGAAGATCAGGAAGCAAAAAGACAGGAAATGATTCAAATTTACGAACAGGAATTTAATAATCCCTATGTAGCAGCTACGCGTGGTTATGTGGATGCCGTTATTGTGCCTGCGGAAACAAGAAAACGCTTAATTGACGCATTGGAAATACTTTGCACCAAAAGTGAAAGTTTGCCTCCCAAAAAGCATGGCAATATCCCGGTTTAAACATTAGGAACGCAAAAAGATGAAAGACAATAAAGAAATCGCTGCCATTGGAGCTGTTATAGCTCTTATTCAAAGTGAAGAAACATCTATAACTTATAAGGAACCGGTAAGAGGAATTCCTTCTCAACCCTATACTGCTTATGGCAGAGAACTGACAATGCATTACCGCGATTTAACACAAAGAAGAATAATTAAAAGATGTAGATAAAAGGAGACCATAAATGGATAAACATAGTTGCGTAGAAATGACCACTATGCATTATGAACCAGACCGTCCCAAAGCGGAAAATCCTGTTAAAGTTCAGGATTTAACTTTTCGGGATGGACATCAGTCACTTTTTGCCACGCGTGGCAGAACTGAAGATATGCTTAATGTGGCAGAACTGATGGATCAAGTTGGCTTTTACTCTATGGAAATTTGGGGTGGAGCAACTTTTGACACTATGCATCGCTACTTGGGAGAAGACCCCTGGGAAAGAATTCGGGTGCTGAAAAAACATCTCACGAAAACACCCCTCTCAATGTTGTTACGAGGACAAAATTTGGTTGGCTATCAAAATTATGCTGATGATGTGGTGGAAGCATTTGTGCAACGCTGTTGTGATAACGGTATTGATATTTTTCGGGTGTTTGATGCCCTAAATGATTTCCGCAATTTTATAACCGCCGTTAAAATAATCAAGAAAAACAACAAGCTCTTTGAGGGTGCTATTTGTTTTTCTTTAACTGAACAACGAATGGGTGGTGATATTTATAATATTGAGTATTATGTTGCTAAAGCAAAACAGCTGGAAGAAATGGGTGCCGATACAATTTGCATTAAAGATATGGCTGGCTTAATTGCTCCTTACGATGCTTACGAACTTATTAAGGCACTGAAGGAAAATGTGAAAGTGCCAGTTCATTTGCATACCCATTTTACTTCTGGAATGGGTGATTTGGCTTTATTTAAGGCAATTGAAGCAGGCGTTGATATTATAGATACTTGTGTAGCTCCTTATGCTTATAGAACTTCCCATCCGGCAATTGAACCACTGGTAATTTCCCTTTTGGGAACCAATCGCGATACCGGTTTTGACATTAAGCTCCTAAACAAAATCGGCAAGGAAATGGAGAAAGACATTCCCAAGTATCTGGAATTTGCTGATACTACAAAATTCTCTATAATTGATACCGATGTAATTATTCATCAGACCCCGGGCGGAATGCTTTCCAACCTGGTAAATCAATTACGCCAAATGGATGCTTTGGATAAGCTGGAAGATGTGTTTAAAGAAATCCCCAAAGTGAGAAAAGACCTGGGTCAAATTCCTTTAGTTACTCCCACAAGTCAGATTGTAGGTATTCAGGCAGTTAATAATGCTTTGTTTGATAAATATGAAGGAGAATATTCCCGGATTACGGAACAGGTGAAAGACCTTTGTTATGGTTTATATGGAAAAACTACTTTACCTATCAATCCGGAAGTGCAGAAAAAAGCATTGAAAGGTTATCCTAAAGGAGAAACACCGATAACCTGTCGTCCCGGAGATGTAATTCCTCCAGCTATGGAACAAGTTCATAAAGAATGCGAGGGCTTGGCTAAAAACATTGATGACGAGCTGATTGTTGCCCTCTATAACATCACCGGCAAAAAGTTCTTAAGAATTAAATATGGCTTGGAACCAATGCCGGAAGAAATGAAACCCAAAACCCTGGAAGATATTAAAAAAGAAGAAGAACTGATTGCTAAAGCCAAAGCAGGGAAACTGATAGAAAAACCAGAACCGCAGGAAAAACCTAAAGACCTGCGTCAGTTTGATGTTTTTGTGGATAATACTTATTACTTGGTAGAGGTCTCTGAGAAAGGTGGAGCCCCTAAGATTGTTTATTCGCGGCCTGTTCCCCATAATTCAGAATCGGCGAAGGTTATAAAACCGGCTAATAATCCAGGTCCAATGATAAATACTTCCAATCCTGCTTCTGAACCAAAACCTGCTCCTGTAGCTAATTCGGAAGGCGGTACCAAAATAACTGCTCCTATGCCGGGAATGTTCATCAGATACGAAAAAAAACCTGGTGATCCTGTTAAACAGGGAGAAACCGTCCTCGTTTTGGAAGCAATGAAAATGTATAATAATATTCCCTCTCCGGTTGATGGAGTGCTGGTTGATGCACCATTTTCTGGAGGAGCGAATGTTGCCAAAGGGGATGTGTTAGCTGTTGTGAAGTAAAAAGTGGAAAGGTGAGAAAGTGAAACAAAGGGATAAATTGTGTTGCAGTCCTGTTATATGTTGACAGGGGATAAATGCCTCTTAAAACAAATATAGGTAAAGGCAGATGAAATGTATAATTACAAAGATATGCAGGTTTGGCAAGTGAGTATGCAACTTTGTGTAGATATTCATAAGCGAGACAAAAGTGAAACCCTCAACCTCTATATTTCAGATGAACTTTCCTTTACTATTACACCCCTTGTTTCACCTTTCCACTCTTTAAGGAGGTAAAATGCTCGTTAAAAAGCCAAATAATGGACAAAGACCAAATGGAGCGTTCTCTGCAGAGGATGGCTCAGAAATTATTGAACAAAACGGTTTGGAAAAATCCGTCTGGTGGCATTCGTTCGGGAGTTCCTTTAGCGAACGTCTTTCCAGTTATTTAAAACTTATCTCCAATCAGGAAGTTCCGGTTGGCTTTGGATATAACTTTATATCGTGATGATCTTTCTACCATTAGTCATCAGCCGGTTATAAAGGGCTCCGCTATTGATTTTGATATTGAGGATGCGGTTGTAGTTCTTGTTGATGATGTTCTTTATACGGGAAGAACGGTTCGAGCTGCTATTGATGCTTTAATGGATTTTGGCAGACCGAAACAAATTCAACTGGCGGTTTTAATTGATCGGGGTCATCGGGAACTGCCTATTAAAGCGGATTATGTAGGCAAAAATGTCCCCACTTCCAAAGAGGAAATAATTAAGGTCTCACTGGAAGAAACAGATGGCGAAGATAGCGTCAAAATCGTTTTGGTATAAATATCAGGAACGCTATCAAGCAATAAAATCGGTGCTTTGTGTAGGGCTGGACCCTGAATTTGGGCAGCTTCCGGAAAGCGCAAAAAAAGCCGCCAATCCTATTTGGGAATTTAATAAAGCCATTATTGAATCAACTGCTGAATTTGCTTGTGCTTATAAGCCCAATTTAGCATTTTATTTGGCAGATGGAATTCGCGGTTTGGATGCCCTTTATAAGACAGTAGAATTTATCCCGGATAATCTTCCCGTAATTTTAGATTGCAAAATTGGCGATATTGGCAATACTATGAATGCCTATTTATCTGCTTTTTTTGCTGACCTCAAAGTTGATGCCATAACCCTTAATCCTCTTATGGGAAGCGATGTTATGCAACCGGTTCAGGACAGAAATGCTTTTGCTTTTGTGTTGTGTTTAACTTCCAATCCTTCTGCCTCCGATTTTTTGCAAGAAGGTATGGCAGAAAAAATAGCTAACTGGTTACAGGATTATCCCAAAGAGAATTTCGGAGCTGTAGTTGGCGCAACGCATAGCGCAAATATTAAAACAATGCGTAACTTATTAAAGGATCGCATATTGCTTATTCCCGGAATCGGAGCTCAGGGTGGCGACCTGAAAACCGTTTTACAAGAGGCAAAAGATAGTTCTGAAACACCCAATATTCTGGTCAATAGCTCAAGGGGAATTATTTTTGCCTCCAAAGAAAAGGACTTTGCCACTGCTGCCAGGGAAGAAGCAAGAAAATTAACACAAGAAATGAAGAATGCATTAAGCAAGGGGTAGTAACTAAAAAATAGAACTCAAATAACTGTACTACTTGGATTAGCAGGATTGATGAAATAAGTAATATTACATCTAAGATACCTTTTAATCCGCAAAATCCGTGTTGTTGATCTATGTTATCTAAGTTGCTTTTTCTTATTTTTCGCTTATTTTTTTTATAGAGCTTAAAACGAGCTTGGTTTACTATTTTATTAACTCTCTTTAAGCTAAGAGGAGGAGAAAGATGAAGAAGATTTTTATTTTTACACTGCTAATTTCCGCAGTATTCTGTTTTGCCTTTCAAGTTGATACCTTTGGACCTACTGCAGACGATTTTTCTTGTGCCAATTTAGACGAGGTGCCGGCAAGTTTTGGAATTCAGATAGCTAATCAGAAAAAACTTTGCCTTTGGGAAAATGGTGTCTGGAATAGTTATTCCTATTTTACTACGGGTTTAACTATTAGAGGTACTTGTATGCTGAATGCGGACACGATGCTGGTTGCTATGGGAGATAATTCTTACAGCGATGGTATTTATAACTTTGATATTAACACGCATAACTGGCAACAGAATGATTGGTTTATATTGCCTAATTTTGTAAAGTATAATCCCCATAACCAATTATATTATGTGGGAGAACGGGATGGTTTGTTTTATTCAGCGAATGGACATAACTGGACCAGGATAACATCCCTGGGCTCAAATAAATGCAATTCTATTGCCTGGTATGATAGCAATATCATAACTAATAATGGTCAGATGGTTTATTTTTCCAATGATAACGGACTTAACTGGCAGCAATCATCCATTAGCAATTTAAGTAGTTTCAGGTTTGACGATAATGGCATTTTATATGCTATTATGGATGTAGGAAGTGATTCAGACGGACTTTGGCGTTCTAATGATTTTGGCGCGAATTGGACAAATATCCTTTATACTTCAGCTCTTTCTTGCTTAGGACCAATTTATAATAATAATGTAACCCTTGGTTGGAGAGAAAGTTACGCAGATAGTTGCTTTGTCGGTATGCTGAATTCTTCAGGGGAGGTAACCTTTTTTAATCATCCTGCTCTTAACGCACCAGTGAAACAGATGGACAATTTTCCCTATATTAATACCCCTTCCTTTTATGTTTTGAATTCCAGTGGTTGTTTTTATGTGACAAGTTTTCTGGTAGGAACCGAAGACCCTGTTATTCCTGAAATTCCACCAGCTAAAATATCTGCATTTCCGTAATCCAGCACTATCTTATGCTGATATTTATTTAAGTAAAGTTAGTCCTGAACCCTGCAAATTAACTATCTATAACCTCAAGGTCAGAAAGTAAGGAATTTGGGGCGCTGCTGAAACATTGAAAGAACAAACCTTATCCTGGGATTTGAAAAATAATAACGGTTTTAAAGTATCTGCCGGAATTTATTTTCTCGTGTTACAGGATACTAAAGGAAATTGCCTGGCAAAAACGAAGTTGGCGGTAATTAAATAGATACGAGCTAGAGTTGAGAGGGTTTAGAAGGTTGAGAGGGTTTAGATTTCTTAAAAGCTCGGAGAGCGACACAATGATAGCGATGGTGGCGTAAGCCCCTCATAAAATGTAAGCCCTTTTTTCTTTTCCCTGGTTCCAAAAGCTCGGAGAGCGACACAATGATAGCTCAGCCTTCTAAACTTTATAAACCTTCAAAACCTTATATATAAACCCTCTAAACCTTCTAAACCTTCTCAACCCTCTCAACCTTATTTTAACCATTGCTTTTTCGGAGACTAAAGATAGCTCCAAGATTGTCGGGATTATATTTAGCGCAGAGTTTATGGTATAAGGATCAATTTTTATATACAAGGAGCTATCTTCTTCCAGGATTTGAATTAGTTCTTTTTTGCTAATAGCTTTAAGGAGTCCGTCGGTAGTTACTACTATTTTATCTCACAGTTTAGAAGAAGCGCTTCTTTGAGAGCTAAAATCAAGCTTTAGGTTCCAGATAATCGGTGCCAAAATAATTGGTAATAGGGCTATTAGAGATATCTTCCCATAGCACATTAGTTTATTCAGCGCGTTGCAGATATTTTTCCTGTAAAGCCAAATTTCAGGAATCGCCTGCATTTACGGTCAGAAATTTGCCTTCCTGATAGATTAAACCGCAAAGAGTTGTAGCGGAATCAAAAAATCACCTTGTTACTTAGAATTCACAATACCCAAGAGCTGTTAATTTATATCCTGCAGGAAGTTATCTATTATTTTCTGCCAGTTTCGTTCGGCTTTTAAAGGCAGATATTTCAGCTGTTCCAAAACAAATTGAGCTGCATTTTCACTGTTTTTGCCAACGAGCCAATTCCATCTGCTACAAAGCAAAAGAGGTTATCAAGATTCTGCAGATGATTAATTCCTCTGTCAAAAAGGTCTTTATTTACCAGAACTCTGTCCTGATTTGTTTTTACCGCTGTTGCCGTCAAAGCAGAAACAGGAAACATCAAACTGCATTTTCCTAAAATCCTTTTTTCTTTTATATTGCTATCATAGTCGTCTCACAAATCTTGACAAGGATTTTTTTCAAAACTTGGAAAAACGAAAAAGCATTTGACAGATAATCACTTTAGGCAAAGAGGGTTTAGTAGATTTAGAGGGATTTTTGCGTGCGCAGGAGTAACAAAAAGGATTCCTGCTTACACGAGAAGACAAATGGTTTTTTATTTAAGAAATGGCATAAGGAGAACTAATGCCCGGAATAAATTGCCTGATTAACGCTCAGGGTATAACTCAGCAAACCCAAAATACCATAGACAATTATCTGCAAAGGTTGGAAGCCACTTTTCCGCATCTCCAATTTACCAAGCTTATGCCTTGCAGGGAAGTGCTGATGTCAATTTCTCAACATCGGGGCTATCGGGTTTATACAGAAACATACAAGGGTTGGCAAATATTTCACGAGCTACAGGATAATTCCTTTTTAACCCAAGCTTTTCAAGACATTTTAGAGCAAGCGGAAATTTCTCAAAACCCATTATCCAATATGCAAAATAGGTGGAATTCAGAGCTCAAAGAAATTAACACCAGTTTTTTCCTGTTTGCCGTAAATCCTGAATTACACAAAATAATTCTTGCCAATGATGCTTTAGCCCGTTTACCTGTTTACTATACAAAACAAAAGAATATTTCCTTTTGGGTAGGGATATATCTTTTGTTAAAGCAATCAGCAATCAACTAACCTTGGATCCTTTGTTTCTGGCTTTGTATCTTTCCCTAACTTATGTTCCGGGACGCGGAACTTTTTACCAGGAAATAGACACTTTGGCAGGTGGAACTTTAGGTGTATATGATTGGCTAACTGACGAATTGCAAATAAGTTCCCGGCAGGAATTGAGGTTTATAGAGCCCCTCTTTGGCAGGTCGCATAAAAAATGGCTGGCAGAACTTGTAGAAACATTTACAGCTATCTGTGTTTCCTATCATACAGAGCTTCCAAAAGTTGTATCTTTAAGCGGGGGAATGGATTCGCGTTGTGTGGCAGGAGCGCTTCAAAGCAAAAATATAGATTTTACAGCAATTTCCTTTCTGGATGCCAATAAGGATGCGCAAGATGATGTTTTAATCGCTGTTCAGACAGCAGAATTACTGAAAAAGACGCACAGGGTTTTACAGCTATCTCCTTGTGCTCCTGAGCATTATGAGAAGTTATTTTCCTTGAAAGCGGGTTTGAACTATCTTTCTGTGGCTATGTTTCTGCAATATTTGGAAATGATTTTAGCTCTATATCCCGAATCCGCTTTGTTTTTAACCGGAGATGGCGGTGACAAAGTTATGCGTTATCTTTTGCCTGATAAGCAATTAACTGACGAAAAACAGTGGCTGAATTACTGGTAGAATCAGAATGCTGTTTTTTCTCCCAAGGCATCAGCCGAACTATTTGGCATTCAACAGAAGGCGATGGAAGAATATCTCCTTAATCATATATCTACTTATCCGACAAAGGATTATAACTATAAATATGCTTTTGCTCTTTTAGCGGAACGTTCTGCTCGTTGGGCATTTGAAGGGGAAGACCGCAATCGCTATTATTTCCGTTCCGAAACCCCCTTTTTGGACTATCAATTTTACCGTCTGGCAATGCAGAGTCCAATGGAGCAAAAAAAGGATAACCTTTTATATTACAGCTTCTTATCTGCTCTTTCACCTGCCCTGGCAAAATTGAGATACGCTCATCATCAATGGTCACCCGCTAAAATGAGAAATCCTTTCTACCGCTATTTGGTTAATAAAACACGCAACTTCCGCATTCAATATAGAAAACCGAAAGGAAAAATCAATTCTCAGCCCAAATTTGCGGAACAAGAATATTTAATAACCCGAATCCTGAAACAGAGTGAAAATCCCCTTTTACAGGCGCTTATGCCGGGTGCAAAAAATATTCTCACCTTGCCAGACCTGCAAAAATTAAGCTCCAATCAACTGGGAACTCTATACACTTGCGTATCTGTCATCACCGGAATAATTTAGTTATCTCTTCCTTAATAGCATTGCTTACCTATTGCTTACCCATTACGGATGGGATTAGTAATGGGTAGACAATGCTTAAGCAATGCATTCGGGGAGAAAAGAACATCCGTGTTCTTTTTGCGTTTATTCCTTTTATTAGCAGTGAGAACTCGTGACGACATTAGCGAAAAGGTGGAAAAGTGAAATATAGGAATAAAATTGAGGTTTTAACCTGAAATTATAAAATCTTATCTATGTTACACCGGGAAATCTGTGAGAGAAAAAATAAAAAAATCCGTTAACTACTTGTTGCTGATATAAAAAAATCGATGCGAGTCATATTGCGCCTTAAAAGTTATCGTAAAGAACAAAGTTATTAAGGCGCAAATAGGCGCCACGACTTCCCGAAGGTTGACTTCCTGGTCAACCACCTCTCTTCCTTTATTTCGTTGCCGAAATAAGCGTGGTCTAAAAGACAAGGTTGCCAGAGAACGGCACGAGGACATCATTCTTCCGCTTACGGATACAGCAATTAACGAGCCAGAGACCCTTATCCAATATGCTTTCCCGGTTCTAAAACACTTAAAGTTCCCACAAACAGGATTCCAAACAGAGGATAAGTAACGCACTTCCTGTGTTTTAGTTAAAATAGAAGCTATGGCACTGGCAACAGGTAAGGAATTATCCGGCAAATAAGGAATTAAATTCCAACCCCTGTTTAAGGCAATAGGATAGTTTGAGGTATTCAGTAACTGACCTTGAATAAATGCGAGATTTTTGAGCAGAAGAATTATTCACCCAATAACCCTTGGCACTTTGTAGCGATGAAAGTGTATTAAAATAAGAAGGCATAAGAGGGTGCATAACTTTTGCCGTATCCTTAATCTGCAGAAGGTTACTGCGAAAACAGAGCTGAAATTATTCGTTCCACAAATCTACATTAGCTGAGCAAATTCCATCGGGGTAAGAGTAATCTGTTGATAGTGAGGAAGTTCACCCATAGTTACGGAAATGGAAGTGGCAGTATTGGCATTAACAACCACTCCCACTAATGGTCTTATCGGGAAAGCCACTTTGGCAGAAATAATTGATGCGGTTCCAGGCTTAAATACCGGTAAAAATCACCCTTTGCGGGATCGGTAATCACTGTGGAATAGCTGTTATCATATCCGTTTACAGTAATCGTAGCGGATAAAGGATTTCCGTAAGGGTCTTGCACAATTCCGTGAATTCCATACATTGCCTGTTCCAAATAGAAATCATTGCTTCATAGTTATAATTCCAATACCCAGGCAAAGTTGACGCAGAAGGCATTTTTGTGTTGGAAATCTCTATAGTAACTTCCCGGCAGTGAGCAGAATAATTCATCCAGTCCTGTCTGCCACCTGTAATAACATACCAGTCAGCTCCATTGGTTATACCGTTGGAAGAAACACTGGTAAAATAACCGGAAGGTCCATTGGCAATAGCATTATTAGCATAAACAAAAGAAGTAGAAATATACCAGTTCTCATCGGGATGAGCTGTATAAGTGTAATCCCAGGGGTAATTTACAACCTCTGCCCCACCATGAAAATTAACGCTGTAAACAAAGTGATGATTATTTGCCAGATTCATCATCAGGGTTGTTTCCTGTTGTAAGGGTTGTCCACTATATTGATTGCCGTTAGGATCGGGAAAATTGCGGTTTAAATCATATCCGTTGTAGTTATATCTTCTGGCTCCGGAAACAGAGTTATTGCCTCCATAATAAGTTCCATCGGGATTGGTATTGGGACAAATCCAAATTTCCAGATTATTTACCAGGTTGGTTAAACGCTGATCGGTTCCATAACTGCTTAAAAGGGTATCTATTAACCGTAGCATTAAAACAAAGCCCGTGGTCTCATCTCCATGAATTGTTGAGGTATACATAACTTCCGGTTCCGCTTCCGCTATATTAACATTATCAGAAATTTTGGCAAACAGCAAACTGCGTCCGTTTACCGTAGTTCCGGCATTTACAATTTGGCATAAATTGGGATAATTAGCGGCAAAGGAATTCATAGTGTTTACATAACTATTATAAGTAGGATAACTATCCCATAACTTTGTCTGTTTCACATCGGAACTCATTACCGGTTCAATTAGAGATGCAGGAGAGGGCAGGAGTTGGGTTTTTAAGCCCAACTCCCTGAATTTACTGTATTCTTCATCATTGGCATAAGCATAAACCCAATTACCGCGAACATTATCAATAGAAATTATGTTACTTATTTCCGGCAGAGTTGTCTTATCTGCCAATTCAAAACGGAAGTAATACTGATTCCACTCTTTGGCTGATAACATAAATGCCAAAAGCAGAAGCAGAGCAATAAGGATGGTTTTTCTCATTTATTTGCCTTTACTGATACCAATTTGCTCCGCTACAACCTTGAAGAAACATTTTTGCTGAGTAGTGGGAATTTCCCAATATAAATTTGCCGTTGTGTGCACCAGCTGATAAGTTCCGTAGGGTTCACTGCAGGAATAAATACGATAGTTATTAGCATTGGGAACTGCATTCCAGGTAAGACGATAACTGTTTTGATAGCTTACCAGATTAACCTGCGGAGGGGTAAGAACAATATTGGTAGTACC
>JAXGIH010000042.1:0-15171 GCA_040770845.1 Cloacimonas sp. (SeqCode)
TGGCAATTCCGGTAGTGAGAATAAAAGCACCAACTACAATTGCAGAAATGGATTCCAGTTGTCTATGACCATAAGGATGTTCTATGTCAGCAGGTTTTTGAGCTTGTTGCATAAAGATTTTAACGGCAATGTAATAAACGACATCAGAAGTGGAATTTATGCCATCCGCTAAAAGGGCGGAACTATGTCCTAAGATACCTACACAGGTTTTGAGAATAGATAATAATATATTGGAAAACAGACCTAAATTAACAGTTACTCGGGTTAAATTATCGCGGTCCGTCACTTTTTTATATCTCCATCACATCCAGTAGAGCATAATTCTTGAATGTCTTATATAATGTTTGATGAAATTCATCTGCATCTAAATCGTTATTACCAACCCCGTGAGGATTTACAGCTATTGCTTTCAGTTTGAAAGGAATTAGGGAAAGCGGTTTTTGAGTATTTAAAAAGACCTCAAGTTCGTTGCTGCTTAGTTTAATACATTCCGGGTGACGAAAAATAAGCTGAATTCTGTATAACTGTTTTCCTAAACGACTATTCACACTGCTTGTATAGGCACCGGGAAGATAGAGGTGACTGGGATTTTTCAGTTGACTTAATATTTCCAATAGCTTGGTCTCATGGGAAATTAAAGAAACCAAACCCGTTTGTTTCCATCTTCCTTTATATTTTATAAGGATATTGTTTTGTTCAGCAAGCTTTTGTAATGCAGGGCTTCTGTATGTTCCAATTTGAGATAAAGTTATCAGCCGTCGCAGTTCTTGAATTATTGCCTGTTGATTACCAAAACTGGCTCCGGCAGTTAAAATTATAGCATCAATCTCATTACTTAAAGCTATTGACTTTCTATCCAGAGAGCCGTCTATCAAAACTTTTTCCGCTCCCAGTTTTTTTAGTAGTTCAGAGCAGGCAATTTGTCCGCTAACACTTACAGGACCGGTTATTTCTGTTTCTAGATATTTTTCGCTTTTTACTATCCAGAGTTCTCTGCTTCCGCTTGGGAAATTGGTTTTAGCCAGGATACTTATTCCCGAGCCGTGTTGTAACAGGGTTTTTGCATCAGTACAAAAAAAACAGCCCTCAGGGATTTTCACTTTGGGCTTGGGAATCTTAAACAGGGTATCTTCTGTTTCACCATCACGACCTGTGCTCAGAATACCCCACTGATAAGGATAATTTGCCAGAATATAGTTCAGGACTGTTGTCTTACCTGCATTTTTACAGATTCCCACAATTGCTATATTTTTATAACGCTTATCGGAAATCCAGGAGAATTCCAAAAAGTCCCCTTTAATGTTTTCTACGACGATTACGCTTCGTTTCAGCGGGACCTATGGCTACTTTTTTACCCCGCATTAAAGCCATTATACCTTCTGTGGATTTATATTCATCCGCACAAAGTTCACGGTATTTGCTTTTGTCCTGTTCCACAAATTCCGGTTCCGTGTATGCCGTAATAAAACCTTCATAGTTTCGTAAAATAACTCTTCCCGGCATTTGGGAAATAACATAATTGGGCATCACAGGAATTTTTCCTCCACCACCTGGAGCATCTACCACATAAGTTGGAACACATAATCCGGAGGTATGACCTCTCAAACTTTCCATAATTTCAATTCCTTTGGCAATAGGGGTGCGGAAATGGCTGATACCTTCGGATAAATCACATTGATATATATAGTAAGGGCGAACTCTATTTTTCACCAGTTTATGCACCAGGGCTTTCATTACATCTACATTGTCGTTTACACCTTTCAGTAACACGGATTGATTGCCCATTGGAATTCCTGTTTCTGCAATTTTAGCAAGGGCTTTACAGGAGTCCTCACAAAGTTCATTGGGATGATTAAAATGCGTATTCAGCCAAACAAACTTATATTTCTTTAGAATCTCTAGTAGCAAATCAGTATAGCGTTGCGGCAAAACGACTGGAGTTCTGGTTCCTAAACGCACAATTTCTATATGTTCAATTTTGCTTAAGCGATTTAAAATATCATCCAAACGCTCGTCACTTAAAGTGAGAGGATCGCCTCCACTTAAGATTACATCGCGCACTTCTTTATGTTCTTTAATATATTCCAGTGCTTTTTCCACATTTTCTTTGGGCATTGGAGCATCGTGTTCTCCTGCTTTTCTGCGGCGGGTACAATGCCTGCAATACATTGCACATTGATCAGTTAAAAGTAGTAAAACCCGATCAGGATAGCGATGAGTCATTCCAGGAACAGGAGCATCAGCATCTTCACTTAATGGGTCTGACATATCAGAAGGAGAAATATGGCTTTCTGCAATGCGAGGAATTGCCTGTAAACGAATCGGATCATAAGGATTGTTGTGATCAATTAAAGAAAGATAATGGGGAGTGATAGCCATCCTAAAAGAAAATACCTTATCCCTAAAAACAGCTTCTTCCTCGGGCTGTAGTTCAATGTATTTAGTAAGCTCTTCATAAGTAGTTATCCGATTTTTAATTTGCCAATGCCAGTCATTCCATTGTTCAGGAGTGGCAATGCTTTTAATGTCAATTATCTTTCATTTTGTCCTCTTTGTTTAGTCCGCATAGCGTTCTTTAAAAATTTCATTAAAACCGGATTGCGCCGTAATAAATCCAAAGCAATTTCCGAATGATGATGAGCATAACCATTACCAATCATCATATCTACATCAGCACCAATGCCTTCTGCACCCAGGCTGCTTTTGTAAAAGAAGTAGCCATAGAAAAGAAATAGACCAAACCCCTTTCTTTGGGCCGCCATAATACTTGGCAGTTCCGTATCTCTTGTATTTACTACATTGATCTACTACATCCGCCATTTTGCCTTTAGTAAGGCGGGAAACCTCTTTTTGAATAGTTATAGCATCAGTTACGCGAGGATAACTTCATCACAACCGGTGGCTTTACAGGTAGGAATGTAGTTTTCATTGCGCACAACCCCAATCACTTTTCCACAAATTCCTGCTCGTTCTTTGGCTACAGCATTGCATAAAATTCCGCTTTTTCCGTTAGCACCAATAATAACTACTGTATCATCCGGTTTCACCAATCTTTCTACTTGAGCAGAGCCCCGGCAACATCCAAAACGGAAAGCGCCAAATTTTCATCCAGATCATCCGGTAATTTAGCATAAACGCCACTGCTGAAAAGAATTGCCTGCCCTTCAATTTCTATTTGATCCTTGTCTAACAGCACTTTTTCACTTTATTTATTTTGAGAGGAGTTAGCGAAAGCGAAACCAGAGAAGCAATTTTATCCCCCTACTTTCACTTCTTCCTTCATCTCAAATTTATCACCTATAAAGCGGCAACTCTGCCGATAAACATTCCTCCGCAACCGGTATCTTCATTTTTATGTTTGCCGGTTCTATTGGTAAGGTCAATAGTATGCTCTGCGAATGCTTCTTTTTCCAAGTTCTTTATGTCCTTGGGCACAAGCTTGTTTTTTATCTGATGAAAAGAAGCGGAATCAATGTTTAAACGAATAACATCAACCAGCATTTCATTGTCCCAAATTTCGCTCATATCATTATTCAGAATTTTTGCCGGTTGCGGTAAACTCCTTTGGGCTCAATTACACGGTGCGTTCCATATATCCATTACTTTTCATTTTCCTCCAGCGAAGATGTCTATTTTCTTATTTTTAATCATCTTAGTAATATCAATCCATATTTAAATAAATGCCTATGCTGTCAATCCTTTTGTGTGTGAACATCAAGAACAATTTATACCACAAAGCTTTCCGCTATTATACCTGTAATCTATTTGCTGCAGTTAAGTTTCCTTTATGTTCCGTTTTCTGAATTAAATAACTTTGATATGCATTTTAAGCTTAACCGCTTCCGATATGAAACCCATATCGTTCTCATATCATTCCCATATCGCGATATGGGAATTATAAGGGAACTTATTGCAAAGCATAGCGTTAGCAAATAAAGGCAAATTACGCACTGAAAATGAATGCACTAAAGGAAAAATAAAAGACAACTCTACTATTTTTTTTCTAACTAAAAATTAGAATTTGCATGAGCAAATTCCAATCTTCATCTGGAGTAAAAGAAAGCATAAAATATACAGAAAAACTGAAAAAGAATATTTAACCTGCCTTAAAAAAGATAAATATGCGAATTTGCACATAGAGCTAAAACAACGGATATAGTATTTATATTTACAAGCCATAAATACTTATTATTTTGTCTCATTTTTTACGAAAGAAGGAGTAAGAAAGGGGACAACACAAGCACAGCATTGAAATGGGTTGCCGAACTCCGATTCGGCAACAAGCGTCAAGCATACTTTTTCTCAAAGGACTTTCATCCCTTTTGGCAAATCGGAGTTTGCCAACCCATTTTTTTCCTATCTGCATTATTGGGGTTTAACTTTTTTTCTGAAAGCTATTTTATATTTTCACTTTCTCTACTTCAAACTAGCCAGTTCGTATATTTTAACAGCAATGTTTTTTCCTTTAACCTTCACTTCATCCAGGAAGGCATTAACCAGGTCTTTAACTTTTTCATAGGTGAACTCACTGATAATGATATGATTGAAGGTAGTATATTCTTTGTTTAGTCCTTCCAGTCGTGCTCCCAAATTAATTGTATCTCCAATAGCTGTATAATCAAAGATTTGTTCGCTACCCAGATTTCCAACAACAGCCATTCCGCATTAATTCCGATACCTATATCAAATGGTTCAATGCCTTCGCTTAACATTTTTCTCTTGTAATTGAGAGAGGCGTTCGCGCATTTGCAAAGCTGTTTTACAGGCATCAAAAGAATGATTGGGTAGGGCAACCGGTGTTCCATAAAGAGCCATAATTTCGTCGCCCACAAATTTATCCAGAATGCCGTGATTATTGATTATTATTTTAACCATTTCCGTAAGGTATTCATGGAGGATAGGAGAATGTTTTTCGGAATAGGTAGTAAACTGCGGATATCGGAAAACAGAACAGTTATTTCTTGTAAAGAGCCACCGAATTTTAAACTTTTAGGATTGGCAAGAAGCTGACTCGACCAATTCCGGGCAAGATATTGCTGTAGCATACTGGATAAAGCGTTTTTCTTTCATCGTTACCCAATAGTGATTTAAAATGCTGGCAACATAGATAAGAATTAAAAGAATAACTGTTTGCGCTAAAGGACAAATAATTCCGGCTTTGTTAAACAACAACAGATTGATAACAAATAAAATAATCAGCAATCCGATAAGAGCTAAAGCAGAAAACTGAGCAGCTTTAAAACTTTAAAGAGAAACCAAAGCCCAATCAGCAGAATAATTTCTATCAGTAAAACAGCCAGGATTCAGTTACCAAGTAATTTCCCGTTAAAACCATATCCAGAAAATTGGCTTGAATTTCCACTCCTGCAGTCCATTCGCCTCCATAAGGAGTGGGAAATTTATCGTGTAATCTTCATCAATTGTAGCACCAACTACGACAATTTTATTTTTCAAAACACCACTATCTCTGATTTCATAGAATTCATCTAATCTCCGGTACCTTGATAACCAGGCATAAAAAAGGTTGAATCATCCAAAATGCTGGCATAGGATAAGGTAGGATAAGTTCCTGCAGGACCTCTGGAATTAATGATTGTCTTATTTTTTTATCTATTAGAGGAATATATTTATCGGTCAAATGCAATGCCTTGCTGTTAACTTTAATATGCCTGCTCAATTATTTTGATAGACCCTGAGGTTTGCCAGAGAAGCAATTCCAATGCTATAGAGTTTGGTTTGATCAAAGTTTTCAAATAAGGTATATTTACGGATAAAACCTCATCAGGATCAGCTTCCATATTTACAATTCCCCAAGGCAAATTATATCATTATAGGACTGACAGGAGGAATTATTTGACTTGGCTCGGGACGCTGAGCCGGTAAAACCTTACCGGCAAAAATTGGTATTCTGATATTTATTTGCTGTTTCTGCTACGCAAATCACTTTCCGGCAGGATTTTTCCGTAAATTCTATATCAAATATAATCTGTTGTGCTCCCGCTTGATTCAGATTTTCAATTAGCTTGGAAATGATAGTCCCGGGAAGGGCCAGGGGTTTCATCCAAAGCACTAAAAGTGGCATCAATACCTATAATGACTATTTTATCGGAAATTGGCAGTTTACCACGCACCTGAAAAGCAGATCTTGAGTTTTGTATTCCAGGTTTTTAAAGAAGGGAAAAAGCAAAAAGAATTTGGACGATTAGCAGAATTACAACCAGGTATATTATTACTTTTTTAATGTGCATTCAAACCTCCTGAATAAAAATAAGTTTTGCAGAGAAGACATTTGTGCGGCTCAACGGAGATAATAAATTGTAAGTCACCATTCCAATTAGAACCGCTGGGAAAGTAGAACTCTCCAAATAAAATTACTGTAATCATAAGTGTTATTATCGTTATTATTATAATCAGTAATAGCGATATTGGTATTTACACTTAAGGACTTTAAAGGATATGCCTCAACCCCTAAAATGTAATATTGATAATTTCTATCACCTTGAGCTCCACTTGCAGATACAATCCGATAATTTGTATAGGGCTTAATTTTATCATCCCATAAACTGTATGTGGCTCTATAAAGAAATTATTATTTTTGCCTTTTTTATTGGTAATTGCTAAAAGGTCTTTATTGTTAGTCAGTGACATAGTAAATTGCAGGGTAAGAGGTAATATTTGAAAACGATTTAACATTGTAAGGCACAAATTGTTGTTTTCGTTATCAGTTAAGTCCTCATTACTTTTTGTGCTATTATCAGCTCCAGTTTGATAACCGATGTCCAGTTGAGTAGGTACATAAGGAATTTGAGTGATATTATAGCCGATCCCGAGAATTAAGTTTTGGGATTTGTTTTCTTGCTTTCTGAAATTCGGAAACGATGTCTTGGTTTTGCTTGTTTTTACTTAGATTATTGTAATAAGCCAGTTTGAAATAGGGCAGATTGGTTAAACGCAAGATAGATTGCAGATACCAAGAAGTGGTATTGTTAGTTTCGCTTTTATGTGCTCCTGAAAGGTTATCCCCAATTAAGTTCAAACCCCCGCTTAAGATAAAATATCTGGAAACATTGAAGTTATCAGTAATAGAAATAACTTTGCTATCAGGCATTTGATAGAAGCACCAAAAGCATTGAAAGCAGAACCGGTTTCGGAATATTGAATACCAAACATATTATTCCGAAAGTAATTGGTAGTAATATATAAGCCAAGTAATACTTCTCTTACAGGGTAGAAAAGAATTCATATTTTTATTGAAAACGAACAAATTGCTGAAATCTTGAGGGTTTATAGGAATATTTTCACCGGTATAATCTTCCAATTCTTTCTTGAGATAAAGCTTTCCTCGGAATGGTATTGGTGTTCAAAAGAGAAGTGGCAATTTCTTGCACCTAAAACTACCTTCTGGGCAGGAATATTAAGTCGGGCATCCATTCCCAAAACTGCATTTTCTTGTGCTTTAGTAGTATAAATTATGCTCTCATTACCTATGTCGTCAGTTTTCGTATATTGATAGTAAGGCGTTATTCAGAGAACTGATTACATCGTTATGACGGGTAAGATTAAACCGATGAAAAAGGACTCTTCATTGCCAATTTGTAAACGGTTCCAAATGCCTCCTGTTTGAAGGTTCCCGATTTCTGCATACCTTCTACTTCGGAATCAAGATCAAGTTCGTTTGTCGTTTTGCGAACTGTTTGTCCGTGGGTTACATATAGCGACAGGGATTTGTAGTATAAGCGGGAATAAATTCCCCTCAGGTTTTTACCATTTAAAGTTAATTGACTGAAAGTGGGGGCATAATCCCCGGCAAAAAAATCCAGATGAGGAATATTAAATCCAATTGTATAACGGTTAACGGGTTGACTGTTACTATGTTCCAATGAGGATAAATAGAGATTTGCCTGCATAGAAAATATTCCGTAGCTTCCATAAAAGTCAGCCCAGGTAGCAGCATCACTTTTTGTGTAACCGAGAGCAGCATCATCGGAGTAATTATAATAATTGGAGGCAAAATTCACAGTTCCCTGATAGGTAAATTTATTTAATGTTTTGCCTGAGGGTAAAATTTCGGTTGACCAGATGGGAGAATGGACTGTTTTTCCATCTTTTTTTGCGCGTATAACTGCTTTTTTGTTTCCGCTTTGAGGGTTTTCCTCTTTATAAACAATCAAAGGAGGGCTAATTTGAGCTAAAGGGGTAACATTCCTTCCTCCCACCCAAACTTCAATGCTGGCAGGATCAATTTCTTCACTAATGGCAAAGAAAGAAACGACCAGCATATAGCCATCATCTGCAGAAATAATGGGATCATCGGTTAAAAGAACAAAACCGGGTTCTGCTTCTCCGGAGGCAATATCCGGTTCCAGAATGTAGTTGGGCACTGTTTCATTTTGTGGGGGAAAGTATTCTTTATTTCCCTGGCTCAATTCAACGCAAAAGTAATATTCTATTACATCAGTAGTTAAATAATCAGCAGGCAGGTTAGCAATAAAATAGGGCGAACCGGGACTATCCTGTTTCATTTCTTCGGTCATCCAGCGATTGGATTTACCGATACGATAATAGACCTTCATTTTGGCTATGTCACTTAAACCCTGTTGAACTTCCACCTTCAAATCGCATTTTTGATGGAAAGAATAAACCTGAGGCGAAATATTCATCAAGGCAACGGCAAAAATTTGAGTAGCGAGGATAATTGATAGTATCAGCAATAAATATTTTTTCATCTTTATATCCTCCTACCAGGTAATTTCAATATACCTGGTTTGACCATTAGGAGCAACAACCGGTATGCGCATTTTCCTGATTTCTTTTTCCTGCATTGATTCCAGTTCTGTCAATTCAATTTCCTGGATGTCTTCTTCCGTGCTGGGTCTGATTTCAAAACTGCCATCTGCCTGAATGATAGCAGTATTTCCTGCAGCAACAGATTGGGTTTCGGTTTTATCCAAAATTTTCAATTCCAATTCCCCTTCGGTAACAATGAATTTGGTCTGTTCCTGCTCATCAAATTTAGCCATAAAACCGGTTCCTTTAACGGAAGCAACAGTAGTTGGCGTTTGCACAGCAAAAGGTCCTGTATCACTTTTTATTTGAGAAAAGACGCTTCCTTTGTTTAGTTTAACTGTTTTGGAGAGCTTTTTATCCTTGGCAGAAGCATAAACCTGAACGATGGAATAGGAAAAGACCTTCACAGTAGCTGAACCATCTATATATTTATAAGCGGCAAAGGATTCTTTTCCCGTGCGTATTTCATCATTATTCTGCAAAAAATCACCCGTCTTATGTTTAATCATTTTTGCGGCTCTATGTAAATCCACTTTACCTTTAGAGGCGGAAATTACAGCTACTGAATCCAGAGCTAATAAGTTGGCTGAGAAAATGAGGGTAACAGCTAAAAGCAATATCTTTTTCATTTTTACCTCCTCAGTCCTTCAGTTCAACTGAGATTTCCTGTCCCTGTAAAGCATCAATTAGCTCAATCGCATCCTGACCACTATATGCTGTATCTTCAATAATCACAATACCCGTAGGAACATAACCTTCAGTGTAAAGATTCAATAAGGTATTATTTTAGTAGCATATTGAGGTGGGTTTGAAATTCGGAAATACTGGTAGAAGCACTTTCTTCATCCACAAACTGAAAAACATACCAGTTACTGGAAAGGTTATCATTACCGGTTTTTTGCTTTATTAGGTTATATTCAGTAGCCAAAGCAGTTGTCACTTTCCGCGTATAATAGCGCCACCCGTAAAAGGCAGAAATTCAGCAAAACCAATGTTTTCATTCTCACCATCCGGGGTTTCATAAAAAACGCCTCCCGTTCTATCTACGGTATTGAGAGAAGGTGGATTTCCGGGAGGAAACTCTTTGATAATGAGCTTATACTTGTTAAAATCAGTCAACTGTGAATTCCATAAAAAGCGAGCGGAAAACCACTGACTAATGCCGGTGTCTTGCCGATCGGAACTCCAGGAGAAAGCAAAGTAATATTTCCAGCATTGCGAATTTTGATGGTGAATTCATTATCAGGTAAATCAATGTTATTAGTCCAAGGCGTATCAGAATATTCTCTTACCCAGACCTTGAATTTGAGTTCGCCATCGGGAAAATAGCCCGCTAAAACAGCTGATTTTGGGGCAGGACTCTTTTCATTGCATCTTTCACTGTAATATTTGTATTAGGGTATTTAAAATCAAAAAAGGTGCTTGCTTCGTTGGTTATTAAATCTCGTTAGTTAAAGTCCAAGATCTCGATTATCTTTGAGCTGAAGATTGTTTCTACCAATGAGATATTATTCCACTCCAGAACTAATTTCAGGTCTATTTTTTACAAGAGCAGTGCCTGTATTGCTAATAGTTAGAGTGGTTAGAACAGGTTGCAGTTCCGGCTCAAAAGGGTCAAAACTGGCAGTGCTAAAATTGTTTACTTTGATACTACTGGGGTAGAACTCAACACTAAAATTAGCTTGTGCTCCTACCAAAACTGGAAGGAGGGCTATAACCATAACAATAAATATTAAGCGCTTCATTTTACACCTCTGTGTAATAGTTACCTCAATAATTTTCTTTAATAAATCCTAGCGATAATCCTGCTGCTCTTGCGCAGCCATAGGAGTTAAAGAAAGGAAGTCATTCCGCAGTGTATTTACTTCCAGTGAAATAGGGTTTAAGGTCATCGTAGCGAAAATCAATTCTGGCATAACCACTTAAACAGAATGCCTTCCATAACCTTAAAGCATAAAGCTGTAAAAGTTTGGCTACGGTATCATCAATTTGAGCAGGAGCTTCGTATTTTGTTTCCGTGAGTATATTTATTGGTATAATCATACCAACCCTCCAGCGGTTTGATTTCCACTACAGGATATGCCCCCGAATCAATAATTGTGACGGTTAATTCCTTACCTGGGATATATTCTTCCAAAAGCACACTTTGGGAATACTGTAATGCTTTTTGGACTGCAGGTTTCAAATCCTCCAAACATTCTACTCTACTAATCTCGACAGAAGAACCTGCGTCATTTGGTTTTACAATTATAGGAAGTCCCAATTGATTGGAAAATCCGGAATAATCTTCAGGTCCTGATAGTCCTCCAAAAGGTCTTCCGCATAAGAATATATTTGTAAACCGGAATTCCTTCCGCAATAGCAATCAGTTTGGAAATGTATTTATCCATACTGAAACAGCTGGCTTTTGAAACCGGTAACCGGTAAGTTTGATCCTTGCCAGAGAAAGAGCCAAGCTTGAAGTTCACCATTTTCTCCGCTACCTCCATGCAGACCATTAAAGACCAGTAATGGCTGTTCATTTTGAATGGCAGTAAGTAAATCAGAAAGTTTCGGGTAATCGGCAGGGTCTATTTCTATTACTGAATAGCCCATATTTCTTAAGGCAGAAGCAATTTCTGCACCGCTAACCAAAGAGACCTCTCTTTCAGGAGAAGTTCCCCCTTTCAAGACAACAATTTTTTCCATTTTTACTTATCCTTTATTGCCTGCAGAGTTTTTATTCCGCAGACAGGTAAGTTTTCCTTTTTTATTATACCATAGCAGAAGACCTAATTTGAAAGAAAAGCTTCAGCTGAAGACCAAGTGCACTATTGAATCTGGCAATTTCAGGTATGCTGCTACCACAGAAATCCAGTTCCTGAAAACCTTCTTTTTGCAGAAGTTCAATCAGTTTAACCGTATGAAAACTGCAGGCACCTTTTTTTAAGGCAGTATCTTCAGTTACCTGATAGATATTATAAACCTTATTTCCATCTTGTAAAATTAAATTACTGCCAACTATTTTACCTTGCTGTATTAAATTCATTTGCCGTAGCATACCTTCACGATATAAAATACGAATGAAGTCAGTCAACCCCTGGTAATCGCAATCGGGATTCCAGTTTTTTTTAACCTTCAGAATTTTTAGTAAGCCGATAAATTCCTCAATATTCAATCCTTCCTCAAAAGTATAATTTTGTTTTTCCGCTTGGGCAAGGTCTCTGCGTTTATCGGGAAGAGGTTTTAGTTCGCTGTTTAGATTATGGACAAAAGTATAAAAAGGAACAGCTTGCATCTTATTCCATAAAAAACCTCTAATATCGTAAGTCTCAGGAGTTAAGTTAATTCTAATTCTCTTAAAGTTACTTTTTAAGCCCCTTGCTATTGCTATCGTTATTTGTAGGGCATCAAGCAACTTTCTTGCCGGCAGAGAATTTTCCTCCAGCCAAAGGTTTAATCCCTGATAATAGGATAAAGAGGAGCGTTTTAACACTCTGCAACCAAGTATTTTTTTCTCGTAAAGCGGTAAAACAGCAACAATTGTAGTGCCTTTATAACAGACCAGATGCCAGGGTATGAAGTTGGATATTTCAGCTACCGTCTGCATAAAAACAGGATTGCTCCAAATATTTAATAAGCGATTGGGAACGGGTTTCGGATATGTTAATTCTATTTCCAGCATCAGATGTAGGAACCGATTGTATTCAATAATTCTTTTAGTTGAAAGGCTTAACGATATAATCAGAAGCACCGTCTACAACAGATTGAAAAGCTGGATCAACAGTCGGGTAGCCAGTCATAATCAAACAAAAAATTTTCGGTCTTGTTGCATTAAACTTTTTCATTAACTCCAAACCATTCATTCCAAGTGCATCATATAATCAATTAATGCCAGCTGATATTTACCAGGTTCAAATTTTTCCAAAGCATTGTCTGCGTTTTCAGCCAAATCAACTTCATAACCGTGGGATGATAAAAATCACCTATTACTTCACGCAGTAATTGATCATCGTCCACTATTAGAAGTTTTGCTTCATTTAAACTCCTCTTAATTTGCTGATTGCCTTATAAAAACTATAATAATCAATTATCTTAAATAGTCATTGTGAAAATGTTATGAGGGCAAGAGGACGAGAGGTCGAGAGGTCAAGAGGACGAGTGGCAACAAAGTAAAGAAGAAATTGTAAAAGCTTATGACCCTAACATTTATATCTCAAGTCCTTAAATCCTCAAGACATCTTGATATTCCGACCTTCCGACTTTTTCATTGACATAATCAGGTATTTATTTTTCGTGGATACAGGAAAAAAATATGCGAGGTTCAATATGAAAGGAAAAGTAAAATGGTTTAACAAGAATAAAGGTTATGGCTTTATTATTACTGATGACAACAAGGAATACTTTGTCCACTGGAAATCTATAGTTACCAATTCTCCGCGGGAACTGAAAGTTTTGGAGCAGGATGAACTGGTTACTTTTGACTTGATGGAAACGGACAAAGGCATTCAGGCAATCAATATTATCAGAGTTAATCCCTGATTAGATGCCTACCTTTTTTCAGGGGTAATGGAAAGCTATAAAATCCATTACCCCTTTTTTAGCGATGCCTTTTCTTCCAGTTAACCAATCAGACCTGAAAGAGAGGGATTGGGATTATTTAGACATCATTCTTATCAGTGGAGATGCCTATATAGACCACCCTTCTTTTGCGGCAGCAATTATCGGACGCACTTTAGAAGCAGCTGGTTTTAGAGTTGGAATTATTCCTCAACCGGATTGGAGAAATGATTCCGCTTTTACCGTTTTAGGAAAACCGCGTCTCTTTTTTGGCATTACTGCAGGCAATATGGATTCTATGGTAAATCATTACACAGCCCAGAGAAAACTGCGTAATGACGATGCTTACAGTCCTGATGGAATTTCCGGAAAGCGTCCTGACAGAGCTATCATTATCTACACCAATATCATAAAGCGTCTTTTTAAGGGTGTGCCAATTGTTATTGGAGGTATAGAATCATCCTTGCGTCGGATTGCTCATTATGATTTTTGGCAGGATAAAGTTCGCAATAGCATTTTGGCAGATAGCAAAGCGGATATTTTAATTTACGGAATGGGGGAGAGACCTGTAACGGATCTGGCGATTTTATTGCAAAAAGGAATTCCTGTAAGCAGTATTCAAAATTTGCCTTCCACTGTTGTTTTTTCTTCTACTTTTCCGGCAAAGGAGGATATTATTTTGCCAGAAGCAGAGAAGTGTTCCGCTAAAGAGACCTTTTATCAAATGACCAGACAATTTGAGGATAATTATAGAACAAAAACTATCTTTCAAAAGACAGCAGGACGCTGGCTGAAGCATAATCCACCGGCAAAACCATTAACTACAAAGGAAATGGATAGCATTTATGCTTTGCCTTTTGCATATCAACCGCACCCTATTTATGCAGTGCATAAAATTCCTGCTTATGAACAAATTAAGGATTCTATTACTTCTCATCGCGGATGTTATGGTGGCTGCAATTTTTGTGCTATTGCTTGTCATCAGGGACGCAATATTCAATCCAGATCGGAGACCTCTCTGCTGAAAGAAGCACAAAAACATACCGGCACAATTACCGATGTGGGAGGTCCTACTGCAAATATGTATGCTTCATTTTGCCGTTTGGATTTTCCTGATACCTGTAAAAGAAGTTCCTGTCTGGTTCCAGATATTTGTCCCAATTTGCAAATAAATCATTCGGTTCAGTTGAAAATCCTTGCTAAAATAGGGAATTTACCCCGTATCAAACATTTATTTATTGCCTCCGGAATTCGCTATGATATGGCAGTAAATGATGATAACTATATTGAAGCCCTTGCTACTAAATATACGGGAGGGCGGTTAAAACTTGCGCCGGAGCATTCTGTTTCCAGTGTTTTACGCTTGATGAATAAACCGCAGATTGAGGTCTTTGAAAAGTTTTGTAAAAAGTTTTATTTTTACACTAATAAAGCGGGACGAAAAAGCCAAATTATTCCTTACCTGATAATTGGTCATCCGGGAACTACTATGGAAGATGCTTTTGAACTTCGTAATTGGCTAAGAAAAAATAAATTAAAGGTAGAACAGGTGCAGGAATTTACCCCTACGCCTATGACAATCTCCACCTGTATGTATTATACCGGTTTAGATTATGAAACAGGAAAGCCGATTCATATTCCTAAACCCTCTGAAATACGCAGGCAAAAGGAACTAATTATAAACCGGTAGAATGACATCCTTGTCGTTCATTTTGTAGTTGTTAGGCAGTAAGGAATAAATATATTGTAAATTAGAGGTAAACAAAAAGTGGTGTTCATAATTCTATTTATTCTTATAGGATACGGCTTCATAAAGTTATATAAGTTATCTAAGCCATATAATCC
>JAXGIH010000043.1:0-14976 GCA_040770845.1 Cloacimonas sp. (SeqCode)
GTAACTATATCCAAAAATCCCGTCCTGATCTACTAAGTTTACAACAGCAAATAGATGAACTCTCATCATTACTGCAAAAAAAACATACTGAGCGCACGGAAAATGAGCTAAAAATAGCTTTGGATAAGTTCCAAGCAAGCGGTGGTGATGAATTTGCCAATTCAATGAAATATGTAATTACCTCGCTTGGTTTTAGTGAAGATGACTATGAAAAACCCTTATATTCTTTTAGCGGAGGAGAACAAACACGCTTGTGCCTTGCTTCTATCCTGCTTATGCCTTATGATTTATTGATTTTGGACGAACCCACAAATCATTTGGATATAGCTATGATTTCCTGGCTGGAAAAATATTTAAACAACAGCAAAGCTCCTTTTTTGCTCGTTTCGCATGATCGCATTTTTCTGGATAATACGGTTTCCACTATTTTTCAGCTGGAAAATACGCAATTAAGCATAACTAAAGGGAATTATTCTTCTTTTGCGCAAGCCAAAGCAATAGAGCAGAAAACGCAGGAAAGGCAGTTTGAAAAACAGAAGAAATTCATTGCCGAAACCGAGGATTTTATCAGTAAAAATATTGCCGGTCAGAAAACCAATCAGGCAAAATCCCGTTTAAAAATGCTTTCCCGCATAGAAATAATTCAAAAACCACAGCAGGCAAAGAAAATTAAGCTCAATATTCAAACAGCAGGAAGAAGCGGAAATGATGTTTATACCTTGAAAGATGTAGAATTTGGTATCCCGGAAGGACCTCTTTTAGCCAAAAATGTAAATCTGCAAGTTCACTATCGTGATAGGGTTTGTATTATTGGTCCCAATGGCTGTGGCAAAACAACTTTACTAAAAATCTTGCTGGAAGAACGGGAGATATTTTCCGGTTCTCTTAAAATTGGAGCTTCCTTAGAAGTCGGCTATTACGATCAGCATCAGGTTTTTCTGGATGAACATTTAACCGTGATGGAGACATTATGGCAGATAGTACCAAGCGAGACAAGAGGTTATGTGTTAAGTTATTTGGCTCGTTTTGGTTTCCAGGGTTTGGATGTGGAAAAGAAAGTTGAAATCCTTAGCGGAGGTGAAAAATCGCGTTTAATGCTCTGTGTTTTAATTCATCAAAACCCTAATCTGCTGATTATGGATGAACCGACAAATCATTTGGATATGGAAATGAGTGACAGTTTGCTTTCTGCTTTGCAAAACTATCGGGGAACTATTATTTTTGTAAGTCATGATCGCTATTTTATTCGTCAGCTGGCTACAAAATATTGGGTGTTTCATAAAACGTTGGAAAATAATATACTTTACCCAACTATCAGCGAAATGGAAACAAACCTGGAAGAGGCATTAGAGCTGGCTTTTACAATTCCCGAACCGCCAAAAGCAAAAGTAAATATACGGGAAAGAAAGAAGAAAATCAATCCCTATTATCTGGAACAAATTCATAAGCAAATTGAAAATGAGCAGACATCAATTACAAAAAATCATAGCCAAATTGAAAAAATAAATTCCCAGCTGGCACTTCCTTCTACATACAGTAATGCTATGCGGGCAAAAGAATTACGACAACAAATAGACCTGCTGCTTAACGAAATTGAAAACAGCAAAAAACACATTGCCGAACTGGAAACCCAATATCTGGAGCTGAGCTATGATTCCTAAACGTATTGCCTTTACTTCTTCCTTTCCAGTGGAAGTTATTTTTGCAGCAGGGCATATTCCTGTGGATTTGAATAATGTTTTTATCACCAATGATTCTTCCACAAAAGTGCAAAATGCTGAACTTAAAGGTTTTCCCCGAACTTTTTGCAGCTGGATTAAAGGAAACTATATAGCAGCCCTTTCCACTAATCCGGATTTAATTATCGGAATTGTGGAAGGGGATTGTTCCAACAGCAATTCGCTTTTGGATATATTTACGGAAGACCATTTTCCGGTTTACCGTTTTTCCTTTCCGGCAGATAAAAATTATGAGGACCTGAATAAAGAAATTACCCGTCTGGAAGATTATTTTGGCGTTTCCCGTAAAGAGACATTGCAAGCAAAACAACGCCTGGATAAAATTCGCCGTAAACTTATTATTTTAGATGAATGGACCTGGAAGGAACGCCTCGTTAGCGGACTGGAAAATCATTACTGGTTGGTTAATTCTTCCGATTTTATGGGCAATCCGGATCGCTACGAAAGCGAGTTGGATGCTTTTTTAACACAAGCCAAAAAACGAGACCCTTTACCTGCAAAACTACGTTTAGCTTATTTAGGTGTGCCGCCCATTTATAAAAATATTTACGAAACTATTATAGAATTGGGTGGAGATGTCCTTTTCAACGAAGTGCAACGCCAATTTTCTATGCCTTATCTGCTTCCGGATATTGTTTCTCAATATCTTGCTTATACTTATCCTTACAGCGTTTTTGACCGTTTGCAGGATATTAAACGGGAACTGGAAAAACGCCAAATTGAAGCAGTAATTAGCTATACACAAAGCTTTTGCCATCTTCAGCTGGATAACTTACTCTTACGAAAACATATAGACCTGCCTTTTTTAACCCTGGAAGGAGACCAACCGGAAGATATTGATGCCAGAACTTTACTGCGTCTGGAAAGCTTTTTTGAAGTTCACAGTAAAAATGATAAATAGGTATTGGATAAACAGGATGATTAGATTTAAAGGTTTTTGAGAGATAATGGAGGGTTGAGAGGGGTTTAGAGGGTTTAGAGTTGGAAGAGGGTTTTAGAGGGTTTAGAAGGTTTAAAGGTTGAGATTCAAAAAAAGCCTGGAGGGCGACACAATATAGCGATGGTGGCGTAAGCCTCAGAAATTTGCGATGTAAACAGCGGGAGGTTTTGACTTACAATTTTCACCTGCTCAATATTCCAACACCTCGCAATCATTTTTAACATACAACCACAGTTTTTATTGGTCTCCAAACCGAAAAATTGGAGTTAAAACCGAAACAAAATAGTTGTGTATAATTCCCTGCTTTTTGCGTTATGCAGCGGATAGGATCCCATATCATTCCCATATCGCGATATGGGAATGATATGGAAGTATTATCGGGTGTTATTGAAATAATTTTGGGATTTATTTGGGAATGATATTTATTCAGTGATTTTGTTTTGACTCACAATTTCTCAGATTTATTAACCAGTTGCAGATTGGTTGTAGGGAGAAAAGGAATTAGGTGTGCTTACATTGCGGTAGATGAAAATTGTGGTCAAAGCAAGAAGCAACACACTTGCTATGAGCTCGCCAACCCCTCAATTTACAATCGTGAAAGAATGTATTTTTTCACATCAGCAGAGGTTGGATTGGAATTGTTCATAAATAGCGACTTCGGGGCGAATTTTTGTTTTAACTCACAATTTTTAGGTTTGTAGACCAGTTGTAAAGCAGTTGTAAGTGACAATGATTGTGGGGTGATGCGACATTTAAGGCAGGTGAAAATTGTGAGTCAAAACATCCCGGTAATTAAATGAATTTTCCGAAAGCGCTTACATTTATAGCTATATTTGTGTCGCCCTGACAGCTTTTTTGGCATGGTAAAACGAGGGCAGAGAGTATCTCAACTTCACAACCCTCTAAACCTTCTAAACCCTCTCAACCTTCTCCCATCTCAACTTTTTCAACCCTCTCAACCCTCAAAATATTATACAATAAAATCCTGAAAATCCCCAAAATCCTGGAAATCCCTACCTATTAACAAAACTTATCTACAGGAAATTAAACCGGAAAGCTAAATATCCAGCAACTGATTAAGCCATTCTTTTGATACAGTTCATCGGACATTACTATAAATATCGGCTCTGTTCTTGTCGGCATTATAGTAGCCAATTCGGTATAAATATAAGTCCTAACATTGCTATAAAAGGGAACCATATATACCCAACCGGTAGAAAATCTTCTTAACTTAAATAATTGCAGAAAGTAATTGCTATCAGCAACCTGCATTGCTATGGTTGGATAATCCAACCCGAAATCGTACTGAACCTTTGTCTGATAAATTTTCTGCCAGCTGTTATCTTCGTGTTGAATATAGAATAAGCCGTCATTTTCACCCTGCTGATGTTTCCGATGGAAATAAAAATTAAAAGTATGATATCCAACAGTTCCTGTGGAAGCAACAACTTCAGCAAAAATAGCTAAAACCGGAACTCCTGGTCTCAATAAATAATACTGCCGGTAAATATATCCCTTAAGCGGTTCAAATTTATCTATTGTGGTCGTAATCGTTAGTCCCTGCCAGCAATTTCCATAGTTATCTTTAAGAGCAATAAAATCCACTTGATGGCTTTCTGATTTTAATACACCAGCATCTACAGCATAAGGTTTTATAATTATTCCTCCGGCAAAAGGATTGAAAGTGGATCTGGGTGCATATTCAGGATAACTGTTTTCCAGCCATTCAATTCCTTTCTGCTTCAAAGAGATAATGCCTGGGATTTGAGCATCTTTGGCAGCAGTAATTTGTAAACAGCCATTATCAGCAATTAGCAGTTTATCCTTTTCCTGATTTTTAACCTCACCTTCGGAAAAGAAAATAAGCTGTTTACATTCTATTACAGTATTATATAATTCGCTTTTGCAAGTTAACAATTCCCAGGGTTTATGCGGTTTTTTGTTTAATTCCCAGCTACATTTCCTTTCACCTATCTCATTTTTTTGCATTTCTTGGGGCTGTGCATCCTTTAGACAACTGGAAAATAAACTGTAAACTCCCATTGGCTCAATATCCAGAATTTGGCTTATTTCTACAGGGCAGGGTATAGTAAAAAAGGGATTTCCCTGGTTAGCAATTAAATTCAGTGTAGGATAGATAACTTCGGGAACTTTTCTTCCCAAAGCAAGATCCCGAACCTGCCAGGGAGAAAGAAAAACATTTTGATAGAGCCGAATCGGAGCGGAAGTATTCTTTCCACTTTTAACCAGTTCACTAAGATTAATCTCCCCATAGAAATAGTATCTTTCCGGTTTAATAGTGAGATTGGGATGCCAGATAAGTGCCTGAGTATAATTTACACCTTGAATAAACATCCAGTTTTCGGCAAAACCATCCTGAGGAAAATTACTTTCAAAAACATCGGGGAGATCATTTCCTACCTGATAGAGTTTGTTTTTATAAGCGAAAGCAAGGTTGTATCCTGAAGGGTAAAACCTTATTTTTAACCAGCTGTCTGCTTCGGTTTCAGGTAGGGCATAAACGGTAACAAAATATTCTACCAAGCCACTATCATAAAGACGATAAACGATTCCATAATCCAGCCCCGGAAAATCAGTTGAACGAAACTTCAAAGTTGCCTGAATGGCATCCTCCGCTTTTTCAATAACCGTTTCATAAGGCAGCTCTCTTTTCAGTTCTGAGGAATATGGTTTTCCCGGTTCAGGTGCCGGAAAATATAAATCATCAGTGCTTATGTTTACTAATGTGGCAAAGTTATGTTCTCCGATTTTGGATATATAGAGGATATTGTTTCCGTTCAAAAGTTGTATAAAATCAGGTGAATCAATTCCATCTTTGGCACCCAACATTTGAAAGCAAGAATAGCAGCTGGTTGTAAATTGCATTTCCTTCCCACCCTCAGGTTTGGCTGTAATCTGGAAATGCGGATTATAAATTAAACCCTTGTTAAGGGAAAAATCAAGCTCTATAAAGCTTTTCTGATTAGCATTTTAAACAAGGTCAAACTTGCTTTGGCCTAAGCTGTAAACGCTCATCAGCAGGAAATTCAAGATGATAAAAACAGGTTACCGGAAAATGATTGTGGATATTCAAGAACATCTTATAATTACGCTCAGGAAGAAAAACACTGTCCCGGGTACGCAATTCAACCGTTAAGGGAAATTGCACTTTTATGCCGGTTCTAAAGGTTATCTCTTTGTCTTCAATACAGATACAGGTATTAACAGAAGGACATTTTTCCCATTCCGTTAATTGCCGCTCTAAAGGTTTCAGATAAAAAGTGGCATCAATTCTGCTTTTTCCGCTAACACAATGTTCTGTTGATAATTATATTCCACCAGAGGGTCATTTTCACTTTGCAGAGAAATAGGGATCGGTCTTTCTGATAATTTTCCAAAGTGTAATGCACAGATAAGTTAAGCCAAAAACCGGTTTGGCATTTGGGATATTTACTTTTATAGAAAAGTCCGGGGTCTTTATAAAAACAATCCCTCTACCGAAACGCTCAAAAGTAACTTCTAACCGTTTACCATCCTTCTCCCAAAAATAATCATAGAAATCAAAGCCGTTGTCAATTCTGCCATCTGGCTCTATATTCAATTCTCTTTTCAGGTCATTATACCAGTGAAAATAATTCCAATATGATTTTAGCAATTCATTATTGAGCAAGCCGGGAAGAAAATTCATCAGATGCGTTACCTGAGTTTCCATTCTTTCCCAGAAAAAGCCGCATTTTTTATAAAGCGGAACAGCTTTTAAATTGGCAGACCAGGTGAATAAATCAATGCGTTCATAACCCAATTCCGCAGCTCTCAACACACATTTTTGGACTAATTCTTTACCTATACCTTTTCCGTGATACGAAGGTAAAAACGGAGAGCATTTCTATATAGGCAACTCCTTTTTCTTCTACATAGCGAGTTAATTTTGCATAACCGATAACTTTTTCATTTTTCTACTGCCAGATACAAATTTAGATATTTGGTGCCGGATTCCTGTTGTAACACCTTTTCTTCCGTGCTGTTAAAAACTCTGCCGTTCCAACCCTCACTGCTGTTATTCCACATTTCAGCTATGGCTTTGGCATACGAAGGATGATATTCAACTATTGTTATAGGGGACATATAAACTCCAATAAAGAATAAAGAATGAATATAACAGGTAACCTACTTGAAACATATATTGTTACCTGCTAAATCAAATTCTAAAATCCTTCATTAAAAAAATTTGTCCTAATAAGTCCTCATCGCTAAACAAATTTGAGATAAGCTTAAAAGTTATTTCAGGGATGATGACTCTAACTGAAATGTAGTGAAAGCTGACAATTCGCTCAGCGTTTTTTGCTGTTCATTCCAGGTTTCACTTTTCACCTTTCCACTTTTGTGGAGGAACGTTTCTCCCCAGTTTACACGACACTAACTTCTAATTTAATTAACTTTTTCTTCTCTTTACTTTGAAAATCTGAAATCCAAGTAATCCGCGAAATCTGCGTGAAATAACTATTGCAACATTTCTGCTGAGGTTAGCACATTATCTCTACGCACCCAGCGATCATCTATTTTCGTCATAATTGGGCTATTTTTCTGAAAATAGTGCACAATTACATCCCGTAAATTGATTTGGTGATAGATAATATCTTCTTGAGGCACTTGAATCAGCATTGTGAGCTCCTGCATTACCTTGCATAATAAAATCCGTAGTAGCAACGGTATAAATTTTATTGGGGTCCCAGGGTTTTCCTCCAATTTCAAAATGAGTTACGCGGTCAAAATTTTCCCGCTTTTTGGAATAGACAACCTTGCCTCCAGAGATAATTAAGCCATGTCTTGAGCCCTCAACTCGGGTTTCAATTATCCGGCGTAAAAATTCACCGTTACAACGAAAAGAAACTATCATATTATCAAAAGGCATCACTTGAAAAATATCTCTATAGGTAACAGGACCTGCTTTAATATCGGCACGCACTCCTCCCAAATTCAGAAAGGCAAAATCGGCACCAACTTCAGCACGCATAGCATCTACAATGGTATTTCCAATTAAGGATTGAGCATCTACATTAGTGCGGGAAAGATAAACACCTGCATAACCCACAACTTCGTCCATTCCTTCTTCTGCTATGGCAACCTGTTCAGCAATCATCTCTCCAATTTCTTCATCGGGAATAAATTCATCCTCAAAAAGGGTAACCATACTGCCTTCACGAATGGCAGGAACTTCATAACCGGTTACAGTTTTTGTTTCGGGATCTATTTTTAAGGTTATCCATCCCAGATTGGAACCGTAAGCATAACCTTGAATAACCATTGTATGTGTGTGGGGGTCTATCCAGGGGGTAGGAATTCCCTTATGCATATGGCCGCCAATGAAAATATCTATGCCTTCAACTTCGCGCGCTATTTCTTGAGCATCATATCCCCAAACAGCATATCTTTCACTGTATAAAGGATTTCCTTGAGCATCATAACGCGTAAGATAGGTAGGAACAATATCATAAGGTAAACCAGCATGCCCCAGGACAATAACAATATCCACCTTTTCCTGATTACGGAGGATTTTTACATATTTATCAATCGCTTCCTTTTCGGAAAGGAATTTAACATTTTTGATGTTTTCCGGAAAGCTCATTTTTTCGGTATCGGTTGTAGTAAAACCCAAAATCCCGATTTTTAACCCTAATCGCTCTACCACAATATAGGGCTGGATATAGCTTGGAATTTCACCTGTTCTTTTATCTATAATATTACACGATAATACCGGAAACTGAGCTAACTGCATGGTCTCCATCAATTTCTCTTCAGGAATATCATATTCGTGATTGCCAATGGTCATTGCATCGTAGCCAATGGCATTCATAAATTCAACTACCGCTTTTCCGTTAGTTATGGTTCCTACAGGACGACCCTGAAAAATATCACCGGCATCCAAAAGTAAATTATCTCTTCTTTCATTTGCCAGAGAACGAATATGCTTAATTAAAGTAGCAGCAGAACCTCCTCCTCCTAAAAGAGGTGGAAAATCCGGATTGATAAAAGTTGCCTCGGAACGGTCTATACCACCATGCACATCGTTAGAAAAAATAAGGTCAATACGCAGGTCTTCCGCTTTTGCAATTGTGCAGAACATAATGTAGTAAGAAATAATATTATCCGTTTCATATTTTTTACCAGGTAAAATTAAGTCCGGCATTCAGAAATATTGTTTCCCGAATTTTATCAGGATTTTCCCAACCACGATTTTCAGAGTTATATGGGAATTAGGCTATAAAACATAACTTGAAGAGCCAGTATATTGTTTATCATTATAATAAGCATCACCAAACATATCCACCGCTTCATATTCACGCCAGGTATAACCGAAACCGAGATCAATTTCAAGTTATCCATCAGTTTGATGCTGCTCCACCGGTTATCATAGGTGTTAATATTTTGGTAGGTATGATATAAAGTAACAGGATTATTGTTTTCATCAGTGCCTTCTTCGGTAGTAAAATACCAGTTATTTACTGCCTGAAAACCAAGACGCAAAGGTAAAAAGTTGACTACCTGATGTTCCACTCCGGCATAGAAATTCATTACATCATCATAACGCTTATTAATTTCGCTGTAGGCAACATATTCTATATCCATATTGAATTCAGTGCGCACAACATTACGAGGAGTGTATACAAAGCAAAACGAATTTGAGTGGGAAGTTTATAATCCTCTTTGATAGCAGTATTGATACTATCCACGGCAGTGTTACGATAAGCATCTCTTTTGTAATAGTAACTGCCTTTTTTATCTAAAGTGGCTCCGGGAGTTAAAGTTGCAGCTATACCAAAACGCTTACTCAAAAGAGCTGAAGCACCTATTTTGAATTGATCACTTAGCTCATAATCATCAATGCTCCAGTTAATTCTGGAAGATGATATTCTCCTACCTGACTGATAGCCCAATCAGTCAACGGATAGTTTTCTCCCTGTTTACATCACCGTTCAGCAAAGCATATTCAAAACCTAAATTCAGATCAACATAATCGCTTAAGCTATAAGCAAGGTTACAAAAGCTGTTTTATTCAGGGAGCCCCTCACTTTCTATTTTGTTTAAGGCAATCTTTTCCGGATAAACATCATTATCGGTATTGCGATTATTCCGGGCGAACTTCTCTATAATCGGCATCAAAACTGGAAACGGGTTTATAATATGAAACCAAACCAAACCTCTTTCCCCTATTAAAACGATGGCTTTAAAAAAACCAGCTAGAGAGCATAATTATCAAAGGTATTGATATTAGAGGAATACACAGAATCGTCTATATAGTTATCAAAGGAATTATACAAGGGAATACTGCGATTATCCTCATTCCGATTCAGATAAGTATTAACGGAAAAACCAAGGGTTTTCCGCATTAAAGTTAAATTGGCAGGATTATCCGCTATGCCAAAACACCTTTACTGTTGTATAAACCTGCTCCGCCCATAGCAAAACTGCGAGCATCAAAAGTGGAAAAAGGATTGCCGAAATAGGTATCGGTTATGCTCCAGGCAGAAAGCGCTGAAGCAACAATTAATAGACATATAAGTATTAAGGACTTATTAGATAACATTATTCCTCCATATTAATAACGGTAGTCAATGCTTAAGCGAATGGTATTTTCGCTGTGTTCAACTCTTTGAAAATAGACAGGATCATCCAATAAAGTAGGATCATCCGAAAGATTATAATTACGAATCCGGATTTCTTTATCCTGATAGGTTTTATTCTTGAATTTCAAATTTAGATACATATTTTGGGAAACGCGACTGGTAAAGGCAATCCATGCTTTAGAACCTTTTTCACCCATAAAATCAATTTCCATATCTTCCCAATCCCAATGCGAAATGCCATGCCCAAACCAATACAGGAAAGAACCCTGCATTTTTAACGATTTATTGAAATAGTGAGTATAATTAACCGCTACATAATCACCAATCATTAAGGTCTGAGCTGCAGCCATTGAATTTTCACCTTCAGCCGCAGGATATGTTAAGGAAGTATAAGGCGGACCCCAAACCGTGTTATAACGATATTCCAGCTCCAGAAAATCACGATTGGAAAGAAAAGTTCTGAATGCTAAAGTATATTCATTAGTTTTGGAAACGCCTCGTTCCGCATCATCATCATAACGATTAACCTGATTTTTATAACGCAAACGCATAGCAAGCTGATAAATAGGACGAAATTCCAGTTCGCTTTGAAATCTTACACTTCTGCGTCCATCGGTTAAGCGTTCCCAAATGTCTAAATAGCTTCTATTGATGGTATAGTATCTGTTAAATTTATAACGGGTTTCAAAATAGATGCCTCGTTCGGGTTGTGACTGATTGGAATTGAGATAAAGGTCTGCAATGGTAGGATTAGTTAAAGCATAAACATTCTTTTCCAGAATGGTATCTTCAAAGCGTTCATGCTCTGAAAAACTGTTGCTGTAAGGATTATCAAAATCTACATCGTAATTGCGATACAGGGTAATAAAATAGAGGTTTTCAAATTGGGTATGAGCTGAAACAATATATGCTTTAGGATCATCTCCCAGCTTTAAATCTCCCCGTCAACAGAAAGTTCTGCATATTCACCCTGAATAAAAGTATTGCCAATCACGGTTTGACCATCAAAACCAATTACTCTTCTATAATTACGCGTGTATTTATCGTGAGTGCTATAGAGATTACTGATTTCAGCATTCAAATTTTTAACCAGTTTGGAATAATAATAGGAATCCCTTAAGACAGTAGGCAGTAAATTATTATAACGGGAACAACAAAATGGGCATCATCGTAGCAGTATAAGTAGTAAACCCAAGTTTGGTTCCTAAAAAAGGATTCACCTGCAAATGCGTTCCCCATAATTTCTCCTGCACCATATCCTTACGCGCAGCAAGATTAATATAATTCATCGCATAAGGCATTCCGGCAGAAATCTCACTGTTAAAATATTGTTCCGCTTCCAGCATTGTATCATCGTCGTAACGCAAAGTGGGATTGATTAAAGAAAAAACCTTGGTCTTATCTCCCTGAACAGCATTGCCATTTTCACCTAATTATAAACCGGCTGTCCATTGTTATTTACATAATATTGATGCCCGTAATTAACAGAAAGCGTATCTCTATCGGTATAAATATCATTTCCATATTCATCCCACATAACGGCATTTCCATATTTATCTACATAAGTGAGATCATCTTTATCATCCACGGAAACAAAAGCGGTAACTCCAAAAAGAGGGGTGTTATATTCTACTGCTCCACCTCTTAAAGAATATTCCTGAGTTCTGGAAAGGTCGGTGTTATGCCTAATATTCTTTTACTGAAACCAAAACCGGTTTTACGGGCACTGTAATAATCAGTATTTTCCATCACCAAACCTCGCCAAAAGTAGCACGATGATTTCCTGCATACACCTTTAAGCGTGAATTATACAAGCCAGGCATATTGTTATTTTCATAACCGGCATACCATTTGGAATCGGCTAAAATATCCTCCGCTTGCATAATCAGTAAATCCTCTTCCCCTTTGGCTTTGTAATGCATTATTCCCAGTTTATAGTTATTGCCGTAACGCATCCTCAGCTTAAGCATAATATCGGGATCAAGCTTATCCAAACCAAAATAACCCCAATAGGAATTGGTTTTTAGATGGGGAATGATAACATCGGTATTATTGTAATTATTCCGCAGAAAACTTTCGTGCAACATATCATACTGCCCTTCTTCAAAATAGCGGGTATAATATAAAAGCGAAGCATCACACATTAATCTGTTTTTTACCGGTGGCTCTTTATAATATACATAACTGCGCAAGTTTGAATAACCATAATAGGAAAGGCCTGGAGAATTGCGTAAGTCCCTTGTATCGGCAATTGTATCACCCTGGGCAATTCTTTTTAAAACAGCTACAGCATCAATTCCAGAAACATTGGGAAAACTCATCAAATCGTCAAAGAGCATTTTATTCACATTCTGAGGAGTCATTAAATAATCTTCCCAAACATCTGCCATCCCTTCTGAGGCACCTTCATTACTATCCAAACGTTCCAGCAAATCCCTGATTTCTTCTCTGCGGACAGCCGCTTCATCCGTCTCTACATAGATAGAAACCACAGCTAATTGTTTTAAACGATTCATGGTTTCCTGATCAATAGAAGGAATCTGCTTTAGTTCATAGATATTATCAAATATCTTCACAAATTCCGATATTCATAGATATCTCTTGCCTGCTTTTCTGTTATGGGCAACTGCATTAATTCAGCTAAAGATGCTGTATTTAAATCCACCTTGGCTGCTAAAACAGATGGCCCCGCCAGAACGAAGAGTATTATTAATAACTTCTTCATCGCTTTACCTTATAAGTTTTATACTTTTTGAAACTTTGTTTTTTCCATAGATAGCCACATTAAGAATAGCCATAATTCTGTCCAGTTTTTTTTGCTTTGCTTTTTCTGCGCTGTTTTTTCCTTAATATTGATATTTCTATCGTTCTCAAAATTTTTTTAGTTTTTTCAAGAAGGATAGCTAAATTGTTGATTATTTTCACAGGACTAAAAATCTGAAAAAACTGGTTTATTTATACCCAAAAAGTAAGCAGAAATTATTATAATGCCTATTCAGCAACCAATTTACTGAATACATTATCTAAATTACATTCTAATAGTTTATCAGAAAATGTGTTGAGCAGTTGACATCATTTACAGATACAAAAATCATAAAGAGTAGAAAAAACTTCCTGTCGTTATCAAACTATCGGTTTGTCAAATTGAAAAATATTATAGAGGTAGAATCATCATTCCGACAAAGTTTTGAGATTTATTTTTTAAAAAGTCCTTTTTTCCCTATTTTTTGCTTGACAAAGATAGCGGAGTGCTTTAGTATATATTTTAGATAAGGTAGAGTTTTAGTATGGAAAAGTATAAAAAGATACTAAGCTTCATTAAACACACTCTGTTATAATAGAGTGACAATGTTCGGTTTATTGGTTTTAATAAAAAAGTCACTTAATCCGGGAGGATAAAATGAAAAATACTACTTCTTATGTTATTGTTTCTTGGCGTTTGCTCATTTCTTTTTTCAACTGCAAGCTTTGGCACTATTACTGTAGGTATAAATAGTAATAATACAGACCTCAAAAGCCAAACCTGGTACTATATACAGTAACTTACAGTTTTACACCTACAGGATTTGGAGATGATGGTATTGCCATTGGTTCAAGACTGGTGGTAGTAATGACAAATAAGGATTTATTGGTATACTAGTTGATGAAACAGGTTACAGTACCCATAATGATTATGATTGTAATCAAATTGTAAATCAAACAATAATTGATGGAGTACTTATAATTAAAACTCTAACTTTTACTATGCCTTCTCTCTATTCCTACTTATAATCCTAAATATCAAATATGAAAGTAAGAACTCAATTAGTATGGTGAAAGATTCAAATATGGAACAGTTACAAGTAGTGCTGCTATTCCACTGGTGTTGGTAGTGATACTTATGCCTATTTAACCTTAATTTATGCTACTGCACCTTATGCTACAAATGTTAAAATTACTAATCCGGTATACGCTAGGTAGGGCAAACTATTTATGGTGATTATGATTATAATGATGACGAAAATGATGAAGAAAGCGGAACCACTTTTCGTTGGTTAATAAGTGACAGTCAATCAGAACTTATACTGCGATAAGTGGAGCAACAAATAAATCCTCTACAATTGTTCAAGCCGATTTAGGAAAATATCTGAAATTTGAAGTTACTCCTAAAATGCAGTAGAACCCGGGAACCGGAACTGCCGTTCTTAAAAGTGATCCTGCAGGATCCGGTTACAGGTTCTCCTGTTTTAGAATTCAATGCCTCTTTTAAGACAATTGCAGAAACATCTGCCAATACTGGAGCTGTTAGTTCCGAGACATATCTTAGGATAGATGCTACAAATACTATTTTTGTTTCTGATATAACAAAAAATGATATTACCGTTCAAAATTTACCAACCGGGCTTGAGGTTAGTGAAGTTCAATGCCTGGAGACATCTAATATCAGGGTTTATCTTACCGGAAATGCTACTGAACACGAATTTGCAGCCAGTAAAAATAATGTTAAAATTACTGTTGATGATGCGAAATTGGTTGGGGTTGCAGGAGATAAACAAACAACTAACAGTTGCACTATTAATTTTACCAACAATCCTCCGAAAAATTTAGCTTTAGATAGGGTAGGCAATAATTATGTTAAAATAACTTGGGTAACACCAGATGGTCTTTTAAGTTCTGGTAGTGGACTGCGTAA
>JAXGIH010000044.1:0-14924 GCA_040770845.1 Cloacimonas sp. (SeqCode)
GGCAACAGTTGGAGGTGTTTCCGATACTAAGGAAATAATAATTGAACCGGGGACTCCTGCCAATATAAGATTGAGATCTTATGTGCAGGTAGGTAATGAACTTATAGAAGCAGATACCAGTTCAGTTAATAGTCCTAACTGGATTTTTATGAATGCAGAATTAACGGATATTTATCATAATGCCTGTCCCTATCAACCCGTGAAATTTTCTACAGATATTGGCTCTTTTTTGAATACTACACAGACGGTTACGCAAAATACTCAAACTGATGGTATTGCTTCTGTAAGGTTTACACCTGGTTTATCTGCGGGAGCAGCTACAATTCAGGCATCTGCTAATAATGATACTTTAAAGGCAGTTACGATCTTTATGATTAATTCCAGTGAATTATACTCTTTGATTTTACTCAAACTGATCAGATTAACTTAAATGTAGCCAATACAGGTGGCTTGGAATCTGCAATATTAAGAGTAAAGTTAAGAGATATTAACGGTAACTTGATTGATGTTCCGCAAAAAGTTTATTTTAGAATTGCTAATACCAATGCACCTGACGGTGCTAACATTAATGATTATCCCCAACAGGATCTGGTGGAGGTTATCTCCACGGAGGTGAAGCCCAGGTTTTGCTAATAGCGGAACAGAATCCGGCATTGTAAAAATTAGTCTCCTCGGGTAAGCGAAAATGCGCCGTTATATATATGCGTTGAAAAAACGAATATCGTTATTCATGCACCGCCTGTCCCAGGTGGAATTATTTCCTTTGTTAGTGGATTTGATTCCGGTGAGGAATTGGGAGGTGGATTATGGCGTGTGCAATGTGGTGCTATAGTTAAAGATATGTATAATAACCCTGTTGATTGGAGAACATCTGTTTGGTTTTCTATTATAGATAATGAAAATTGCCAGATAGATGTTGAAGCATTCGTAGGTAATCTGAATGCAGATGGAGATCTTACTGCCGGTATTGCTTACACATATATAACCTATGATGGAACTTTAACATACCATACGATAACCATTCGTGCCAATTGTGGTGATGATCCTTATGGTGTTCCTATTTTTGGTGATACACCTTGTGTTCTACCTTAAATGCTCCTGAAGCATATATAGAGCCACAACCGGCAGTTCTAATGTTTGATGAGAATCAAACAAGCTATGAATTTGCTGATATATATTTTTATGTTACGGATGGTCAGGATGTCAAATAAGTAATGCCGAAGTAATGTTCCTCTTCGGGTTAGATGGGGGGTCATTTTATCTACAGTCCCAATGCTATATATGTTCCTAATTCACCCCCTAATGAGTATTGGCATTTGTTAACCGATGAAAATGGATATGCTATTGCCAGAATTGCTTTTAGTCCCGTAGAAGCTCCTCCGCCAATTGAAGAGATACCCCAACCTGCTCCAATGAGAGTTAGGGGAACATTGATTGAAGCATTACTCAATCGTGAAACTACTGTTACGCTGATTAAATTTCCTGGAACTGCACCCTGGTAAAAAAAAGGTATATAAAAATTTTCCGATTTGCAGGTTGGAATATTCAGAGTTTAATTGCTGAAGAAACTAACCTGCGAATTGGAAGTAAACAGATTATTTTCGTTAGAAGGATATAGTAATGGTTTATAATCCACAATTTGCCCGGCTGGGAGAAATCCTTGTCCACGAGGCATATGTAACTGAAGATCAAGTGAAAGAGGCGTTGCTTAAGCAAGGTAATTTCGGTTTGAAATTGGGTGAGACCCTGATTAAGCTTGGCTATTTAACTGAAAACGAGTTGCTTAGCGCATTACATCAGCAACTTGGCTACGATGTTGTTCAAGATAAAGAATTAATGGACATAGATATAGATATAGTAAGTTTAATTCCCGAGCCCTATGCTTTGGAAAATAGAGTTTTAGCTTTACGGGAAGAGGGTGATGGTGTTGTAATAGCAATGGCTGATCCGGAAAATCTGAATGTTCTGGATAGCTTGAAGAAGCTTTTGGGAAAAAGAATAAAGCCTGTCCTGATTGGTGATACAAGTTTGCATGATGCTATTGAAAAATATTATAAAAGCATCAGAACTACCAGCCAGGTTGAAGATGCTGTAGGTGGTTTTGAATTTGTAGCAGTTGATGAAGATGAGAACGAAATCACTATTTCTGCTGTTGCAGAAGATGTTGATGCACCCGTAGTAAAGTTGATTAATCTTATCATCAATGAGGCAATTAAAGCCGGAGCTACGGATATTCATATTGAACCTTTAACGAAAATATCACGGATTCGTTATCGGGTAGATGGTGCCTTGCGCGAAGTTATGACGCCTCCGATAGGAATGCATGCCAGTTTGATTTCCCTGGTTAAGGTTATGAGTAAATTGAATATTGCCGAACGCCGTTTGCCCCAAGATGGTCATATTTCCCTAAAAACCTCGATGAAAAGTGTAGATGTTCGTGTTTCTATCACTCCTACTGTTTTAGGTGAAAAAGTAGTAATGCGTCTTTTAGATAAGGGAGAATTTGGATTCAAACTTACTACATTGGGATTTGAAGAAGACGATATGGAAATCTTTAAAAAAATTATCCGTCGTCCTTATGGCATTATTATTGTTTCAGGACCTACAGGAAGCGGAAAATCCACTACTCTTCACGCGGCACTAAAAGAAATAGAAAACATAGAATCTAATATTATAACTGTGGAAGACCCCGTTGAATACCGTCTGGAAGGGGTTACGCAAATTGAAACCAAAGAGCAGATAGGTCTCACTTTCGGTTCTGCTTTGCGTTCAGTTTTGCGGCAAGACCCCGATATTGTTCTCATTGGAGAAATTCGTGATGAAGAAACAGCTGATATTGCTATTAAATTTTCATTAACCGGTCACCTGGTTTTTACTACTTTGCATGCCAATGATGCTCCTGCAACTATTACCCGTATGATAGATATTGGTATTAAACCCTATCTTGTTGGTTCTTCCTTATCACTGGTGATGGCACAACGGTTAGTGCGTAAAATTTGTAAGTATTGTATCAAAGATTATATCCCTACGGAGCAGGAAATTCAGGATGCCGGTTTAACGCCTGAAGAAGCAAGTAAAATCAATTTTAAGATTGGAACGGGATGTGTTCATTGTGATAATACCGGTTATTCGGGACGAGAAGGTATCTTTGAATTGCTGACCATAAATCCTGAAATCCGCAGGATTATCTATGAAGGCGGAAATCAAGACCTTATTCGGGAAGCAGCATTAAGAAATGGTATGCGGACCCTTCACGATGCTGCTATTGCTAAAATGAAAAAGGGAATAACCACAATCAAGGAAGTCATCAAGATGACTGTAGTTGAATAATAAATTTGAGGAAGGTAAATCGCTATGCCCAATTTTGCCTATATAATTAAGGATGCCAAGGGAGCCAGAATTGAGGGTATGATCAAAGCTGAAACCCTTGATATGGCTGTAGACAAACTTGCCAAAGAAGGAAACACTATTATCAGCGTTAAAGCTGCAGCGGAAGGTGCTTTTAAAAGAAAACTCTCTCTCTTTGACAAAGTTATGCTGGCTATCTATAAGTTTAGAACCGGCGTAAGCCTAAAATCCCTCGTCTTTTTTACGCGTCAGCTTTCTACTATGTTTTCAGCAGGTCTTACTATTGAAAAAGCTATATCAGACCTGGAAAAGGAAGAGAAAAGCAAAAAATTTGCCAAAGTCCTGCGTAAGCTCTCGGATGATATCCGTAAAGGATATTCTCTTTCTGAAGCAATGCAACAACATCCGGGAGTGTTTAATCCGCTATATATAGCTTTAGTTACTGCAGGAGAAGTTTCCGGAACCCTGCATACGGTTTTGGATGAATTAGCGGACTATTTGGAAAAGATGGAAGATACCAGGCGTAAGGTTTACAGTGCTTTAGCTTATCCAATTTTCATTGTTATTTTCCTCTTCTTTGTGGTTTGGGGAATGTTCTATTACATTATTCCCATGTTTGCCGATGTGTATGCCAATTTCCATGCCGATCTTCCGGCTCCAACTACATTAGCTATAAATATCAGCCATTTTATAACCAATAATGTATTTATGTTTATAGTTATTGTGCTGCTGGTAATCTTTACCTTTTTCCTGATAAATCTTACCAATAAGGGACGCTATGTTTTTGATTCCATAAAACTGAAAATTCCAGTAATCGGGAAAGTTATTTCTAATTCCATTATGAGTAAATTTTCCCGAACTTTCAGTATTCTGATGGCTGCCGGAGTACCTATTATGGATACAATGGAATTAACTGAAAATGTTGTCCAAAATGCTGTTATTGAAAGTGCAGTTCGCAAAGCCAGAGTGATGGTAAAAGAGGGTTATGGTGTAGCAAATGCTTTCCGCAGAACAGGAATGTTTCCTCCTACTTTATTGCAAATGATTTCAACCGGCGAAGAAACCGGGGATATGGATAAATTGTTATCCAAAGCCGCAGAGTTCTATGAAAAACTTGTGGATTCCGTTATTGACCGCTTAACTTCGTTGATAGAACCACTTTTAATCATTTTTATGGCTGTTATCGTAGGAAGTATTATCGTGGTTATCTATCTGCCAATCTTTGACTTGGGAGAGGCAATGTCCCAGGGACTGCGTTAAGTTAAGAAAATATAAAATAATTTTGTATGCGGAGGATATTGTTCCTCCGCTTTTTTATATCCGGAAGAGCTTTATTTTTCGGAAGGTTGGCATCCTTATTAACCACTCGCAAAAAAGAGTTGAGAAAGTTGAGAAAGTTGAGAGGGTTTAAAGGGTTGAGGTGGCTCTAATAATGTAAATAATGAAAAACCCAAAAGGGCAACACAAATATAGTGAGGGGAGCTTAAGCCCCTGATAAAAAAGAATGATTGATAATAAATTATTTTCTTCTTTTCCGGTTCTAAAAGTTGTTAAAAGGATATTTATCAATTTCAGCAAGCTCTTTTAGATAGCTAAAACCTATAGTTTTTGCTTCTGCACTGTTGGAGGTCATTAAATAATAAGCAACATTCATCCTATTACCAATTGATTTGCTTTCATAGGCATTTTGGAATAATTCGTAAGCTTTATTTTTGTCTTTAGTTACCTATTTTCCATCTTAGATTGTTTCGTTATTACTTGAATTGCTTTAGCATTACCTACCCATTACGGATGCCATCCGTAATGGGTAAGCAATGAGTAGGTAATGCAATTAAGGAAGAGCTGATTTAGGGAAAGATTTTGCTTGACAAACAAGAGCATATAATTTTTAATGAGTTTATGTATAAAAACTGATATATAAAATCGGTTTCAGGAAAATAGTAACCGTTCAAGACGGAAATAGATAGCTACATTGATAGCTATTTTTTTTGAGGTGAAGCGGATAGAATGATTTGATAATTTTAAGCAAAGTTTGATGAATTGATTGCGAGAAATAAGAAAATAAAGTTTTGAACCAGGTGGTTGATGTTCTCGTCAACTAATAATGAACGACGGGGATGTCGTTCTTCCGGGTTTTATGAACGACAGGGATGTCGTTCTTCTGTCGTCAACCTGATATAGTTCCAGTTTTTAAGCACTTTTTGCCAGTGGTGATGAGGCTGGCAACCAGAAAACCACCGTTTACACACACGATACCAGCTTTGGCTACACGATTATCAAAGAGAGTCCTGTTGACAGCTATTACTATTACATGCCGATTTTGGAAACGAACCTGCTGTCTGCCCTATCGTTATGGCACAATTGACCCGCCTTCTGCTTATGGTTTAATTCCCCATATCAATATTTCAGGAAGCAAGGCAGAGAAAAATTGATTTTAGATATGCGCAAAAAAAAGAAGAAGAAATGAACATGAGGGGTCCTATAATATCGGGAATGTAAAACAATTTATGCATCTATATCCGCTTCGGTGATCAAACCGAATTTGAAATTCCGCTCTGTTTATAATGCCCGTTTTAATGAAGTTGGAGATAATGCGATCAGCTTACGGAGCTATTTCAGAAAGTTAGTTACAATCAACTGCAATTTATGACTTATCACTATCCTGCCTGTGCGGATATAATTAATCTTTCTTATCATGATATTCATCCCCGTAGTTATTATCTTCCCTATAATGCAGTTACCAATCCTAATGGTTATATTGATGATGATACAAGAACATATAGAGAACACAACTTACTTATGAATGCTGTTTATGCTGTTGCCTCTGAAGTTCCTGCCTCTTTAAATATTGATGCTGATAATGATGGACACGTGGATAATGTCTGTTTTATTATTCGGGGACCTCATTCTGCCTGGTCTGATCTTTTATGGGCACACCGCTGGGTTTTGTTTAGCCATAATGTTTCTATACGCAATAAACGGATTCAGGATTATACATTTCAGCCGGAAGATCAAAACGATGTAACTACTCTTTGTCATGAAATGTTTCATAGTGTTGGCGCTCCAGACCTTTATCATTATGAATATGATGGCTTAACTCCGGCTGGTTGTTGGGATATAATGGAAAGTGGGGAAGGTCATATGTGTATGTTTATGAAATACTTTTATGGTCAATGGATTAGTTCACTTCCGCTTGCTCAAATTGGTAATACCTATACCTTAAATCCTGTTACATCTTCAACCAATAATGTGTATATGTATCCTATTCCCGGTTCCAATTATGAATTTCTTGTGTTTGAATACCGGAAAAAGGGGAGTGATGTTTTTGAAGAGAAATTACCCGGCTCGGGACTATTGATTTATAGAATTGATCAAAGGTTTGAAGGCAATGCTGATGGACCCCCTGAAGGAATTTATGTTTATAGACCCAATGGAACTTTAACCCATAATGGACTGGTTGCTGAAGCCCCTTTCAGTGCTGATAATTATAGAACTGCCTTTAATGTTTATACCAATCCTCAGCCCTTTTTAAATAATGGAAACACTTTTCCAATTAATCTCAAAAATATCACTTCTACAGGAGAAACCATTAGTTTTACACTGGCTTCACCAACTGAATCAATGGCTCCCGTAATTAGTTCTATATCTCCTGCCAGTGGTTCTATTTTACCTGCGGAAACAATTCAGCTAAATCCCCAGATAACTGATCCCGCAAACGCTTTGTTAAGAGTGGAATATACGCTTGATGGTGTTTTAGTTTATACGGCAGATAGCGAACCTTTTTCCGGGGAAATTAACGGTAACCTTTTAACTGCAGGGGTTCATAATATAGGAATAACCGCTTTTCGCTTCCAATCTAACTACAAACCTATTGAATGTATATTACCGGATAATTGATCCTAACCTGCAAGAGTGGTTTTCTGGATTTCTCTGAACCGCTTTGGACAGAATACTCTCGGGGTGCTATTCAATAAAAGTTGCTGTAAATATGGATTTGAGCTCCAGAATACCTTGTAAAGGTCTTCGTTTAGATAACTCCTGATCCACAAGCAGGAGGTGAACCTGATATTCCGGGACTTGTTGCTCAAAAATAAATCGTTTGCCAATGGAACGATTACCGGAACAGGTTTTATTGAACATCAGTTATATATTTTTAATCCTGGTTTTGTTGATCCAACGTATACACAATATCTGATGCAACAAGCATTTCAGGTCAGATTGCGTAATGTGTATTAGACCTTTGAATATCAAAATATCTGTTTGACAAAAATGCCTCTGTGGTAACAGCTGGATGCTGAGCCCAATAGAATATGGACTGATGCTTTAGGTAAGCGTTATTGGCTCTGCGGGAATAGAATTGCTTTTACAAAAACCTAATGTTGCTTCCGATGATCCTTTTATTCATCTTATGAAATTTATCTCTTTCCAGCTACCCCAATCCGCTACCGAAACCAATAAAATCAAATATTCCCTGCACCCGCAAGCGGTAAAGTAAATCTATCTATTTACAATATTAAGGTCAGAAGGTTACAACTCTGCAGGCGGAAAATAAAAAGCCGGAAATTATGAACTGAATGGAACGGAAAGGATTCTTTGGAAATAAAAATGAAAGTAGCGGATTATGCTTTTTGCCGTCTGGAAACAAACGGAAAGATTGTTACAACAAAACTTCCTTTTCTGAAACTGAAGGGAATGTAAAATGAAGAATATAAGATTAAAGAGGGTTTAGAGGAGTTGAGGAGATGGTTGAGAGGGTTGCGAGAAAGGTTTAGAGGGTTGAGAAGGATTAGACTCTCTGCCCTTTGCTCTCTGCGTTGCTGATATAGTTGTATTCTAAAAAGCAATTGACATATTCAACGCTTTTAATTTTCAGTGAAATATAATTAACATAAGGAGCAATAATGCCCTATATATCTAATACTGAAAGAGATAGGCAAAATCCTGAAGACAATCGGCGTAAACAAGGTGAGGATTTGCTTACAGCATTCGAAAAATAAGAATGAAAAAAACAACACTATCCGGGCCCCTTGGAACTGAAATAAATAAAAATATCAAGCAAAAGAACCTTAAAAAGTATTTCCTGCGAAAAGGCAAATTCCTTTTAATAGGTAAATTTGAAATAAGCATTTATCCTTCTACAGCCGAAACAATTAACATCAAATTTCTTACTGCCTACACTCCTTATCAGGCGATTAGCGAGCACACTTCAGTATATATTTGAATATCGAACCTTGATTTTGTGAACTTACAGGGATGGAAATTGCCAATGCTGATATATGATATAGCGCAAGTTCAACAGAGCTTTCTTTTAATGGCATACGCGTGAAAATCATTTCAACAAAACCATTTGCCTGCAACCCCCGTCCAATTGCCATTTCAAGTAATTAAGGCGCCTATGAAGGTAATGGAATTAATTTTTATTGCTCCAAAAAGATGGAAATAACGGATTTATACATGAAAGTATACTAAATGAAGCTAGTGCTTGATGTAATTCGACCCCCTAATTTTATGTGAAACTTATAGAGGATACCGAGCAATTAGTATAATAGTGCATAAAAACCTAAATGTTCTGCCAATACCTGTATTGATCCTGTTCTTTACGTATCATAACACCACCTGCAGAATATAATACGAATATTACAGTTGAAGATCCGAGCACCAACAATAATATTATGTTTTTTAGGGAGTCACTTTTTGGTTTCTTCTAAACTGGATATGAGCTCGTTTAATGCCTGGCAGAATTGTTAGCGGAACCATAGATAAGGATAGTAAAAAAGCTGTTTGTAACTCTGCGACGAAACAACATATCCAAAATCAGGCAAAAAATACTTCCAATATCTGTTCAATGAATCGCTTTTTTATCACTTGATAGTTTTTATTTATATTTTATTAAAGGAAAGAAAGTCTTGTTAAATAACCACTCAATCCGCTCAAAAAACATATGCAGCAAACGAACTCTGTAAAATCCCCGTTTGGCTCTGGCATATCCAAAGACATTTCTTCAAAGAATTTTGTGCTTAAAACTCCGAAAAGCAGAAGAAATAATTAAAGCTCTATTATCTGAGAATATCATCGCTTGCCAAGTTGGCCTTGCTCCTTACGGAAAACCTGATGAACTGATGATTGCTGCCCGTAACGGAAAAGGCCAAAGCAGAAAGTGACATTCAATCCAAGCAATGCGGGAGGTTGTAAAATGAGCAAAACCATTTTTTGAACATAGCACTGCCGGCAGAAAGAGGAGTAACTTTACCCAAGCGGGAAGCTATAGATATTCCTGTGGCAACAATGTTTCGGAAACAATGTAAGAACAAAAGCTCTCGTCTTCCGAAGTTAGCGAACTGCCACAAGGATGTGATGCAACGTACAATACTCTTTCACAGAAAAAATCATTTTATAGAGAAGGGTTTATCCTTTGGGCAGCTGCAGTGGTAATCCCAAGCTTCACGAAACAACAATTAGGGATTCAACTTTTACTCTTTGCATCTTATCAACCAGGAAGAAGCTTACAGCGCTTTCAAGACATTATGTGAACTCCAAAAGATACAAGCTGAAATTACAGGAGCCAGCAGGGTAGTACATTACAACCCTCTGCGGAAAACAAGGTGAATTTACAGTATCAAAATTGTTTCTGCCTATCATAAATGACAGAAATACGCATAAAGACACAATCATTATTCCCTGATGGCACTTTATCTGGAACTAATCACACCACCTGTGGTTGTGGTGGGCTTTATAAAACAATTAACGTTTACCTCTAGCTGAAAAAGTCGTTATTGATATTGCCATTGCGGGAATTCAATGCAATGCTTCCCAGCAGAATTACCAATTTTAATCAATACCGAGACTTTGAAACTTAAATTGAAGAAATAGCTGACCTTAAATATTCCACAGTGTATTGATACGCCAATATATGGGTCGAACTAACAAATACCCTTTTGGGAATAATGGATTCAACCGGGAAAATCGGTTTTGATTGATCCACTTCAATTGCATGAACTACCTTTACACCTCATGGAGGGGGAGGTCCCGGTTCCGGTCCTGTAGCTGTAAATGATAAGTTACTGCCTTTTTTGCCTGTTCCCGTTATTACTAAAGACGAAAAGGGCTATCATCTTTCTTTTGCAAATGAAAAGACCTCCATTGGTAAAGTGCATAGTTTTTATGGTAATTTTGCTGTTTTAATCCGTGCCTATATCTATATTAAAATGTTAGGAGCGGAAGGTTTACAAAGGGTTTCCGAAAATGCCATATTGAATGCCAATTACCTTATGAAACGCTTGAATCCATATTATCATATTGAACATCAGGAACCCTGTATGCATGAATTTGTGATGGATGGAACCTGGCAAAAGAAGGAATCGGGAATTACTACTTTGGATATAGCCAAACGCCTTTTAGATAAAGGGTTCCATGCACCTACTATCTATTTTCCACTCATCATTCCGGAAGCAATGATGGTGGAACCAACGGAAACAGAATCCCTGGAAAGTTTGGATGCCTTTGCCACTGCAATGATAGAAATTGCAGCAGAGTGCAAAGAAAATCCGGAACTTGTTAAGGAAGCTCCTTTAACAACTCCTGTAAGAAGAGTGGATGATGCTCGCGCAGTTAAAATGCTGGAGCCGATTTTTCCACTTCAGGATTAACTTTATACCTTTTTCAGAAGAGGAGAAACAATGAAAAAATATATCTTAACTCTATCAGTTCTGTTAGCACTATTTGCTTTTGCTTATGCCCAACCCGTTAAGCTTGGTTTTGTAAATACCGACCGTCTGCTCTTGGATAGTAACGAAGCAGCGGAAGTAGCCAGGTTATTTGCGTTGGATAAACAGAACTGGACAAATCAAATTAAATCGCTGGATGAAGAAATCAAACAAATGGAGCGCGATTTTGAAATCCGCAAACTAACGATGAACGATGCCGCTAAAAGAGAAGCTCAAAGTAGGATTGATACCAAAAAAGCGGAAGCAGGGCGCCTTCTGGAAGAATATTTTGGTGATGGGGGAAAGGCGGAACAGCGTTATCGCGAACTTATTGATCCTTTAACCTTGAAAATTCATAACCTCATTAAAAAAATTGCCGAAGACGAAAAATACACAATGATTTTTGATGTTAGTATGGGCAGTGTTCTTTATGCTCTTCCCGCTTTGGATTTAACTGATCAGATTTTACTGGAGCTGAATAAAGATACGATTAAACCAACTGAAGGAACAACACCAGAACCTCCCAAACCGGAAGGTCAAAAACCTCCTGAAATTAAGCCACCTGAGGGTTTCGGTGATGAATTTAAGCCGGATAAATTATGAAGCGTTTTAACACTCCTATAAATAGTGAACTCCTTACTCAAATCTGCCAGGGAGAACTGAAAGGCAAAATACCATCTGTCCTTTGTAAAGTTAGTGAACCGGAAGAAGCGGATGAACAAACAATTATTTTCTTAGAGCAGGAAAAACTTCTGGAAAAAGTGAAAGCCAGTTCTGCCGGCTTGATTATTACTACGGAGAAATTTATTTCCGAGCTTCCGGAAAGAGCTTTACTACTTGTTCAAAAGCCCTATTATTCACTAATGCGATTGATTAGCTGGTGGCTGGAACAGGAAAATAAGGACTTTATTTATACAATTCAGTCAACAGCAATTGTGGCAGAAGATGTTCGTTTTGAAGGAGAAGTGGCAATAGGAGACAATGTTGTTATCGGTAGTGGTTGTATTTTAGGCAAGGGAGTGATTATTAGCGAAGGATGTTCTCTGGGAAAAAATGTTTCTGTAGGAGCGGGCACCAAGCTCTATCCAAATGTTTGCGTTTATGATGATTGCGTTATCGGCAGGAATTGTATTCTTCACAGCGGAGTAATTATCGGCGCAGATGGTTTTGGTTTTATGCTAATTGAGGGTATTCAGCAAAAAATTCCGCAGGTAGGAAATGTTGTTATTGGCGATGGTGTGGAAATTGGAGCTAATAGTTGTATTGATAGAGCTACTTTAGGCAGCACTATAATCGGCAGTGGCACTAAAATAGACAACCTGGTTCAGGTTGGTCATAATTGCATTATTGGAGAGCATAGTATTCTTTGTGCTCAAGTTGGCTTGGCAGGAAGCACTATTGTAGGTGATTATGTTTATCTTGCAGGTCAAGTAGGAATTGCCGATCACTTGCAAATAGGGAACAGAGCTATGGTTGGAGCTCAATCAGGTGTTTCCACTAATATTCCCGATGACGGAAGGTATTTTGGCTATCCTGCTCTGGAAGCGAACCTTACAAAGCGGATTATGGCTGTGCAAAAGAATTTACCCGAAATGTATCATTTTTACCTGAAGGCAAAAAAACAAGAAACTGAGAACGGAGAAAAATAATGGAATACAAACAAACAATTGGCGGAGAATCAACTTATACAGGAATTGGATTGCACTCTGGAGAAATTAGTACGATCAGATTCAAACCCGCAAAAGCAGATGAAGGAATTCTTTATCCGAACTGATTTACCCCGGAAAACCCAAAATTCCTGCTGATATTGATCATGTAGTAGATATTTCCCGCAGCACAATTGGCATCACGTGGAACAACAGTAGCTACTCGAACATGTTCTTTCTGCTATTGCCGGAATGAGTATAGATAATATATGCATTGAAATAAACAGACCTGAAGCTCCTGCAGCAGATGGCTCGGCTGTTGTATTCTTAAATCTTTTGCGGCATGCGGGATTATTGCAGCAGGATAGTGAACGGGAATATTTTGAGCTGGAATCTCAATCGGATTTTCCGCTCCGGAAGATAATGTGGATATAGTAATTGTTCCTTCAATGATTGAAAATAGCTTTATGATTGATTACAAAACATCTGGTAGGACTCAAATATACCTGGTTACCTTCTTTGGATAACTATGAAAGGATTTTGCAGGAAATGCACTTTTGCTTTATAAAATGAAATTCTGGAACTGAAAAAATATGGGTTTAATAAAAGGTGGTTCTCTGGAAAATGCGTAGTTATTTTTAGAACCCAATATCAGCGAAGCAGAATTGCAGGATGTTTTTGGTTATCATAAACCGGTAACTGTTTCCCCGGAAGGTATTTTGAATAATCATCCTTTACGCTATTACAATGAATTTGTGCGTCATAAAGTAGTTGATTTAGTTGGCGATATAGCACTTTTAGGTCTATTAAAGGGCTTTAGCTGCCCCGCAGTGGACATAAAACCAATGTGGAACTGGTGAAAAAGTTGCGACAAATACAGAAAAAGCACCAGCTCCAAAAGATATACCAAAAAGACAAATCCCAAAATGTGGTCTTTGATATCAATGCCATTTTGCGGATTTTACCACATCGCTATCCTTTTTTGCTGGTAGATAAAATTATTGAATTCATTCCAGGAGAGTCACTTGTAGGCATTAAAAATGTTACTATCAACGAACCCTTTTTCCAGGGTCATTTTCCTGGTCATCCTATTATGCCAGGAGTTCTCATTATTGAAGGAATGGCTCAGGCAGGTGGAATAATGTTACTTAATCAAATGGATAATCCTCAAAATTATGTTGCCTATTTTGCTAGTATTGATAATGTAAAATTTCGGAAACCTGTTTTACCTGGAGATACACTGCGTTATGAACTGAAGGTGATTTCCCTAAAAAGGTCTTTGGCAAAAATGCACGGAGAAACATTCGTGGAAGGAGAAAAAGTTGCTGAAGGTGACTTTTTGGCTATGATTATGGAGAGAGAAAAATGACTATTATTCATCCTACTGCAATTATAGAAGAAGGCGCTGTTATTGGCGATAACTGTTACATCGGTCCCTATTGTCATATCGGAAAAGATGTTGTATTGGGCTCAAATAATAACCTAATTGCCAATGTTACTATTTTGGGAGACACAATTATAGGAGACAGCAATAAAATATATGCTTATGCTGTTTTGGGAACTGAACCTCAGGATTTGAAATATAAAGGTGAACCAACCCGTTTGCGGGTAGGCAGTAACAATACCATTCGCGAATTTGTTACTATCAATTGCAGTAATCAAATGGAGGAGGATACCGTTGTTGGCGATAACAACCTTTTAATGGAATATGCGCATATTGCTCACAACAGTCAAATCGGTTCCGGTTGCGTTATTGCTAATGTTGTTCAGTGCGGAGGACATATTCATATTGGTGATTTTGCTACGGTTGGCGGTTTAACGGCAATTCACCAGTTTGTCCATATTGGTGCTTATGCCTTTGTGGGTGGGGCTTCGGCAACAAACAAAGATATTGTTCCTTTTTCTCGCGGACAGGGAAATCCCTATAAGACAGTTGGACTGAATAGCATTGGGTTAATGAGAAAGGGCTTTGCCAGCGAGACAATTGCCGCTATCAAGGAAATATATAATCTCTTTTATCGTAGTGGATTAAATACTTCTCAGGCATTGGAAAAAGCACTTCAAATACCAAATCCTACACCTGAACAGATAATCTTTATCCAGTTTGTCCAAAACGCCCAAAGAGGTATTTCCAAATAATATTGAACTTACCGGGAAAATAATGCCTGCGGTCGTTCAGTATGCTTTTATACCATATCCGTATTCATAAACCCAACTAATACAGTTC
>JAXGIH010000045.1:0-14726 GCA_040770845.1 Cloacimonas sp. (SeqCode)
CCACCTTGAGGATTTTGTTGTGTGGGCTTAGCATGCTTTTTTATCATATGCACCTTTTCTACGATAACTTTTCCGGTTTTAGGAAAGACCTTTAAGATATGACCTTTTCTGCCTTTATCGTCACCGGCAATTACTTTTACAAGGTCACCCTTTTTAAAACGCATTTTCTTCTTTGCCATCGTTCCTCCTAAAGCACTTCCGGAGCCAGGGAGACAATTTTCATATAATGTGCTTCCCGCAGTTCACGGGCTACAGGACCGAAAATACGAGTTCCTTTGGGCTCATGTTTTTCATCAATAATAACAGCTGCATTATCGGCAAAACGAATATAAGAACCATCTGGACGACGCAATTCTTTGCGAGTGCGAACTATTACAGCTCTTTCTACGCTACCTTTTTTTACTTTTCCACCCGGAGTAGCACTCTTAATTGCTACAACTATAACATCTCCAATTGAAGCATATTTGCGTTGTGTTCCGCCAAGAACTTTTATGCACATAGCTTTCTTGGCACCGGAGTTATCAGCAATATTTAACATTGTTTGAACCTGAATCATCTTCCCCAAACTCCTTTATTTGCTTCTTTCCACAATTTTATGCAGAGTCCAGCGTTTGCGTGCACTCAATGGACGTGATTCCATAATTTGAACAATATCACCTTCGTGGGCAGAGTTATTTTCATCGTGAGCCATAAATTTTTTATGTCGGCGCACTGTTTTTTTATATAACGGATGGATAAACTGACGTTCTACCCGGACCACGATGGTTTTATCATTTTTATCACTTACGACAATTCCCTGTTTAATCATTTTATGTGTTGTTGCCACTTATCACCTCAAATTTTTTTCTCTTTTTCTCTTTCTGTTAAAATAGTATTAATCCGAGCTATATCATGTCGGATATTACGAATACGGTCTGGACGGTCCAGCAGGTTTTTTGTCTTTTGAAAACGCAGATTAAAAAGCTCTATGCGTAATTCTTCCAGTTTTGCCTGCAATTCTTCGATGCTTAAATCGCGAATTTCCTCTATTTTCATAATTCTACTCCTTCGCGAGCAATAAAGCGTGTCTTAATCGGAAGTTTGTGCGCTGCTAAACGCAATGCTTCTTTAGCAACATTCACATCCACACCTTCAATTTCAAAAAGAACCCTTCCCGGACGAACTACTGCTACCCAATATTCTGGAGCACCTTTACCTTTTCCCATTCTCGTTTCGGCAGGTTTTTTAGTAATGGGCTTATCAGGAAATATTCTAATCCAGACCTTGCCTTCTCTTTTCATATGACGAGTAATGGCAATACGACATGCTTCAATTTGGCGGCTAGTAATAAATGAGTCCTCAAGGGCTATTAATCCATAATCACCAAAGGAGATGTTGCATCCGGTCCAGGATAGACCTTTCCTTCTTCCTTTCATCATTTTGCGATATTTTACTTTTTTAGGTGCTAACATTACATATCTCCTTTAATCAAGTATATCACCCTTATAAATCCAAACCTTAACACCGATAACACCATAAGTAGTATTTGCCTCCACATTGGCATAATCAATATCGGCACGAAGAGTATGAAGCGGGGTTCTGCCTTGTTTATATCTTTCTGAGCGCGCTATTTCAGCTCCACCCAAGCGACCGGAAACTTGAACTTTAACACCTTGAGCACCTTCTTTCATTACATAGCGAATAGCCATTTTCATAGCCCGACGGAAAGAAATTCGCTCTTCCAGTTGGCGCGCAATTTCTTGTGCCACCAAACGAGCATCCAACCACATTTTATCTATCGGTTCAATGTTGATAGACACACTGATCGGATTTTTTCGGTCTTTGTTAATAAAAACATTCAGTTCATTACGCAGCTTATCAATATCTTCACCTTTCTTGCCTATCACTAAACCTGGACGGGCAGTGTAAATATCAATTATTATTGAACTTGTTTTACGCGAAATCTGCACACGGGAAACCATCTTGTCACTCAAGCGTTTGCGAATATAATTCCGGATTTTAATATCTTCCTGAAGAAAATCCACATACGAGGTTCCTTGAGCAAACCAGATGGATTCTGTTTCTTTATTAACACCGAGACGGTAAAGAACGGGATGTATTTTTTGTCCCAAGGTTTTCCTCCTATTCTTCTTCTATTGTTTGTATTTCCAGGGAGATATGACAGGTCGGTTTCCTAATCATATAAGCTCTTCCCATGGCTCGGGGCATATAACGTTTCATTTGCGGACCCTCATCAGCTGTGGCAGTTATTACATACATTTTATCCAGATTAACTTTAGGATCCTGATGTTGAGCATTGGCTATGGCAGAAGCCAATAATTTATTTATCGTTCCTGCTACTCTACGGCGTGAAAAACGCAATATATTTTGTGCTTCTGTTACAGGTTTATAGCGAATCGTATCTAACACTAATCGTGCCTTTCTTGCTGAGCCGCGAGCATAGCAAAGTTTTGCTTTCGCTTCCATTTCTCTCTCCCTATCTCGTAACTTTTTTCTTCTTTTCTTTATGGCCCCTGTAGGTACGGGTTGGAGAAAATTCACCCAATTTGTGACCTACCATATTTTCAGTAATATAAACAGGAACAAATTTATGTCCGTTATGAATACTGAAAGTATGACCAATAAATTGAGGAGTTATTGTAGAACGGCGAGACCAGGTCTTAATTACGCTTTTCTTACCTTCAGCATTTAGCACCTCTACTTTCTTCAGTAGATGAGCATCAACGAAGGGACCTTTTTTAATTGAACGTGCCATTTTCTCTATCCTTATTCTATTTCTTAACTGCTTTCACGATATATTTATCGCTGTATTTATGAGTTTTTCGTGTTTTTCCACCCTTTGCCAATTTTCCCCAGGGAGAAACAGGATGACCACCTCCGGAGGTTTTTCCTTCACCTCCACCCATCGGATGATCTACAGGATTCATTGCTACACCACGCACTGAAGGACGAATTCCTTTCCAGCGATTACGTCCTGCTTTACCAATTTGAATTAATGAATGGTCCGGATTGCTAACGCTTCCCATTGTAGCAAGACATTCCTTCCGGACTAAATGAACATCATTGGAAGGCATTTTAATATGAACATAATCGCCATCTTTAGCTACAACCTGAGCAAAAGTTCCAGCGCTACGAGCTATCTGACCACCTTTTCCTCTTTTCAATTCTACATTATGAACAACGCTTCCCAAGGGTATCTTTTCCAAAGGAATAGCGTTTCCCACTGCAATATCAGCATCGGGACCGCTCATCACTTTAGCTCCTACTTCCAAACCATCGGGAGCAACAATATATCTTTTTTCGCCATCCACATAATGCAGTAAAGCAATACGGGCTGTCCGATTGGGATCATATTCTATGGCAGCAACTTTTGCCGGAATTCCAATTTTATCGCGTTTAAAATCAATTATCCGATAGTGGCGTCTGTGACCTCCACCTCTATGACGACAGGTTATTCTTCCGGAATTGTTTCTGCCTCCGGTTCTATGTTTCGGTTTCAGTAATGACTTTTCGGGGGTCTTTTTAGTTATCTCCTCAAAAGTATGACCGGTGCGAAAACGGAGGGAGGAAGTTGTTGGTCTGTATTTTTTAATTCCCATTATTCACCTCATTAAACCTCAAAATCGGCAATCTTATCACCTTCGCGCAGGGTTACTATTGCCTTTTTCCAGTCAGGCCTTTTGCCGTTATATTTACCTAAGCTTTTAGGTTTCCCTTTGTAGCGAATAGTATTCACTGCCAGAACTTTAACGGCAAAAATGCGTTCAATAGCTTTTTTGATTTCTATTTTATTAGCATTACTGCTCACTTTAAAGCTGTAAGTATTTTCATTTTGAACCTGGTTACTGCTTTTTTCAGTGATTATCGGGCTAATTATGATATTGCGTGGGTGTATCATTTGTTGAATACCTCCTCCACTTTTTTCAGAGCTTCATCAGTCATAATTATATAACTGCTTTTAAGCACTTCATAAGCATTCAAACTATCTGCTCTGTCCGTCATAACCTCAGGCAAATTAGCAAAACTTTTAACAGTTGGAATATGGTGCCCATCAGTTACAACCAGTTTATAACCTTTTTCCGGTATAATTTTGTTTAAAAGTTCCACGGCAAGTTTAGTATTCGGTTTTTCAAAACTTAGATTATCTACAATCATTATTCTGCCTTCGCGAGCACGGTCTGTTAAAGCAACTTTCAAAGCGAGGCGTTTTTTGGTGCGGGGAATTTTACGATACCAATCTTTGGGATAAATAGCAAACGCTTTTCCCCCATGCACCCGAATAGACTTCTACGAGTTCCCACCTGGTACGTTCGTTCCTTTTCTTGCCGGAAAAGTTGGCTGCGTTTCCAGCAGTCATACTTCTATTTTTTCTTTTGCACTTGTGCCTTGACGCTGATTGGCAAGGAACATTGTAACCACTTCATTGAGTAAAATCTTAGGAGCATTAACATCCACTTCAAAGATGCCTTCAGGAAGATCAACTTCTCCTAAAAGTTCACCTTGCATATTATATCGTTTTGCTGTTAACATAAGTTACCACCTATTGTTCCTTGTGAATTGTTACTAAGGAATTACGATGACCGGGAACAGCACCTTTAACCATTATTATATTATTTTCAGGATCAACTTTTATAACCTTGAGATGATGCACAGTAACTTTCGTGTTACCATATTGTCCAGCCATTTTCATTCCTTTAAAAACACGCGAGGGCTGAGCACATTGACCTATAGAACCAGGTCCCCGAAAGGACTCATGACTGCCATGAGAACTAATAAAACCACTAAAATTATGCCTTTTCATCACTCCGGTAAAACCTCTGCCTTTGGAATTAGCAGAAACGGATACTGTTTCATTTTCACCAAATATATCTGCTCTCAATTCATCACCAATTTGGATATTTTCAATATCTTGTCCATAAGAAGGACGAAATTCACGCACATAACGGTAATAAGAACAGTTGTATTTTTTAAAAGTGACCTTGCATTGGTTTACTTACTTTATGTTCAGGAATTTCTTCAAACCAATCTGGAGTTGCATATCCATTTTCGGTATTGGGCCCTTTTACAGATAACTTTACAGGGTCCGGCTTTGATAACCGTTACAGGAACTACTCTGCCATCGCTGTCAAACACCTGAGCCATACCTATTTTTTTACCAATTAATCCAATCATATTTAACCCTTGTGTTCGCTTTGATTTCCACATGGACCCAGCTGGTAAAGCTTAATTTCTTTAGTGCATTTGTGGTTTGTTGAGTAGGATTCACAATATCAATTAATCGCTTGTGAACCAACATCTGAAATCCGGATCCCGGCTCTTTTTATCGGCATGGGGACTACGCAAAATCGTATAAATAGTCCTGTCTGTAGGTAACGGAATAGAGACCGACAACTTTAGCTCCCGTATTACGAGTGGATTTCACGATTTCAGCTACTGATTTATCTAACAGACGATGATCATAAGCTTTCAGTTTTATACGGATCTGGTTATCAAGTTTACTCACTGTATCCTCCAAAATTTATGCAATATGGCTTCCTTGTGTTTAAACGATATTTTTGTAGAGCTCCGCCATCTGTGCAGCAAATCAAACTACAGTTTGTTTTATTTAAGTGGTGGGTTGGGTTAATTCCCTTTCCACAGCGATACTCATTTAGAGTACCACATTTAATGGATGACATTGTTCCTCCTAAAGAACTGCGTCCCTGCAAAATATGGAACTTGTGCTTACGCTCAAAGCGTAATGAATAATTTTAACCACGAAATTTTAGGCACGAAACTGTCAAATCTTTTTTCAGCGAGATCGAAAATAGCGAAATGGTGAGATGGCGAGATAGCGAAAAAGTAATTGAGGGAAGTGTAAAAATTATGGGTTATCATGTAATGAGAGAATAGATAAAACCAACGAATATTTAACAATGAATTAGGATATAAAAACTCAGAACTTAACCAAACTAAAATAACCAACAACTACGAACTCGCGAACCTGTAACTACGAACTCAGAACTCAGAACTTTGAACTAAAAACTACGAACTCAGAACTCAAAATTAGAAATCTGCGTCTTTTTTTATCTGCTAAAATTCAAGTAAATCTGCGTGAAATATCCTTGCCTAATTATCATTTTCGCTTAGTTTATAAATAGGAAAAAAATTTCGATTAAATATGGATTATATTCAGCATTATCATAATGACGCCCCGGAATTTGATTATTGGGGTAAGGACTTAATAACTCCTGCAGAAATAAGAAGAAATCAATTTATTCAACATCTGTGTCCTGTTAAGAAGGAGCAAAAGGTTTTAGATATAGGTAGTGGCAGGGGTTGGTTTTCTTTGCATTGTGCCAAAATAGGAGCTAGCGTTACGGCTATATCTTAAGCACAGAGAATCTAAACAAGATTAAGCAAATTGATCCCCGAATAAAAACCCTTTATAGTGATGCTTGCAAAATAAACATTCCATAGAGATTATTTTGATTTAATTGTGGCTTTTAGAAGTTCTGGAACACCTTGTTGATCCAGCTTTGGCAATAGGTAACTGGAAAATGATGTTAAAGACCGGTGGAATTTTATTTATACGGTTCCCTACAAAGAAGTCATATTCAAGACTTTGTATTCATTGTAATCGTAAAACACCGGTTAATGCCCATTTGCATAGTTGGGATGTATTTAAATTGGCATCTTTACTTTCGGAAAATGGATTTGAGGTTCTTAAAGTAACTTTATTTTCGCATAAACTGCTATCTGCTTTAGCATTGGATAAGAAATTACAAAAAATGCCGTATACAGATGTGGAATTTCCTGATAAACTTTGTGGAACCAGGAACGATAAATATAATTATTTAGCTGTAAAAGCTATCAGACAGGATGGTTGACGTCCTCGTCAACTCAAAATGAACGACGGGGACGCTCGTTCTTTCCGAAAAGATTATTAATACATACGCTGATTACCGCAGATATACCATACACCGTTTTCTCTTTTTGAAGTAAGAAATATCCCCGAATCCTCTGTTCATTCAAAGTAAAGGGTTTCCGAATGAGAAGGAATTTATTTTTACTATGCACTGTAGCGTTGTCCCGTCATCCAAATCAATATAGAGAACTTCTATTTCCAACAGGGAGTATTGAGCCATTCTATCCAGCCATAGATCATTAAAATTATAACTTGTCATTCCATTATGCAGATATTTAATATGTAGATGTTCCATTATTCCGCTCATATTTTTCAAGTTGAAATCCATACTTATATCATAGAGAATATCCCGAATTTCACGCTGGGCAATTGTATCGCTGTCATTGCTTTCGCAGCTTCCTAAAGCCAGCATCAATAAAATACCGAAGATTAGATATAAGTATCTTTTCATTCTTTTCCTAACCAATTATTTTATTATCTCATATTTATATTATAATCGTTATGTTTAAGAACGGCAAGACATTCTATATGCCAAGTATTGGGAAACATATCAAAGGGTTGTAAAAAGAGAACTTTATATTTCTCTCCTGCAATTAGTGTATTTAAATCTCGGGCAAGAGTCATAGGAGCACAGCTTAAGTAAATAATTTGTTTAACTTCCGCTTGTATAATTGCTTCCAAAGCGTTTTGTTGAACTCCGTTGCGGGGAGGGTCCATTATAATTGTATCGGGCTTTTCCTTTATTAAAACAGCAGACAGGTTATCTTCCACTTTGCCTACGACAAAAGAAACATTGTTTAGCCCGTTCAGAACTGCATTTTCTTTTGCATCTTCAATTGCCTGAGGAAATTCTTCCAGCAGAATAACGCGTTTAACCTTATCTGCTAAAGAAAGTCCTATAGCTCCAATTCCGCAGTAGGCATCCAGAATAACATCGTTACTATTAACAAAATCCTGCAGGAAGGAAATAATCATTTCCATTGTTCCGGTATTTATTTGCCAGAAACTGCGGTAGTTAATTCTGAATTTCAAGCCGTATAAATTATCGTATAAATTCTCGCTTCCGTAGAGTAGCTTGGTTTCATTTCCTAAAATAACATTTCCTTTTTGGCGATTGATATTCTGGATAATACCTTTTATTTGGGGAAATTCGGTAGTCAGCTTTTTCACCAGAAGATTGGTAAAAGGCAGTTTCCCGCTTAAAGTAACAAGGATCACCAAAATTTGACTGCCATCAGAATTACAGCGAAAGCCAATATATCTTAACTGACCCCTATGCTCAATTTCGTTATAGGGCTCAACTTTCGCTTTAAGGCAAAATTCCATTAGGGAATTAGCCAGCTGATCAAAAATCGGGGGATGATTTTCACAGGTAATGTGTTCTACGATTTGATGGGAAAAACGGGCATACATTCCAAAAGTAATTTTTCCTGTCTGTATATTTTTCCCCACCGGCATAAAAACCTTATTCCGGTAATGTTTTATTTGGGGAGAAGGAGCAGGAAAGTAAATTAATGCCTTATCTATAAAGGGACTGAAGAGTTCCAGAAGCAACTGATTTTTTTGTTTCAGCTGTTCAGAATATTTTAACATCAGCCAATCACAACCACCACAGGGAATTTCTGCAGCAAAGGATGAGCATTGAACTTCAACCCGGGAATCCGAATAACTTATATATTTTGTCACTTTCCCGTAAGCATAATCCTTCTTTTCTATTGTAATATCAATATCTACAACATCTCCAACAGCAGTATAGGGGACAAAAATTGCCTTTCCTTCTGCATAAGCAATGCCAAAACCGCCCATTGCCATTTTTTCAATTTTAAGATTAGGTATGTGTTTCAAAGCATTTCCTGAAGATGTTGAATGCGCACTTCAATAGGAGGGTGAGTAGCAAAAAGGGAAATCCTTTTCTGATTATTGATTTTTGCCAGGGCATAAGAATCACTTCGTTTTTCCGGAACATAAGCATTGGCTATTTTTTTCAACGCTTCAATCATAGGACCTGCACCTACCAAATTTGCTGAACCCGCATCAGCTTTAAATTCACGCCAACGCGAATATGCCGCAATGGGAATATTGGCAAGAAGCATTAAAATGTTTTGCAGAACCATAATCACCATTATATATCCAAAATAACCTAATCCGCCACCGCGATCATCACGCAATGCATTATCAATTACGACCGTTAAAATCCTGGCAAAAAACATCACAAAGGTATTCACAACTCCCATCAGCAAAGTCATTGTAACCATATCTCCATTGGTGATATGAGTCATTTCATGCCCCGCTACAGCGGCTAATTCCTCTTCCGAAAGGCGGTCTATTAAAGCCGAGGAAAAAGCAATCAAAGCATTGTTTTGGGAAGCTCCAGTGGCAAAAGCATTGGAAAGAGTCCTGCTATTATAAATACCGATTTCCGGCATTCTAATATTTCTTTCTTTCTGCCATCTTTTCTACTGCAGAAAACAGATAAGCAACTTTAGGATGTGCCACTCCCGGTTTAACAATTTGAATTTGTATTGCTTTTTTGCCATTGGCTTGCTTAAAAAGAGCGAAACAACTGAACCACCCACTCCAAAAAATAGCACATATTATAAGTAAAAACCCCAAAGGTCTTCCATTCTTTAAACCCAGAAGACCTGCTACAATTCCTAACACCATCATTACTAGAGAAATTGGTGAGCAGGAAGATCCTGATTCTTTCAGAAAATTCATTTTATACTTTATTTCTTTTTATGCTTTGAATTTATAAATCTTCTGCAGGAAAGAACATACATATTTCTTTCCCATTGCCATTATTATTATCAGGCAAGCTAATGCAAGAATTTTTTTACATAAATGGCAAAATAATTATAACATATCCAAAAGGAAGGAATTATCAGCTAGGCTAATATCTATAAAGAAAGGGAATAATAGTTTACATATAATATAAAAACTTTTCCCTTTTCTTCCTTAATAGCATTACCTACCATTGTCATATGTTACGGATGGTTTACCAATGGGTAGGCAGTAATAAAGTAATACTATTTGATTAATAAGCATATTGTGCAGCAGGGTAGTCATATTCCGATTCTAGTAAACAAGAAATAAATATTTGTTTTAATAATCCTTTTTGGCGGTATTAAATCTGAATTTGTAACTCCATTTTCCTTCGTCTTGACAGAATTCCACTTCGTAAAAAAAGGGTTCATATAAGGAATTTATCAAATGAAACATAGTAAAATAGAAATTCTGGAACAGACAATGTCGCTCTAATTTATACTCTATCTTGCCCTACCCAGTTGAAGTATGCTGGTAAATATCTTTTATAATTTAACAGATACTTTTTTTATCGGCAAGTTGAATGATCCTTTAAGGTTGCCGGTATCTCTATTGCTCTATTATTATACTATGCTAATGGCAATTGCAGGAATTTTTGCTAATGGAGGAGCCAGCTATCTTTCCCGTCTCCGGGAAAAAAATGATTCGAAAACTGCTCGGGAGACAACACTACTGCTCTTTTCACAATAGCTTTAGTTTCAATATTTACCGCTATTTTTGGGAGTTCTTTTTATTCCTTCATTTAAAATATCAGGTGCAAGTTACTTAACTGCGCTTGCTATGAAATATTTAACTGCTCTTCTTATCGGTAGTCCAATCATAATGATTAAATTTACTATGATTCAATTGCTGAGCTAAAGGAGCTGCCAAAGAAGCAATGTGGGGGTTTGTTTATTGGCACGGGAGCAAATATTATTCTTGATCCGCTGTTTATTTTTAGTTTTAAGATGGATGTAACGGGAGCTGCATTGCCTGTTATTGGTCAGGTTTAGGATTGATATATTATTCTTTTTATTATTTGCGTAAGAAGAGTTTAGCCAGTCCCGGAAGAAAGTATTTTACATCCTCGCTGGTCTCTGTTATAAAGAAATTTTTGCTATTGGTATCCCTTCTTCTTTAAGCCAGATAATGATGAGTATCGGTAATGCGATAAGTTTCTGTTGGCTTCTGCTTACACGGATCATACTATTGCTGCCCTGGGAGTTGTATCCTGTTCCATAGCTATTTTTGCTTTTATTGGCTTATCTATTGGTATTCAGCCGCTTATTGGTTTTAATTATGGAGCACAAAATTATACTCGGATGAAAAAAGTAATTAAGATGTCCAATATAATCTGTTTGGGAATGTCTGCTGTCTTTACCTTGTTTTTTGCTCTTTTCCCTGGAGAACTAATTGCGGTATTTATTAAAGATAAAGCAATTATGAAAATTGGAACACAGATACTGAATGCCTATGTTATTGCTATTCCGTTTGCGGGTTTGGGAATGATATTAATGGCTGCACTTCAAGCAATGGGAAAGGCAATACCTGCTTTCATCGTCTCCTTATCGCGTCAGGGAATTGTCTATATTCCAATGTTATATTTACTGAATTATCTTTTCCAATTTAGCGGTTTGATCTATGCAATACCTATTGCTGATGTGATAACTACCATTCTTTCGTTCACATTTGTGTATCATATAACCAAACGGCTGAAAAGTTCCCCTTGACACAAAAACCCCTTTATAAATAAGAGTTTAAGAAATAGAAATAATAAAATATATGGAGGAAAAAATGTCCACGAATCTGAAATGCGACTGCTCAACCGATAATGAAATAGTAGAAGTGGAAAAAAATTATGGAGGAAAAATGTCTCAAAATCTGAAATACGGCAACATTAGCAGCAGTGAAGCAATGGAACTGGAAGAAAAATATGGAGCTCATAATTATCATCCTTTGCCCGTGGTTTTAGCAAAAGGAGAGGGTGTTTATGTTTGGGACCCTGAAGGAAATCGTTATTACGATTTTCTTTCTGCCTATTCAGCAGTAAATCAGGGGCATTGTCATCCCAAAATTATTCAGGCATTGATTGACCAGGCAAAAGAGCTTACTTTAACCTCACGCGCTTTTTACAATAATAAGCTGGGCGAATATGAAAAATATATAACCGAATATTTTGGTTACGATATGGTTTTACCTATGAATTCAGGTGCTGAAGCAGTTGAAACGGCAATGAAACTTGCCCGCAAATGGGCATATAATGTAAAAGGAGTAGCTTCCGATTCAGCTATTCTTATATTTGCAGATAATAATTTTCATGGCAGAACTATATCTATTATTTCTGCTTCTTCCGATCCGGATTGTTTTGGCGGTTTTGGTCCATTCACTCCTGGAATTGTGCGTATTCCCTATGATGATGCCAACGCATTAAAAGAATATCTGGAAAAAAACGGCAAAAATGTAGCCGCTTTTATCGTTGAACCCATTCAAGGTGAAGCCGGTGTAGTTGTTCCCAAAGACGGCTATTTAAAAAATTGTTATGATCTGTGCCATCAATATAATGTTCTGTTTATAGCTGATGAAATTCAAAGCGGTTTAGGCAGAACCGGAAAACTTCTTGCTTGTGATTATGAAAATGTGCGTCCCGATGTTTTAATTTTAGGTAAAGCATTATCTGGAGGTGTATTACCTGTTTCAGCAGTTTTAGCTGATAAAGATATTATGCTGCAAATAAAACCCGGAGAACATGGTTCCACTTACGGCGGTTTTCCTCTTGCCTGTGTTGTAGCTATTGCTGCCTTGGAAGTTATTAAAGAAGAGAAATTGACTGAACGCGCATTTGAATTGGGTGAATATTTCCGCAATGAACTACGTAAAATAGAACATCCTATGCTCAAGCTTGTGCGTGGAAAAGGTCTTCTGAATGCAATTGTAATTGAGCCAATGAATGGATTTGAAGCATGGGATGTGTGTTTGAAATTGAAAGATAAAGGTTTACTTTGCAAGCCAACTCACCGTCATATCATTCGTCTTGCACCACCTTTAATTATTACTAAAGAACAATTGGATGAATGTCTCCAGATTATTAAAGATGTTTTTAACGAATTAAATGAGACCTTAAGTAAATAAACAATAAAAGGGGTGGCTTTTCCACCCCTTATTTTTTGCAATTATGAATAATACGGAAAACTTCAAAAGCGGCTTTGTGGCTATAATAGGTAAACCCAATACCGGTAAATCTACTTTAATGAACCTTATTTTAGGAGAAAAAATATCTATTACCTCTTCTAAGCCACAAACTACCCGCTATGCTATTAAAGGAATCTGGAATAGTATAGAGCATCAGATAATTTTTGTGGATACACCCGGCTATTTAAAACCCCGTTATGAACTGCAGGAAAAGATGCTTAAAATTTGGCATAATGCCTTTAAAGATGTGGATTTAATTATTTTCTTAACCCAGATTGATGGTTTTCCCACTGAATATGACAAAGAAGTACTGCAACAGCTGAAAACTTTAAAAAATCCCCAATTGGCTGTTTTCAATAAACTTGACCTCAAGCCCGATGCAGATAGAAATGAACTTATAAAGTATCTTCCCGAATCTATCAATGAGGTCTTTTTTGTTTCCGCTAAAACCGGAGAAAACATCCCGGAACTGCTGGAGGCAATTAAATATTATATACCTTATCATCAGCCCTATTATGATAAGGATATGCTTTCCGATTTACCTATGCGTTTTTTTGCCCAGGAAGTTATAGAGAAGCAATCTTCCACTTTTTTGAAGAGGAAATCCCTATTCTTCAGCTGTTCTGATTGAACGCTTTAAAGAATTTCCCGACAAGGTAATTATTGATGCTGTAATTTGGCTGGAAAGAGAAAGCCAAAAACCCATTCTTATCGGAAAAAATGGCTCCACAATCAAAAAAGTAAGGGAATATGCAGAAAGAGAACTTACCCGTTTTATGCAAATGCGGTTCAAGTACATTTATTTGTTAAAATTAAGCCCAAATGGAGAAAAAAGCAATCAGCACTGAAAGAACTCGGTTTTAGTGTAGCCAAAGGGCAGCATCTTCCGGCTATAGATTAATTTCTACCCAAACACCTAAACTAAAAATAGAAGTTCCATCCTCCAGTTTTTTTATCGGAATTTACTTCATAGCTGCCGGTTAAGCCACCTCTAATATTAACATCAAACTGATAAGTTGCCTGAGGTGAAATGGCAAAACGGCTGGTATTTCTATCTACTTGAGAGGTAGTGCTACCGCTAGTTTTATCAAAATTATTTTCGTAGGTTATTCCCAAAGAAGATGTCAGTTCATTTTTAATATGTATTTTCTTTTTAGTGAAGGGAACAGAAAAACCTTTTGCTGCTCTGAAACTGTAGGAAATATTTCCGTTCAGTGATTGTGTATTGCTGGTTTTCAGAATCTCGTAAGTATCCATATCGGTAATGTTTTTGGTCTGGCTTAAAGAGAAACTGAGATTGGTTGAAACGACCTTAAAAAGATTACCCGTAAAGCCCAGCAAGGGATTTAAGGCATAAGTATAGGACTCCTGTTTGGGCTTAACCCAATCCAGATTTCCATTTTGGCGGACAGTATATTGAAAACCGGTATTTAATCGTGAACCGGAAATGTATTTTCCTAAACCAAGCAGGGTCTCAATATCCATAACAGATAAAGTAATATCGGGAAAAGTGTAGCCAATAGTTTGATTACTGGCACTGGCATATCTTCTGTTAGACATCAGAGAACAGTTTATAATGCTATCCACTCTACGAGAAAATGTTATTCCGCTACCTAAAGTGAGAGTATTATCATTGGAAATGGCTTCCAGAGAATCGTAAGGAACTGTATGTGGTAAGCCAATTTGAAAAGAAAAAGGAAAAGGATTGGTTTTACGGGCATAATTCATCATATAAGTATTCTGATAAGAAGCAGTTATATTTTTAAGCATAGCAAGAGCATTCACAAGAGTAATTACAGGATTAAAACCTGGTTCTTTGGTTTCTGAG
>JAXGIH010000046.1:0-14650 GCA_040770845.1 Cloacimonas sp. (SeqCode)
CGTTAGGGTATTTATCCAGGATCTGTAAAAAAAGTTGTTCTGCTTGAGCATATTGACGCTGAATAAGCAATTGATTTGCCTGCTGAGTAAGAATTTGCTTTTCATCATACTGTGCATATATTGCACTTGCGCAAGTAAATAGTATCAGTATTAGGAGAGCTGCCTTTTTCATTTATTTATTGCCTCATTCAGCTCTTTCAGATATCGCATTATAACCTGTTGATATTCTTTAGGATAAGCACGCAAACCTTCTTCTAAAAGTCCGCTGCGTCTTAAAGCTTCCAAATCAATTTTCGTATTTCCTTTATAGAGCATGTCTTCACCCGTTTCAGCTTTGCGTTTTTCCGTAAATTCCCTTTTATTGATAGAGCGTTGAGCATCCAGCATTTTGCTGATAATTCTTTCCTGTCTTTCCAGGATATCGGGATTGAGCTGATTATTTTTCAGTTGTCTGGTTATGGCATCCATTTCTTCTGTAATATGTTTCAGGACATTTCCCTGTTTTTGTGCTTCTGGATTATTTTGCAGGGCTCTTTTCAGGTTTTCTGCGAGGCGTTCCTGATCTTCTGCCAGGCGTTGAATTTGTTGTTGCATAGAGCTATCCATTTTTCCGCCCTGAGCTTGCATTTGTAGCATCAGTTGTTCGGTGAGAATATTCATAGCCATTTGTTCCTGACTCATTTGTTCCAGCATTTGCAATAGGGATTGCATACCTCCACCTCCGCTTCCTGCTCCGGAAGAAGCATTTTGCAATGCCTGCATTAGGTCATATACCATCAGGTTTATTCCTTTTTGAACGCTGTTTAAGGCATTGGGAATTTGGTAAAACTGCGATTCATTGATGTAGCTGAAAATATTTCTGTAGGCATTATTGGTCTCGTTCAAATCAATAAAAAACTTGGGAGGAATCATCATCAGCACTTGTGTTTCGCTGAACATTTTATTTAAGGAAATTTGGATTCCTTCGGATTGCGCAATAAGGTCTTGCACAATTACATAAGGATCATTTCTATAACGGTTTGCAGTTGCTTCCGTTTGTTTGGAAAAAACTAAAAGTTCTCTTATTGCTGTTTGAATTGCCTGCATCGTTCTTTGTTGATTGCCTCCTCCCATTGATTCCTTCATCCGATTCAGTTTTAAGGAAAAGCGGCGCATTTTTTCCAGTGCCTGATTTTGAGCTGTAAGAGATTGACTGCGTTGATTTTGGTTTAAGGAGTTTTGACTATTTTGCAAATCCTGTTGGAGATTACTGTTTTTCATATCTTGTTTCAGGTCATTTAATTGTTTTTGCACAGCGTTATCGCGTGGAGATTCCAGCATTTTATCTATTTTATCCAATTCCTGTTGCAGTTTATCGTAGGTATCACTAATTTGTTTTTGGTCGGAGGCAAGGTCTTTATAGTTTTGTTTTTCATCCATTGTGCGTTCGCTAAGTGTTTTCTGCATTTTTTCCATTTCTTCGGAAATCTGCAATGCTTTTTGGATTGCCTGTTCTTTTTTAATGCTTTCCAGCAGGGCAAGTGTCTGTTCAATCTTTTTACTAAAATCCTCCATTGAGAATTTGAAATTTTCCATTGCTTTTTTAAGGTCTTCCGGTTTAATGTTTTGCAGGGTATTAGAGAATTTTTCCATTGCCTTTTGCAAATCCTCATTATTAATTTCCTGCATCAATTCCTGGATTTTTTGCATTTTTTGCAAAGTTTCGGGAGAGAGGGTTTCATTTGCCTGCATTTTATTAATCAGTTCCTGATAGTTATCGGCAATATTTTGCACCTGACTGGAAAGATTTTCCTGTTCCTGCAATATTTTTTCCAGCTGTTTTTTATCTTCCCACTTGGGATTATCCTGTTTAAGCAGTTCCCGGCGTTTATTTTCAAATTCTTTTTGGAGGTCTTTGGATTTTTGTAAGGCGGTTTCCAATTCGCTTTTCTTTTCCTGTTCGCGGGTTTCAATTTCTCTGTAAATTTCTTCAATAGAAGGGAAACGAGCTTTAAATTTTGAACTTTCTGCTTTTTGCTGTTCAACAGAATTATCGTAAATAACAGCCCAATAAGTAACTACATCACCAAGTGGAAATAAATTTGCCTCTTTCAAATCCAATAGGAAATCCGTTACATACATTTTTTCCATACGGGAATAACACTTTGCACATTAACAACTTGCGGTTCCGAAGTCATAATTTGGATGCTCAAAGTGCAATTTTTCAATCCGTAATCGTCATCTGCTTCAATGATTAAAGGAAGTAGCATATTTTGATTCAAGTTAACATCCTGACCCGGGAAAGTAATATTGATTTCAGGAGGATTATCTTCCAGAATACGAATATGTTTTTCTTCGGGTTTATTTTTGCGACCTAAAGCATCAGTAAGTTCCAAATACCAACTGCAGGGCTTTTCAATGGCAAGTTGGGTGATATAATTATTTTTATCTATTGCCTGTAAAGAAAGACGACTGGCATCGTCAAAAACCATTACAGCTGATTCTACAGGAATATTGGTGGTGAGGGAAAGTTTTACTCTGCTGTGCTTTAATCCCTCTATATTGCCGTAACTTAAAGTATCCGTCCAGGTTGGCAAACCGGAATAAGCAGGCGGATTATATTGCACAAACCACTTTTTTACAATCGGTTCGTCCAAAACCTGAATTTTAAATACCGGGGACTTGCAGACCTCATTTTCCGCATAATACTCAATACTATTATCAAGTCGCTGAAAAATATAGTGGTTATCTGCCAAACCCAATTCCCGCCATTGTTTATCTATACGATAAAAAAGACGATGTTTCAAACGCGGATCGGGATTAAGTATTTTTATTTCTACCGCTTCATTTCTGCCAATTATGCAATTACCAGGGCTTAACTCTATAAAATTCTTATAGATAACTTCCTGACCCTGATTGGTGTAAAATTGCTTGAATGCCAAACGAAAATCCTCATAAGAATAAGACCAGATAGTACCTAATCCCAAAAATAGAAAGAGGATAGCAAAAACAACCCGGGAAGGATATAGCGCAGGTATTTTATAATGATTTTTCTCAATTCGCTCTTTTGCCCTTAACTCCAAATTTTCTACAATCGGACTATCTTTTTCTTTTTCAGCAAGTTCTATCGTATTTTGAAAGAGATCATCTTTGTAGTCAATCTGCCTATCCAAAAAACGCGCTACCGATAAATTATGCCAAAAATTGCGATAACCGCTTAAAAGAAAATAAATTATTAATAGTATTAAACAAGTGCGTATACCAATATTGGCATAAAAAAGAACCGGTGAATTTGAAGGAAGATTTAGCCATAACAAAAAATAAATGTGCAATGCTAATAAAAAGCTGATTAGAGCTTTGATAATTGCTTGCAAGGCAAAGCGTAATTAATCCTTTGCCTGTATTTATGTATGTATTTTGTCAGCTGGTTCATTCTTTTTTTGCTTACCTCTTCTTGGAAAATTACTTTTACTTTTAAGCACTTATTGTGTCAAGAAGTTTTTGCAAGTTCAATTCAGAATTGTCAATGGCAATCCCAAATGATACAGAATAGCAGAGAAGAAAAAGGTTGAGTAGGTTGCGAAGTTTGAAAGGGTTTTAAAGCCAGAAGGACACCATATATGCCTAGTCACTTCTTTAACGACTCTTAACGATTCTTTAACAATACCTTAACTTTGTTAAAGAATCGTTAAAGAAGTGTTATTACAGTATAAAAGAATCAACTTGGCAGGAAATAATGCACTGTCTAAAACAGATAAAGGTCGCTCTTTTGTTTTAACTAATAATTTTAGCTAAAAAGTGCTTTTAGTGAAAAACAGGATTGATGGATAAAAAAGAAAAAACCATATAATCTAAGAAATTGAACAGTTAAACCATCAGAGCAATCATAACTTTGATAATTTAATAAATTTGTTCCTTATATCAAATGATAAAACGCTTGACTGGAAATGTAATTATGAAAAAAGGAATTACCAGAAAAAGGAGAATGAATGTGCGGAATAGCAGGTATCTACTGTTTTAGTAAAGAAACAGTTATTTTAGATAAAAAACAGGATAATTTCAGCAAAGGAAAGGATAACCCGGTTAAAAATGGGGTCAGTTTTAAGCAAAATGTTGCTAATGCACTGCTATTAAAAGAAATGACGGATGCTATCAAGCATCGGGGTCCTGATGATGAGGGCTATTTAATTAAGGATAAAAACGGAATTAGGTCTTTTTCAGGAGTAGATTCACCAGCAGAAATACAATCAGTATATCCTTTATTCAATGTTGAAATAGATAGCACTTTTCCTGCTAAGGGATATTCTTCGGTTAATTCTTTTAAGATGGGTAATTTTATTTTGGGAATGGGTTTCAGGCGCTTGAGCATTTTGGAATTGAAACCGATTGGTCATCAACCGATGTATGATAAAGAACTTGGTATAGCAATATGTTATAATGGTGAAATATATAATTATCTGGAACTAAAAGCAGAGCTTAAGGCAAAGGGCTATAAATTTTTCAGCAATAGCGATACAGAAGTAATAATTAAGGCGTATCATTTTTGGGGTGAGAATTGTGTGCTTCATTTTAACGGAATGTGGGCATTTTCCTTATGGGATGAAAGAAAGGATTTGCTTTTTTGCAGTCGTGATCGCTATGGCATTAAACCCTTTTACTATGCGGTTCAGGATGGTGTATTATATTGGGGCAGTGAAGTTAAACAGCTTTTGATAACTCCTATAGATAAGAAATTAAACCAGGCAATGATTTGGCGCAGTATGAAGATAAATTCATTTCTGGTTTATGATGATGAGACCTATTGGCAAAATGTTCACTCTTTAAAACCGGGGCATAATTTGCTTGCTGTAAACGGTAAGATTATAATCAACCAATATTATGACTTGGATATAGCCAATTTTGAAAATTCCCAGCTTTCTTTTCATAAAGCAGTTGAACAATATAGAAATATCTTTCTGGATTCTATTTCCTTACAACTTCGCAGTGATGTAGAAATTGGAGCTACCTTATCCGGAGGGATGGATTCTTCGGCAATTGTTTGTTCTGCGGTGCAAAAAAAGGGTGAACCTCTAAAAACATTTTCTTCCTATTATGCTTTTACACCGGAACTGGATGAACGCAAGTGGATGGAAAAAATCGTGCAAAAGACCTCCTGCACTTCGTTTTTGGTTAGTCCTACAGCAGAAGATGCCATTTGCTGGTGGGAAAAATTGACTTATATGAATGACCTTCCCTTATCTGCAGCTTTTGTATCTATCAATGCAGTGATGCAAGAAGCACATAAACAAGGAATTAAGGTTTTGCTTTCGGGACAGGGTTCCGATGAAATTTCTGCCGGTTACAGACATTCTTTATACCGTTATTTTGCCGATTTGATTAGGGGTATGCAAATTAGCAGATTAGGGAAAGAACTGCCTATCTATTTGAAAAAAGATAATAAGGCATTTTCCAAACTGGGAAAAATAATGCTTTCTACTTTTCTGCCCGAGTCGTCACTCTACAATCTGGAGTTTTGCTATTACCGCTTTGAGCCCTTTAATCGTGCTTTTACAAAAGAAGCCGAAAAAAACTGCGGGGAACAAATTCTGAAAAAGATTGTGGATATTAAGGCATCACGGCTTTCCAATTTCCTGTATAATATGATGCATAACACTTCCCTGCAAACATTGTTGCATTTTGAAGACCGCTTGACTATGGCAAATTCTGTGGAAAGTAGAGTTCCTTTTCTGGATTACCGTTTGGTGGATTTTGTTTTTTCTCTACCTTCACAATATAAAATTAAACCACCATACCAAAGTAATTCACCGTTCAGCTATGCAAGAATTGATTCCGGATGAGATATATCGTACCGCCAGGATAAAGGTATTTTTCTTCGCCTTTTTATCAGGTCTGGCTGAAAAACGAACTTAAACCTTTTATTTCCGATATTTTTGCCAGCAGTGCATTTCGCCAAAGAGAATTTGGAATTTGCCTAAAATTTATCATAACTGGCATAAATATTTGGCAAGATAACAGACAGGTGGAAATGCTGTTCAATGTTATCGCTTTGGAGATTTGGTTCAGACAGTATGTAGATAAACCTTCAGGAGAATATTGATGAAAAACATATTATATTTAGTAGCTTTTAGCTTAGTGCTTATTTCTCTCAGTTCCTGCAAACTCTTCAAGAGCCCTACAGTGACAAAAATTCAGGATGTGAAAGTGATTTCCATCACTCCCGATAAAAGCACTATTAAAATATCGTTTATGGTAAGTAATCCTAATTGCTATAAATTGAAACTGGATCAATTGAATGTGGAACTGCTAAATAAAGACCGCTACAAAGTTGGAACTGCTACTTTGCAAAAGGTGGTGCAAATACCTAAAAAATCAACTATGTGTTTGGATTTTAATGTGGAACTGGAAACGCGTCCAGTTGTGAAAATGGTTAGTTCCATAGACCAGAAAGTGCAATTTTTCATAACCGGTAAAGGACATGGCAAAGTTTTGGGGATTGGGAAAAAGTTTAAATTTGATGAACCCTACGAGCTTGATTTGAAGGAACAACTGAAAAGCATTATTCCCAAATTCAGCACCAATGGACAAAGTTTATTCAAAATAACGAAGACCACTGTTGAAAAGATCGGCATTGGCGAAACGGAATTACAGGTTCATTTTATTATTTTGAATCCTTACGGTTTAACCTTCAATTTCAAGGGCTTTCCCGCTGAAATTTATATCAGCGATAAATTTGCCGGAACGGGAAACCTGAAAAATCAACTTAAATTCAACGAAAATATCTACTCTCAGGATGGAGTAATGGTTTTTAAGCTGAATAATCTGAAAACCATTCTGGGAGCTGTAAAAGGCGCAGTTAAAGGAGAAATAAGATATTCCGTGAAAGGAAGAGTCCTTATTGATGCTTTGGGAATGGAAATTAACCAACCCTATTCCTACCAGGATGCTTTACCGGTAAATATTTTAGAGATGCTGCTGAATTAAACTTAAATAATACAATTGAGGAAAAATGGGTTGGCAACTTCCTCTTTGCCAAAGAGTTCGCAGAAACCTGAAAAATATATGTCCTCTGTTTATGGTAACTCAGAATTCAGTAAACCAAATAATAAATTTGAATTATTTTTCCAGGTTAAAACCTCTCTATACTATCTGTCGTTCCTACGGAACTTTTTTCCCCAATAAATATAGTTTTGTAGGTTCTTTTCATATCACCGGGTTGAAACCCGTTGCTTGCATTCGTCGTTCCTACGGAACTTTTTCTCGGAAAAGGAGATAATGACTCTCCTGCTTTCTTATCACCGTGTTGAAACCCGTTGTTAGTATCTGTCGTTCCTACGGAACTCTTCTCGGAAAAGGAGATAATGACTCTCCTGTTTCTTATCACCGGGTTGAAACCCGTTGTTAGTATTCATCGTTCCTACGGAACTTTTCTCGGAAAAGGAGATAATGACTCTCCTGCTTCTTTATCACCGGGTTGAAACCCGTTGTTAGTATCTGTCGTTCCTACGGAACTTTTCTCGGAAAAGGAGATAATGACCTCTGTTTATCATCGGGTTAAACCCGCTGTTAAATCAAAATCCCGTTAGGGATGGCAGATACTAACAACGGGTTTTGAACCCGGTGAAAATGAGAAAACCTACCACTATGCACAAAGTTCCGTAGGAACGACAGATAATTAGCGGGTTTCAACCTGCACAAAGCAACAAGCAGAAAAAGTAAAAGATCCAGCAGTTAAAGATACAATAAAATAGATAGGACTTATGTAGAGAAAGAAGTCATTAGCCAGATAAAATAAACATTTATCAGAAAAAATAAAAATTCTTAGGGCTACGGAACTATTCAGACAAGTAATGGTGGTTGTATTTGGATTATTTTTCCACCGGGTTAAAACCCGTTGTTAGTATCTGTCGTTCCTAAGGAACTCTTTTCTCGGAAAAGAGATAATGACTCTCCTGCTTTCTTATCACCGGGTTGAAACCCGTTGTTAATATCTGTCGTTCCTACGGAATTTTTACTACAATATGTATTTGCTGATTAGGGAAATAACATTAATCATTATTTCTACTGCATTATTTGGGTTAAACTTAAACAATGCAACTGGTTCAATTATGAACCATATTTCGTAATTGGAATTCGAATTCCGGTTTGGCAAAATTCAATAGTGTGCAGGACACGATTTTTCTTGACACAATATTATACTTTGGCTATAAAGAAAAAATCCTTATAGACAAGGAGACCAAGATGAAAAAGTATTTATTTTTAGTATTAATCTTATTGCCTGTTATCTTGTTTGGACAGGCAGGTTATGGTGAAATAAGCATTCCGGGTGACCCGATAGGGGAAGAGGAAACCGAAACAACAGAAGGAACGAATTGGGGAATGGGAGGGTCTGTTGGAGCTATTACAATTGATAATCAGACCTATTCTCAGATTCGTTTACAGCCCGAACTTCAGGTTTGGAAATTTGGATTAGGTTTGGATATTGATTTAATAATTGATGCAGAAGGGAAAGTGCGGAAAGAGGACTGGGATGAATGGCAGGATTATGTAAACAAAATTTTATTTCTCAGATTTGCTCAACGCAACGATCCTTTCTATTTTAAGGTTGGCAGTATTCCAGATTATACTTTAGGTAATGGTTTGATTTTCAATCATTATTCCAATATGACGCTCTATCCTCAAGTTAAAAATGTAGGTGGTTATGTAGGAATAAATACTCATCTTTCGGGATTAGGTTTTGAAGCATATACGCATAACCTGCACAAAAATGAGATCTTAGCCGGTAGAGTGCATTTTCAACCCTTGGCAGTAACCAATATTCCTCTGCTGGAGAAATTGCGAGTAGGAGTTAATGTAGGCATAGATCGTGACCAATATGGAAAGTATGAAGATAAAGATGGGGATAACATTCCGGATGTTTACGATAAATTTCCCAAGGATAAAAACAGGTATTTGGATACCGATAATGACGGTATTGCCGATGATGATGATATAGACATAGATGGAGATAATATTTTTGACGATCCTTCTGTTAACACTTATGTACGGGACCATTTTCTGGTAATAGAGGTTCTTGATTATGAGTTAGATATGGATGTAAAACCCGATATTGCAACTGCCTATACCGGAAAAGATGAAGTTCTTGTTTATAGTGTAGATTACCAGTTACCCTTAATAGAATCCGGAGCGTTTCAACCTGATTCATTATGGAGAAATAGCCAAAATTGACGGTTATGGCACAGGTATGATTTTTCCCGGATTCAGCAGTAAGTTCTTTATTTTTGATGCCCGTTTGGAATTCCGCAATTTTGGCGATCAATTTTTGCCGGGATATTTTGACAGGCAATATGATCAACAGCGGGCTCAGGTAAGGCATATAATTTCTGATGGTAACGGAAATCAAATATGGTATTTAACGACTAAAGAAGAAACACTGAAAGATGTTGAGTCCTCTCTCGGCTGGTTTGGCTATTTAAGAGCCAATCTTTTTAATATTGTATATGCTAAAATTGCTTATCAGGATATGTATGGCAAGCAAAACTTTTTGGGCAAATCCTTGTGGGCAAGTGTTACTGTATGTCCTTCTATTGTTCCTAAATTGAAGGAAGCATCAGTTTGTTACGCTCAAAGCAATGTAAATTATATCAACTTCAAATATCCCAGAAATGAAAATGCCAATATTTTAGGACGCCTGGTATATTCCATTTCGGATAATGCCAATTTGGTTGGAAGTTACAGAGAATATTATACCGATATTAATAATGACGGTAGAATCAAAGGTAAAGATGAAATAATGGAAACCTTCACTTTTGGAGTGGAATTTTGGTTTTAGGCATTAACCAATATCTATGCCTGAATAATCCTCAATTTTAAGGAACGGAAATAGATAGCAGAAAATTCTTTATTCACAAGAACAATGATATAGCGTTCTCTACTGTTAACTGATGTTCTACCCAACATCAACTTATCCTTAAGGATGGGTGCTTTCCAAGGAGCAGGAAAGAGAATATTTAATTGATAAAAAAGGAATTTAGCGAGGGGCTTACGCCTGCGGATGAACTGCAAGTTCGTCATTCACTTGTACCTCAACTATTTCCTGATTATTAATTTGGGGTAATAAAGTAGATTGGAAAGTATAGTTGAAGAGGATTTCAACCTTCCGGGTTCTAAACCTTTTCAACTGTTTCAACCTTTTTAAGCGGGATTTGATAAATATGTTGCTATAAATATATCAGGGAATTGACGCAATAAAGAGGTCTGCAGAACCGGATAGAGTTACAGGTCTTTCCGCAAAAGAGATAAACATTGCCTTGCCTCTTTCCAGCGAGAAACCGTCCTCTGTAGTAAAAGAACCCTTAAAACAAAAGACCAGCAAGGGTTTATGCAAATTATCCAAAATGTAGGTTCCTTCCAGAATAAGCCGTGAAAGATAGAATTCTTCTGCCGGAGTAGGGTATGAAACCAGTTCATTAATTTTCATATGCGGGTGAATTAATTGGGGCAGGTATGTTTCAAAACGGGTGATGGCAAAAAGTATTTCCCGGTTTATATATTTGGGAGTAAGTCCTCCGCGGATAACATTATCGGAATTAGCCATAATTTCAATTCCGGCTCCCTGGATATAGGAATGCAGAATTCCGGCATCTAAAAAAATTGCCTGACCTGGTTGCAAGGTGAAAGTATTGAGTAATAAGGGGCTAACTATGCCACTATCAAGGGGATAGAATTCATTTAAGTGCTTACAAATTTGGCAGGTGAACTTCAGTTTCGGGCTCAATTCAGGTTGCCTGCTTTCAAGGTTGTGCATAAATTCTTGCAGTTGTGAACTTTCGCTTTCCAGAATTTGACTGAATAAATCCCTCAAGGTATTTTTTGAAGGATTCCTGTTGAAAGCGGAGAATTTCTGCCAAATCTCTATTATGCCTAAAATATGAAAATTGCGGATAATTTCATCAAAAGGTCGGAATCCGCACATTGCAATAAAAGGAGTAAGAGCACATATCAATTCGGGTTTATGATTGGGGTCTTTGAAACTGCGTTTGGGATCGTTTAACGGAATTCCTTCCTGCTCTTCTTTACGAAAGCCATTTTGGGCAGTTTGCTTATCAGGATGAACTTGAAGAGAAAGAGGTTCTGCGGCAGCTAAAATTTTCAAGAGAAAAGGCAAGGCAATATTTTGTTCCGTTCCCAGCATATTTTCCGGCATATCCTGCAACAATTTATCCATTGGAATTTCCCCTTTTTCGGTTATGACTAGGGAAGGTGCCTTAGGATGTGCTCCAAACCATATTTCGGCTAAGGGTTTTCCTATTTCCTGTTGTTCACCTATAAGTTCCTGGAGGTATTTAGTGTCACCCCAGGAATAATTTTGAAGAGACGGTTTAATTAAATAGGGCATAAATAAACTCCTTAAAACTGAAAATAAATAAAAGGTTGAATTTCAGCAGAGCGAAATTGGAATAAAACCCAAATCACTATTGCCAAAAGCAACGACTGTAAAATTACTGGTGCTTTACTAGCGTTTTTTGTAAAGCATTATTATAACTATCCGGCATCCAGTGAAACACAAACCGGTTAAAATAAGAATAGCACATATTTTATATTGAGTTAGCCACTGCCAGAAAAATGCTTCCGTTGAAAGCGGTAAAAATGAGGTTCAACATCATTCCTGCTCTAAAAATTTGGGGTGAACGGAAAAATATCCAACCGAAACAGACAAAATGGAAAGTAACGATTACGCCGATAACTTTCATCACTTTGGTTTGCATTATCTTTAAGCGTAACAGCATCTTATCTAAAACTAAAGCCAAACCGTGAATACCACCCCAAACAACAAAATTCCAGGATGCTCCATGCCACAAACCACCCAAGAGCATAGTTATCATCAGGTTAAGATATTGTCTGGTTTTACCTTTACGGTTTCCTCCCAAAGGAATATACAGATAATCCCTCAACCAAGTGGAAAGAGAAATATGCCAACGCCGCCAAAAGTCCGTTACAGAACTTGCCCTGTATGGAGTTAAAAAGTTTACCGGTAAAGAAAAACCCAATAGTGCTGCCAATCCGATGGCAATATCGGAATAACCGCTAAAATCACAATAAATCTGTAAAGCGTAAGCATAAACACCTAAAAGATTTTCCAAGCCGGAGAAAAACGCCGGATTTTCAAAGATGCGGTCTACAAAGTTGATTGATAAATAATCTGCTATAACTCCTTTTTTAATTAAACCCGAAAAGATCAAAATCAGGGCTTTAGCAATAGTATCCTTATCTAAACTTAATTTTTTATGAATTTGAGGGATAAAATAACTGGCACGAACAATAGGTCCTGCTACCAGCTGCGGGAAAAAAGAAACGAAAAAGGTGAAGTCCACAAAACTCTTCAGCGGTTTTAATTTGCCGAAATAGATGTCCAGCGTATAACTCCAGGTTTGAAAAGTAAAAAAGGAAATGCCTACAGGTAAAAAGATATCATAAAGAGGAAGTTGCCCGCCAAAAACTTGATTGATAGTAGTAATTATAAAATTGGTGTATTTGAAGTAACCCAGCGAACCTAAATTCCAGAAAACACTAAGCCACAAATAAAAACGCTTGGTGGCTTTACTCTGGGCATTGTAAAGAAAAGCACCCAAACCAAAATTGATGAGCGAAGTAATAAGCAATAAAATTATGAAACTACCACTGGTTTTGTAATAGAAATATAAAGAAGCCAACATCAGATACCAGGTGCGGACTTTAACTTTGTTCACTACCAGAGGATAGAAAAGCAAAACCACAATAAAGAAAAACAGAAAGAAAGTGCTGTGGAAAAGCAATGGCTTTTGAGGGTCGTAAACTAAACTATTCAAGATATTTTGGATTAAGGGAGGCATCTGAATTTTCTCTTATCCCGATTGTTCGCTGAAACTTTTATAACTTTTAATAAATGCCTGATAGAAGAGATAGCCCTGCAACATATAGCCCTTGGGGGTAAAATGCAAAAGGTCTTTGGCAGACATTTGTTGGTTGCGCCATTTTTGGATACTGTTATTGCCACCCATCACTTCGTTCAAATTCCACCAGGCACATTGATTTTCTTTGGCATAGTCAATGATAATTTTATCCACCTTGTCCAGATCGCTATTGTGCTTTCCCCGCTTGTTAGAATCCGGAGGAAGAGTGAAAAGAACTGGTGTTTCGGGATTGAACTTCCTTAGTTTATACATAAAGGTATTTAAGTTTTTAGTAAAGACCTCTCCGCGAAAAGTGCCCTGAGCATCGTTTGTTCCTAAAGAAATAACGATTAAATCGGGGTTTAAAAGTCCTATCTGCTCAAACAATATTTGTTGCTCCAGCAGATTGTAAAAACCGGCTCCGTTAATTCCACAAGAGTGATATAGCAATCCTGGTTGTTCTTTTTCCAAACAAATTCCGTATAAAGTAGAGGATTCACCGGTTAATGTAAGTTTTACTTTGGATACTTCAGTTCTCCAGGAAACGCTGCTGTAATAGTAGTTGCCTATTTTTTCGGCAGTTTTTTCGGTCTCGTTGGAAGCAAACTCAACTTTTGCTTCCATTCCAGGTAGCGAAGTTAGCAGAGATAATTTATTAAAACTGTTATCTCCCCTGAAGAAATTGTTGGTAGTTATTTCCAGGCATAAACCGTCTGCCATTTTTAAAGCATAACCGCTTAATCCGCGTTCAGAATTTAAACGGCTGAAAGATCCGCTAGCTGATATTTTATAGTCATCCGGTTGATTTGTTCCTGCCAGTCGTAAAGGAAAAACTAATCCCCTGCCTGCATTGCCGAAATATTGTTGGAGTGAAGTTCTGACAGTTCCGGAAAAATATCCTGCTTGAATATGGGAATCGCCTATTTGATAGATAGTAACCGTTTGTCTTAAGCCTTATGCAGTTCCAGTAATTTTTCATAAAATGGTTTTAGAGCGTTTTTATCGCCCAGAAACTGATTTTTATCCAGGTTTAGAAATTTATACTGTTTTAGGTATTCATTACTTTCCAGAAGCAAATAATAGCTTTGAATAAATTCTTCCAGAGTATCCATATCGGAAGGATATTCCTCTTCGCTGAAAAGTTCATTGATATCTTCAGTTGTGATATTTTCTGCAGCATAGTTTTTGCTTACCTGAAAAATAAAAACCAGTGCCAGAACACAAAATAGCAATAAACTACGGATATGCACTTAATTCCCTTTCAGATATGCAAGAAGCATTTCAGCAATATGATCTGCTCCTGCCCGGGTAAAATGAGTATAATCCTTTCCAGCATATGGAGGTTTATGATTTACATATTTTGGCATAGAATTCAGCCCGCCCATTGCAGAAAATAAATTCCAGAAACCACAACCTGTTTCTTTGGCAATTTTGGCTTGAGTTGAAACCAGATAAGGTATATCAGGAGAAGTTACATACTCCGTTCCCTGCTTAATACATCTATCGTGTGCGCTGATAAGTAAAATCGGAACTCCGGGAAGCGCTTTTTGAAGATGCTCAATGCTTTTTTTCATCCCTTTTGCGTAATAGCTGTAATCCCTAATTTGGTAATTGGAAACATTCACTCCATACTGCAGGATGATAAGGTCGTAATGCAAGTGCTTCTGAAAACCGGATAAAATATCAGAACTTATCCGCTGAAAATACATTCCGGAATAACCGCGAATGGGATAGTTATCTAC
>JAXGIH010000047.1:0-13977 GCA_040770845.1 Cloacimonas sp. (SeqCode)
GGATTATCTATTGCAGGTAGATATTAACAGTTATAATATAATTAAGGAAATCAATGCCCTTTCCAGAATAAACAATCTTCAGGAAAAAGATGGCTTGCGCTTGGCAGAATTGTGGCAAGATTATGATCAAAGTAATGTTATATTTTGGGAACAAAATGTAGACGTTATTATAAGAGAAATGGCCTTGAACGAACTCAGCAATCAAAGCTGTAACACTCTTTCCGCAGGAGAAACAACCCGCGTTCAGCTTGCTTCGCTTTTATTGCAAAATCCGGATATTTTAATTTTGGATGAACCGACAAATCATCTTGACCTAAAAGAACTTATCTGGTTGGAAAATTGGCTAAATGCCTACTCTAAAGCTATCCTTTATGTTTCCCACGATAGAGTTTTTATTGATCATACTGCCTCCAAAATTATAGAATTGGAAAAAGGAAAAGTCCTGATTAGAACAGGTAATTATCAAAGCTTTACCAAGGATAAACAGGAATTGCAGGAACACCAGTTAAAACAATATACGCAACGCACAAAACTGATTGGAAAATTGCAGGAAGCCGCTCAAAAAAGACATAATTGGGCAAAAAGCTTTCAAAAAGAAACCCGTCCCGAAGGTGGTGGATTTGTTTATGAATCAATTTTTAACGCTGCCAGAACGATGAATCAACAGGCAAAACATATTGAAGAACGTATAATTATGCTGCAAAATCGTTTTCCGATTGAAAAACCGATAAGAGATAAAACCCGTAAAATAATGTTTTCCTCTGTCAAAGGGCAACCCAAAGAACTGCTTTCCTTGAAGGATATTGACTTTTCTTATGGTGAAAAACAGGTCTTCCATAACCTCTATTTTTATCTTTGGGGAGGCGAAAAAATCTGGCTTGCAGGAGCTAACGGAATAGGTAAAACTACTCTGCTGAAAATAATTACCGGCGAACTGAAACCAACAAAAGGAACTGTTTCCTATACCAATTTCTTAAAATTTGGTGTCTATAATCAAAACTTAAACACCCTTCCAGGGAATTTAACTATTTTAGAGTATCTGAAACAGTTCTCCGATAGCGAGATGGAAATTCGTAATTTTATGGGATGCTTAGGGTTAACCGGAGATATTGCCTATCAGAAAATTGAAGTTCTTTCCTGGGGTGAAAAAGCAAAAGTGCAACTAACTTCTTTGCTTTGTGGAAAATATAATCTTCTCCTTTTGGATGAGCCAACCAACCATCTGGATATTAAAACCCGGGAAATGCTGGAACAAGCATTAAATCAATATCAGGGTGCAGTTATTTTTGTTTCGCACGATAGGGCTTTTATTCAGAATTTGGCAACCCGCAAGTTTGAACTGAAATAAAGCAAAAGGTAAAGAGCCAAGAGAAAAAGGGTTACGGAAATATTTTCACTCACAATTTTGCAGTTTTCAGCCCAAAAACAATTCTCCTCAATTTTATATCTATCCAACTTTATCCTATCTAACAAAGCTATAAGTGAATTCCGTGGTTCAAAATTAGAAGGAAAAAAAATTGAAGATGAATCCAAATATAAGATTGACAGAATAAGTGAAAATATTTTATGAATTTACAAGTAACTTGTTGTAATATAATAGAAAGCAAGAGAATAAAAGAAAGCTAAAATGTATAAGTATGTACATTCTACTGAAATTCATTCTTCATTTCTTTGGCTCTTAGTGTGGAACCCTCAGTGCTTTAGCTCTCACTTTGCAACTCTCGGTTTCTGTATTTCTTCTTGACGATAAGTTCATTTCCGATAAAAAGGTATTTATGCAAACAATAGATGCTTTACAAATAATGTTTCTGGTGATGATGTTACCTTGCCTGATATCTTGTATGCAGGCAAAAGGAAATGTATATCCTCTTGATTCCAAATATGTTAAGGCAGAAGCACTGAATACAAAATTGGATAAAATCGTGCAAATTAAACCAGAATTTGCTGAAAAAAGGATTATTGGTTTCAGCAGTGCGGAAAATTTACCTGTTTATGCCTTGCAATTAGGGAATAAAAATGCCGAAAAAGCAATTTTGGTAATAGGTCAACATCATGGAGAAGAAGTTATTGGCGTTAATGTTTCCCTTGCTTTAGCGGAAAAGTTGTTAAACAATTATTCCCAAGAGGATAAGCAATCCCATCTTTTAGAGAATTATCAGGTTTGGATTATTCCCACTTTGAATCCGGAAGGGTTTCGGATTGTAAGTTCCGGAATTCTTAGAACTAAACGTAAAAATAACCGGGATACTAATAATAATCATAAACTTGATCTGCGCACAGATGGTGTGGACTTAAATCGTAATTATCCTATATTTTGGGATATGGACTCGGAAACAGAAATCAACAGTCCCTATTATAAGGGCTCGGAACCAGCTTCCGAAAGTGAAATACAAGCAATTATCGCTTTGGCTCAACAGCAAAACTTTGCTTTGGCAATTTTTCTGCATAGTTCCATTTCCGGTGCTTACAGCGAAAAAATATATCTTCCTGCCCGGAGTAATGATTCTGAACTTTTTCAAAAGACGCAGACCTTAGCCACTATTTACGCTAAAGAAGTGAAAAAGGACTATCTGAAAGGAACTTACGAGGTCTATGTAGGAAATACTTCCGAAGTGGGAAATGCGCGTAATTTTTTCTTTTATCGGATGGGAACTCCGGCTTTTTTAGTGGAAATCGGAGGCCAAAATAAACGCGGACAAAGCGTTATTCATCCTCCCAATGCTATGCTGGAAAAGATTGTGGAGAAAAATGTGCAGGCAATGCTGAAAGTGTTTGAAGAACTGGAAAAAATGAAGAAGGAAAAATAGATGTAAGTCAGGAGTCGTCACTGCCTTTAATATTTTTTTACATTTTCCTCTATCAAATTTGGCAGTGAGGACTCGTGACGACACAGTTGCCTGAAACAAGATTGCAACTCAAATTATTGCCTTGTTTCACCTTTTCCCTTTTTCACTACAAAAATGCGGAGGAATGGCGTCTCCTGGCTACATTATTTCACATGGAAGTTATCCAGAAACTGCTGTAAAATTGCAGCCCGGGAAGGATGGCGAAGTTTTTTCAGTGCCTTATCTTCAATTTGGCGAATGCGTTCACGGGTAACCTGAAAAATATTGCCAACTTCTTCCAGGGTTCTATGATAGCCATCATCAATGCCAAAACGCAGACGAATAACTCGTTCCTCGCGCGGAGTTAATGTTTTCAGAACTTCATCCACCTGTTTTTTCAGGAGGGAACGTTCTGCCAGGCGTTCTGGAGAAATAATTGTTCTATCCTCAATAAAATCCCCTAAGATACTATCTTCGCTATCGTGTCCAATGGGCTTATCCAAAGAAACGGGCTCTTTGCTGATGGACATAATGTTTTTGATTTTTTCCACAGGGATATCCAAGACCTCGGAAATTTCTTCAGGATAGGGTTCACGCCCCAATTTTTGCATCAGGCGACGGCTGGTTCTATTAATTTTATTGATGGATTCAATCATATGTACAGGAATACGGATAGTTCTTGCCTGGTCTGCAATAGCTCTGGTAATTGCCTGACGAATCCACCAGGTGGCATAAGTGCTGAATTTATAGCCCTTACGGTAATCATATTTTTCTACGGCTCTCATCAGTCCGGTATTTCCTTCCTGAATGAGGTCCAAAAATTCCAGTCCACGATTGTTATAGTGTTTAGCGATACTGATTACGAGGCGGACATTTGCCTCAATCATTTCATTTTGCGCTCTTTCTTTATTGCGTTCGGCACGGTCAATTTCCCTTAGCAGGAAGATTAATTCGTTACCGGTCATTTTGGTTTCCAATTCTACACGACGGATTTTCCTGCGGGCATTTTTAATTTTGCGCAAGGTCTCTACAAAAACATTGGGGTCAATTCCTGTTTCTTCCAAAACTTCCTGAAAGTCCTCATCGCTTTTTTTGGCACGGCGTCCATACATACAAATTTCATCAATGGTATAGCGTTTAATGCGGGTTAAATTATTGATACTTTCATAGCTTTCTTCAATGCGTTCAACGAGGGAGCGAATACGGTAAACCATTCGTTTAATGAGTTTATCGTTATAGGACAGTTGCATAAAGGTATTCACAATTTGAGAGCGGAGTTCATCAATTTCTTCCTGTCTGCTGGAAGTTCCGGTATCGTCAAATTCACAGTTATCCAGGATATTTCCTACTTTTTCAAATTTCTCTTCGTTTTCTTTGAGGATTTCTTTGAATTTTTCTATAATTTTGGCATCCTGGTTTTTATCTATCCAGGTGCTGATATCCACTTTGAAAATTTGGTCTAAGCGGACTCTGCGTTCCCGATAGCGATGCAGGAAATTATACATTTCCCGTAAAGTGCTTCCGCATTGGAAAACATTTTGATTGATCATTTTCTGATAGGTCTCTATCTTTTTAGCAACACGCACTTCGCCTTCTCTATCTAGGAGTGGAACCCGTCCCATTTCTCTTAAATACATTCTAACGGGGTCATCGTAATAGCGTTTGGATTTAAATTTTTTAGCGGTGGATGGTTTCCGAATAGCGGCTCCGCTTTTAGTGATGCGTTTTTCGGTTTCGTCTATGATTTCAATTCCATCCTGGGAAAGGTCAAAAATAATATCATCCACCTTATCCAGAAAGAAGGGACTGGGGGGCAGAATTTCATTTATCTGCTTAAAGGTTATGTAACCGGATTCTTTCCCCAATTCCACCAGTTTTTTCAAACATTCATTGTAAGTAATCATTAATGCTCCTTGGAAAAACCCTCTAATAGAGGACTTTGTTTACGACCTTCCTGGTCATTTGCCTATACTTTAGAGCTAGCTTTTCTTTCTCTTTGAGGAGTTCCATATTTTTAGGGTCTTTGCTAATTGCGCGATCCATTTCTTCCAAGTCCCTTTGGACTTTACGGATGCGTAAGCCGGTGAGGCAATCTTCAAAGCACATTGGCTGTAAATCCTCAAGAAGTTCAGCAAGGCCTTCCTTTATTTCATTATTTTCAATATTATCCAGCAGTGCTGCCGGTTCCCAGGGCTCTGACTTTAGATTTTGGGTTATCAGGAAATTATATACCTGACGGTAGCGCTTATTATTAAAATAACTGGAATCCAAGTCATTGGCAAGTAATTTATAAGATTCATAGTCCTTTAGTGCCAAAGCAAGAACATTTCGCTCTTCAAAGCTTTCGTATTGAGGCACAGTTTGTTCACTTGATTCAGCGGAAACGGAAGCACTACTACGGCGTAATTTACTGTTTAAAGCACCTACAGTAATTCCAAAGGCATCGGAGACCTCTTGCAGTAATAGCTCCTGTTTAATTCTGTCCTTTAATATCCTTAAAGCATCTAAAATCAGTTCAATTCTTTCCGCGGTTGGCTGTTCCGGACGCGGATCGGTTGCCAGGAAATTGATTAAGGGAATTGATCTATCTACAACTTCCTGCATTGCCATTTTACCCTGTTTTAAGATCAGGGAATCGGGGTCTTCTTCTGCAGGCAGATTGGCTATTAAAACTTCCATTCCTCTACTTAAACATAAAAGTCCGGCTCTTACTGCAGCTTTAATTCCTGCACTATCGCCATCATATAACATTATAACCCGATTACAGAAACGTGCCAGTAAATTTATTTGATCTTCCGTTAGAGCTGTTCCCAAGCTGGCAACTGAATTGGTAAAGCCGTTTTCATAAAGACGCAGGAAATCAAAATAGCCCTCACAGATAATAGCTGTGCCGGCTTTGCTGATATTGTATTTGGTTTTGAATAAACCGTAAAGTTCTTTGCCTTTGGTATATAGTTCCGTTCCGGGTGAATTTATGTATTTTCCCACACCTTCTTTGGGTTCCAGAATGCGTCCGCCGAAAGCGATAACTTCCCCTAAACTATTATGAATAGGGAACATCAAACGGTCTTTAAAGAGGTCTGTTAAACCCCCGCCATAATTGCCAAAAAGTCCGGAGTCCTTTAGCAGAGAAACACTATAACCTTCTTTCAGGAGATGATTTAAAAGGGCTTTTTCACTGTTTAAAGCATAGCCCAACTGCAGTTCTTTAGCAGTTTCGGGAGAAAAAGAACGTTTTTTCAAATAATCCAAAACATTCTGTCCAAACGCAAAAAGCGAGGAAGTGAAAAACTCTGCAGCACTTTTATACACGCTTAACAGCTGTTCCCTTTTAGTATTTACAACTTTGGTTTTTTCATATTCAGGAACTTGTATACCAGCACGGTGAGCCAATTTTTTTACCGCTTCAATAAAGGTCAGTTTTTCAAAGTCCGCTACAAAACCGATTACATTACCGGCTTTGCCACAAGCGAAACATTTAAAATCTGTTTGGATTGGCTTACATAAAGAAGGACGCGAATCATTATGAAAAGGACATAAACCGCGATAGTTACTTCCCACCCTTTTCAAGGGTATGTAACCTTGAATAACATCTACAATGTCGTTTGCACGACGAATTTGATCTATTAAGTTTTGATCCATTTTTTCTCGGAAGAACAACATCCCTGTTGTTCATTAGCGTTAGCCAGGAGGTAAACCTTCCGGTTAGATAGTAACAATGGTTACTCCGGTTCCACCTTCATTAGGACTTGGAGTTCCGACACCTTTTACCTCTTTTCTTTTTTTCAGATAGTCCCGAACCTTAGTTCTTAAAGCGCCGGTTCCTTTTCCGTGAACAATTCTTAAAGAATGCAAACCTGCCAGGGCAGCATTATCCAAAAATTCATCTATCAAGGGTTTTGCCTCTTCAAAGGTTAGCCCTATAATTTTCAGTTCAAATTTTGCTACGGGAGCAACATTAGCTTTCACTTTAGGTTCTATTTTTGTTGTTTCAGTTTTCGTTTTGGGCTCAAAAAGTGTGCTCACAGGTGTTTTGAAGGTAATTCCGTTCATATCTACTTTTTTACCTGTTCACCTTCAGTAGACAAAATAACTGCTTCCGTTTCAAAATTGGAAAGCCAGACCTTCATTCCGGGTTGAGGATTGCTGACGGGCAAGTTATTAGCGGAAAGGTCTTTGTCAAGTTCTTTTTGAATCTCGGCATTTTTAACTGCTATATTATGTAATTTGTATTCCGAAAATGTTTTACGTTCCTGTTTGGAAAGGGTTTTCAGTTCTGCGAGGTCATTCTGATATATTTTTTGTTGAGCGATCAGTTCTTGTTGCAATTCCTTTAAGTGATTTTGGCGGCGTATTTTCACTTCTTTTTCCCATTCCTCTTCTTTTTTTGCCAGTTCTTGCAGTTTGGTTTCCAGCAGGTGTGTTTTTAGTTCATTTTGATAGCAGGAAACGCTGTATTTCTTTTTTTCGTCCTGCATTTTTTTCAGCAGTTCGGTAAATTGGACATTTTGGTTGCCGGCAAGTTCTTTGGCTCTTTCAATTAGGGCAGAGTCAATTCCCAGAGAGGCAGCAACTTCAATAGCAAAGCTGTCACCTGGGAAACCGGCAATAAATTTATAGGTTGGCTGGAGGTTTTTGGTATCAAATTGCATTGAGGCATTCAGACACCTGGGATGCTGTTCAGCAAAGATTTTCAGGGCTGTGTAATGAGTTGTAACAATTGCCGGGCAACCTAAAGCCAAAAACTTTTCCAGAATTGCCTGTGCCAAAGCAGAACCCTGTTGAGGATCAGTTGCAGCACCTATTTCATCTACTAAAACCAGGGTATCCGGTTTTGCCTTATTGAGCATTTTACCTATTTTTTCCAGGTGAGCGGAAAAAGTGGAAAGAGCATTTTCTATGGACTGGTCATCTCCAATATCGGCAAAAACATTGCTAAAAAAGCCAATTTCACTATCGGCATCAGCAGGAACGGGAAGTCCTGAAAGAGCCATCAGAGTAATCAAACCGACTGCCTTTAGCAGAACTGTTTTTCCCCCGGTATTGGGTCCGCTTAAAATAATAATTTTTTTCTCTTCGCCCAGTTCCAAATCAAAGGGAATAACTTTGCGGCAATTTCCAAAGCGTAAAATCAGAAGAGGATGCCTTGCCGAATTTAGGTTCAAACAAGGACGGGATAGCATTATCGGGGTTTTTGCCTTTATTGTGTTACAAAGCCGTCCACAAGCAAAACGAAAATCCAGCCAAGCCAGAATTTTCTGATTGCGTAAAAGTCCTGTCTTTTCTGCTTTGATAGCCGAAGTATAGGCACTGAAAATACGATAAATTTCCTGCTTTTCCTGCTGAAAAATAAGCTGGAGTTCATTATTGAGAGGTACAACAGACATTGGTTCTATAAAAACGGTGGATTTACTGCCGGAATGGCTTTGAACTATGCCATTTACGAAAGGAACCGCATTTTCTTTAACGGGCAGAACATAACGGTCTTCCCTTTGAGTTACATATTTATCTTGCAAGTAGTGTTCTAAACTACTGTCGGAAAGTAATGCCTGCATTGTTTTCTGAATCTGCATTCTTAAGGAATTAGCTCTTTGCGACAGTTGCCAGTTCCTTTTGAAGCGGTATCCAAAATTTCACCGTCTTTATCAAAAAATCTCCAAAACCTGGAATTGAGAAAGAAAAAGGAGAAAGCATTTCTTTAGTGGAGAGTATAAATTTCCGGAAATTCCTCCTGTTTAGCTGACGCACTTTCTTCGGCAATGAGGTTAGTATAAACAGCAGAAAATTCCTCAAATCAGAAAAAGAGTGGCTTGAAGGTTCAAAGAGGTTCCAGATTAGTTAAAATCCACTAAATCATAATCTCTACCCCGCAAAAAAGTTGTCTTCGATTTGCCATCGCCACTTGATTTGATTATTTCCAAATCGATAGCTTTGGGCCGAAAGATGTTCGTTCTTTACCTAAATCACTATGCGACAGCGTTTGCCGATTTGAGCAACGAGGGTTTCCAAATTCAATGGATTGTTGATAAGTCATAAATTGATAGATAGCGAGATGAGGCGAGACTTTATCCAATGAGAGTTAAACAGTGAGAAGAATTTGGGGGATGGGTAAAAGTTATTTTGGCAGCCACGACTCCTGACTTAATTTAAACGAAAAATTATCACTTTGCTCACTTTTTCACCACTTTTCACTCTTTATCTTTCCCCGTTCAACTTCCGCAAAGGTACTCGGCATTTTAATCAATTTTGTTCTTTCTGTCAGTTTCAGTTTGGTAAATATTTCTTCTTTTAACAAGGTCTACTGCCATAAACGCGATGAGCTTTTTTCCGATTTTCTAAAGGTGGAAAGTTTGGGTATAAAATCCTAAAAAACAAATTGGAGTAAATAATAACTACCAGCAAACCGTTGATAATTCCTAAAACGGCACCCAGAGTATAAGCTGTCATAGAGAAAGCGAAAAGGCGTAAAAACCTTTCCAGGATGTAAATAACAAGCCGCACAATCACCACAAATTAAAACTATGATTAAAATAACGGAAACAGTTTAGTTGCCAGCCATTTGTGTTGCAGTGCTTTTTAGAATTTTTGCATTAAATTGCGTTGCACCAGAGGATAAAATTTTAACTCACCAGAAAGCAGCGCTTATAATATTCTCCAAGCTGAACTTAAACTTGCCAGCAGACCTTTACGCCAACCGTAGTGCGCTGTGAATAAGCATCAGGATCACAGGATGATCCAGCTAATAATCCCATTTTTTCCTTTCATGAAAAGCTTACAGGGAATAATCTTCCCTGTAGTTTTTTCATGTATTCTTGTAATTAGATGAATTCTCTTCGTTAGAGGGAAACCTATTTAGATAGCGTTGTATCCGACGTTGCATTTTTGGGCATTTGGTGCCGGGTAACATTTGCTTGTTTACGAACGCTTGGTTTTTCGTATGCCGATTCTTTTTTATCTCGGAAAGAATAGCTGCTTTTCCGCATTTTTCTAAATCGTTTTAATAAAAGATCGAAGCTTTCATTTTCTGTCACAAACTGTGAAAAATAAATCACCACCTTTATTTTATATTTTTTCTAATGCCATATTTTTAAATGTTGTTATGCTGTCAAGGAGAAAAAATTAACTTTGCCCGGATTTCATTTGGTAAAAGGTCTGGGATAAAAACAAATGAGAAGTGCTTGAGAGGGCGGAGAAGGTTTAGAGGGTTGAGAAGGTTTAGAGGGTTTAGATGGTTGAAAGGTTTAAATGGTTGATAAGTTTTTGATGAGCCTAAATGTTTCAGATGGCTGGAGATGTTCTTGCGCGGTGCGCTTTTTCCAAAGGGAAGTAATACAATGATGTAGGAAGGTGTGTAAGCCCTCGGGAAATGAAAGTCCGATTTTTTTTTTCCTTACCTGGTTCTAAAAAAGCCCCAAAGGGCGACACAATGATAGCGATGGTGGCGTAAGTTTTATGGTAAAAGGTTTGCTAATTTTAATTCTTTATTCTTTCAACAGGTTAGAAACCCGTTGTTGGGTATCTGTCGTTCTGCATGGAACTATTCTTAAATGAAAGAGATAAGACAGCCCAGTTATCACTTTTCACCGGGTTGAAACCCGTTGTTAGTATCTGTTGTTCCTACGGGAACTTTTTCTTAACAAAAGAGATAAGATGTTTCATTTATCATTTCCTTTCACTGGTTGAAACCCGTTGTTAATATCTATTGTTCCCATGAACTATTCTTAACAAAAGAGATAAGATGTTTTAATGATTTTTTAATAATCTGTTTTAAAATACTTACTTACAACTTTTACTTTTAATATCTGATTGATAAACTCACTTGAAAGAATCGATTTTTGCCAACTTACTTTTGATAAACCTCACTTGAAAGAATCTGATTTTTGCTAATTTCACTTTGAAGAAACTCAATTTTGATAATCACACTGCTTCTGCTCTCACATCATTCTTTTTTCATTTTTCCCTTTCCCAATAGCATTGTCTTAGCAATACGGACTCATTGCTAATGCCATCCGTAATGGGTAAGCAATGGGTAAGCAATGCTATTAAGGAAGAAGTAGCAATTGTTTGTAGGGCAATTTGTTATGTTAAGTTAGAGAAATAACCCCAAAAGAGAATTTGCTTGACGGAAAAAAGAGAAAAAAAGATAATGATAAAAAAGTAATAGATAAATGGAAGGAAGCGAAAATCACAATGAATTATAAAAAAGAAAGAGAGAGGATAAGCAATTTTATTCGGGATTACTGCCGGAAAAGCAGATTTGAAAATCTCGTGATAGGTCTTTCCGGTGGCGTTGATTCAGCTCTGGTATCCGCTTTAGCTGTTCAAGCAATTGGCAGAGAGCATTTATTTGCCTTTTGTTTACCTTCCCGGGAAAGCAATCCGGAAAGCGTTAAAGATGCTTTTTTAGTGGCAGAATGTTTAGATATTTCTATGCAAACCATAAATATAGATGAACTTACGGAGAGTTATTTTAAAAAATATGCTCCGGAGGCAAGTCCTTTACGCAAAGGGAATTGGATGGCACGAATCCGAATGAATATCCTTTATGACCAGGCGGCAAAACACAACGCTTTAGTAATCGGAACGAGCAATAGAAGTGAACTTTTAGTCGGTTATTTCACTCAATTCGGAGATTCTGCCTGTGCTTTTGAACCAATGGCACATCTTTATAAAACTGAGGTTTGGGAACTGGCAAGGGAATTATGCTTGCCCGAAAAGAGTTATCAATAAAACACCTACAGCTGATTTATGGTCAGGTCAAAGCGATGAATCCGAGCTGGGGATCAGTTATCCTGTTTTAGATAGCGTCCTGAAATATTTAACAGGAGGAGAAAAGCCAGAGTAGCGGAAGAAATAATCGTTAAAGGTGCAAATGATGGATAATTCAAGTTTCAAGCGTAAAATGCCTCCTTTTAGAGAGGCAGTAAATGCTTAAATTATTCAAAAGCTCGTGTCATCTTTTCGTTATACGGAACGGGCAATTAGAGTATGTCCTGCAGAAAAGCATTTGCTGGCAATGTTGTAATGAAACGCTGTGATACACTGTCGGAAAATTATGATTATGCTCACAAAAGAAGATCAAAACCGTTTCCTTCCTTTAAAGCCGATTCTCGCTGAAGCAGAAAATGCTATAAAATGCCATATAGACCTTTGGACGGGTAGAGAAAATCCTTTCCTGCAAAATAAAACTCCCGAAAAAGCAGCTGCTGAAAACCCGCAGGAAATGCTTGCCTGGTTGAGTGGATTTCAGTATCCGGTATATTTTCCAATGGATTATCTGCTGAAAAAGTTAGATTTGTCTTTCACCCCTGCCGAGAAAAAAGAAGACCCGGAGGACTGTGTAGGAAAATGGATGAAAACCCTTATTCAACTGAAATGGAATGAATTACGACAATATAGTATCAATCAGAGCTCTATGGAGGATTTGGCAGAACGCTATACAGAACTGATTCAAGCCATTCCCCAGCTGGGTAAGGTTTCCACTTACAGTATTTTATACAGCGGATTGGGTGAAGATGGAATAAGCGCTCTCGTTTATATGGAATTAAATCATAAAACTGACTGGACTTTGGTGCTGAGTAATATAACCGGCAGCTGGAAAATCAGACAAAATATAGCAGGCAGTCCGCAAGCATATTTTAAACAAAATCAGATATATACAGCTATAGCAGAAGCACTTGGCAAAGCTGATGACGCTAAAGTTTGGGAACTGATAAACAGCAGCTTGAAAATTTATCCCGATAGTCCCGATCTCTATTACTATCGCGCTTTATACTGGCAATTGGTAAAACAAAGAGAGCAAGCGGCGGTGGATTTCTTTAATGCCATTGCTCTTGATAATAGCTGGACCGAGCCCTATTTACATTTAAGCGCCCATTATTTTGTGAAAGGGGATTATGAACAGGCAAAAATCTGGCTGGAAGAACTGAAGATTTTACAACCGGATGACCCCAATGTGCTGAATAATCTTGCCGCTGCTTATGCCGGAAACGGAGAAACGGAAAAAGCAAAAGAACTTTGGCAGGAAATTGAAAAAAAATATCCTGCTTTTGAATATGCCAGGAAAAATTTGGAGAAACTGCAATGACCGATGCCCAAATAAAACAATATATGCAACGAGCAATTAAAGTTGCAGAAAAAGCCAGAGGTAAATGTTCTCCCAATCCCTTTGTCGGTTCTGTTATCGTGAAAAATAATCAGGTGATAAGTGAGGGTTGGACATTAGAATATGGAAGCGATCATTCGGAAATTCAGGCACTTAAAAAAGCGGGAAAAAGAGCTAAAGGAGCCACTTTATTTGTAACCTTGGAACCCTGTTCCCATTACGGAAAAACCCCGCCTTGCACAAATGCTATAATTGCAGCTGGAATTAAAGAGGTCTATATTGGAATTTATGATCCCAATCCTTTGGTTAAAGGCAAAGGGATTGCGATGTTGAAAGAGGCGGGAATTGATGTTCATTACGGCTTTTTGGAAGAAAAAATAAGAACCCAGCTGGAATGTTACCTTTGTTATATACAGAAAGAAAGACCCTTCGTAACTTTGAAAACAGCCCTTACGCTGGATGGAAAATATGCCGCTGAAGATGGCACGGCACACTGGATAACCGGAAAAAAAGCCCGGGAATATGCCCATCAATTACGCAGTGAAAACGATGTGGTTTTAACCGGAATAATGACCATCCTTTTTGATGATCCACGACTGAATGTGCGGCTCCCGGGAAATTACAAACAACCACTGAGAGTTGTTTTAGACCCTTATCTTAAAATACCTGTGCTTTCCTATTTTGTAAGTATCTCTGCTAAATTTCCAGGAATGATTATTACCTCGCCTGATAATCTGCAAACAGATAAAGCAGATATTTTAAGACAAAAAGGGGTAAAAATTGAAGCTCTGGAAACTAAAGACGGACACTTTAACTTACATGAGGTCTTAAATTTATTATATAAAATGAATTATTACAGCGTTCTGCTGGAAACAGGCAGCGGAATAGCGGAAGCATTTCTCAAAGAGGAATTGATAGATAAAATTATCTTTCTCTACGGAGCCAAAATTTTAGGAGGAACTAAAAGTCCGTTGCCTGCCTTGGGTATTGAAAGTATCTATAAAGCATTATATATGTGGAAAACCAGCTGCCGGAAAATGGAAAATG
>JAXGIH010000048.1:0-13763 GCA_040770845.1 Cloacimonas sp. (SeqCode)
GTCCAAAATGATGTGGCTTGCCTGCAGAAGGTCCGTTACCATCCATACCCATTATACCATCAATTATGCTGTAAGTTATCCGGTTACCAATTACAGCATATAAAGCTGTAAGCAGCTCAGCAAAACTATTAGTATCGGGATATAAACGATGATATTCACTTTTCACCAATCCAGGCACAAAACCGTAAAGATTTTTCAAGGCACCAGTGAAAGCAGTCAATTGATGGGTCTTATATTTGCCCACATTGATAATTATTCCACATTGGAAGAGAGCTTCACTTATCTTTATTTTCTTATCTTTATAGCTTAATTCCCGGAAGCCCAAAGTAGAAAAATTAACTACTTTAAGATGATATTTTTCTGCCAGAGAAGAAAATCCGCAGGTTTGCCAGACAGTTTCAAAAGCAACAGAATTACCTGGACTATCACCAAACCAAATCTCTTTTTTCCTGTCCAGAAAATAACGAATAATTGCTTCCAGCACTATAGGATGTGTAGTTACTGCTCTTTCGGGAGGATAAGCTCCCAAGGCATTGGGTTTAATTAATACCCTTTTACTATGATTTATTTTAGGGCTTTTTATTTCCTTGAAGAAATCGGCTACTGCCTCTTCTATAACAGGTAAATCGTAGGAGTCAATTCTGCGAATTTCTACTGCTGGTTTATTCATTTAGATGAATTTCCCTCTTCCGGAATATATAATTTAAATAGAAACAAAGGGAGACATTTATCTGGGTTTTATTCACATCTCCCAAAATAACTTGCATCGCAGAGAGATTAAATATACCATTTTTAAAACGATAACTTAAGCCCGCAGTTAAAGAATGTTGTGCATTATCTTCAATGAAAACTGCCTGCGGAACTGTATTCCAGACATAACTGGTATCAGGATTAACAACATTTTGAGCCAAACGAATCATACCGCTGTAAACATTGGAAGTAAAATGATAGCCAAGACGGTAAACTAATTTATCGCTCATTTTTTCCAAACCGGCTTTGAAAGTAAAACGATCATTAAAACTATCACAAATATCGCTTGTTTGTTCCCATTCAGCTTCTGTAGCAATTGTGAATTCCGGTTTTACAAATTCAATTCCCCCTGTCAGCCAAAGAGGCATAATAAAATCGTAGTTTGCACATTTCAAATTCCAGCCAAATTTGGTAGCAGGCATCATACTAAAGCCAATATTGGCAGGACCAAACTGATAAATAATTCCAGGTTGAATGCGTAAATGATATTTGGAATCCCTAATACGTTCGTAACTTCTTAAATAGATAGGGTCATCAATATAATGTAATTGATTATGTATATCCAAACCCAAATGCAGAGGTCCGTTATGAAAAGCAATAAGAGCAGTTGCCTGATGAAGATTATAAACAGGAAAACGCTGAATTAAATCTGCTCCCTGATTGATAAAAAAGGAATAATCATCAAGGGTAATGGATTTAGGCAAATTGTAAAGCACACCAAGGGAAAATTTGTTCTCCACGGCAAAACTTAAACCCAAAAGCCCCAAAGGAAAAGGAGAAGTGTAATTGGCATAAAGGGGATAACCCTCTGCCTCCAAGGATGGTTTAATATTCATTTCAATGAAAAACTTAGCTGAATCGGGTAAAACGGAAGCAGGATTTAAAAGAGCATTATCTAAACCACCTAAAACTGAAACACCCGTATAACCTCTTCCTGCAGAAGTTGAGCCGATATAATTCCGACTGAAGGTATCATAAAAAGGATTGCTGAATTGAGGAAGCAAAAGATATAAGGAATCAGCTTGAGCCAGCAAAAAAATAGCCAGCAGACAAAAGACAGCAGTAAAGAACAAGCGTTTAATCATCTTTCCTTACCTCTACTGGGGTTTAATTTCAATTGTTTGATGCCTTTCTTTACCTACCGATACAAGCGAAATAGGAGTTTGAATATGATCTTCTATGGCTTTAATGTAAAGTCGGGCTGTCAAAGGCAACTTATTGATATTTTTGCAGTTGCTGATGTCTGTATCCCAGCCGTCAAATGTCTCATATACAGGTTCGGAAAGAATTAATTGTAATTCATTCAAATCCAGAGAACAGTGAATTTTCCCTTCGTATTTGTAACCGGTGCAGATTTTTAATTCTTCTATGCCGGTTAGAACATCAAGGCAAGTGAGAACTGCATTATCCAAAGCATTTATCCGCAGAAAATTTTCCTGCTACAGCATCAAACCAGCCAATTCCTTCGGGGTCTTCCTGTTGTAGAACCATATTCATTTCCTATCTTCCGAATATAATCAACTTCTTCTTCATAAATCATTTCTGTGGGAAAGCCGACTCTATTCCCACTCTGGTAGCGTATGCCTTATAAACACCTAAAACCTTATTCAACCGCCTGGCTGAAAATCCTGTTCCAATTCCAACGCCATCAGTCATTACTCTGGAGGAAGTTACATAAGGATAAGTGCCAAAAGTTAAATCCAAAGTTCTCGATTTCCTTCAAAGAGAATTGTTTTTCTTCAACGGCAATATTATTAAGCAAGATTTCCACATCGCCAACATATTTTTTCAAGTATTTCCAATCTTTATGCGTTTTTCCACCAGGATATCCAAGTCCTGTTTACCTATTCCAATATGATGGTAACCATATAATTGCTTAATACGATATTTTAAAGTAATGGGGTTTGCCAGGTCTTCCATTCTAATTCCATATCTGGCAGTAAGATCACCAAAGTGACCAATTCCTTTGCTAAGCGTCAATTTGGTATCTCTCTGCGTTTAGTTTCAATTTCCAGGTCTATTTGTTTATGAAGTGGCAAAACGATTCCAGCCCGAAGGTCAATAAGAAGACGATTTTTAAAGCGAATTCCGCTTGTTCCAGTGTTTTTATTTCCTCAATAACTGCCGGTGGATCAATTAAAACACCTGCTCCAATAAGGCATTTGTCGTATTAAGTGTTCCTGACGGAATAGTATGTAACACATATTTTTTCCACCACTTACAATAGTATGACCGGCATTACTTCCACCTTTTGAAAACGCACAACATAATCTGCTGAAGAAGCTAATAATCAACTATTTTAGCTTTTCCTTCATCACCCCACATACTTCCCAAAACCAATATTGATGCTTACTATCTTCTTCCTTATATTATATAAAACATCTTAATCATTATTTCTATTTCTATCAATCTATTTCTTCAGATTAGCGATTGAACGGGTGAATGGTGAAAAAAGTGAAAAGGTGAAACCACGCACACAATATCGTGATGGATTAGAAATAACGACAGGAAATAGTGCTCAGTGCAAGTCAGTTGTGGTTCAGATACCGGAAGAACCACAATTTTCAACCTTCATCTTTCATTTTCTAATTCCTTCATTTCTCCTTGACATAAAAGGTAAAAAAATTAGCTTGTTATATAGGATTCAAATTTTACAAGGAGATATAATGAAGAACTTTCAAGTAGTCATTATCCTTCTGCTGTTTGTCACCTTTATTAGCAGAGGACTGGTTAACAATTTACAATAATGATCTTCTTTAGTTCGCAGCCGTTTTGAGCTGGAGCTGGAAAATGGACGCCAGGATATCAATTTTAGCGATATAACCAGTAGAATTGACCCTTCATCCGTAATTGTTACTGGAAATGGAATTCGCATAGCGGAGCAGAATTTTGAATACGATTTAGCTGAAAATGGTGATTATGGCTAAATATCTGGATAGGAGGTTCTTAAATTATCACGAAAGACCAATCCAGATTAACCGGTATTCTCAAGTTTTATAGTGACAACAGCATAGGTATTATTGAAAAAGGAACTGAACGCTTATTGGTAATTTCCGAAAGCGAAACTCGTGTGGATTCAGTTGGCTGAATTGCCAGATAATTTTTACACAAAACCAACTTTGCATTGGAGCATAATTGCTTCTAAAAGCAAAAATATCCTGTTCAAATGTCTTATTTATGGGTGGCTTAAGCTGGGATGTTACTCATAACACGGTTTGGGACGAAAACCTTACAATTTAATTCCTGGGTAACCATCAATAACACTTCCGGCAAAGCATTTAACGATGTAATGCTAAAGCTTATTGCGGGAGACATCAACCGGGTTTATTCTGGATATTATGGAAAAAGAGGCAGTTTAATCAGTTATGATACAGGTATGGCACCAGAATCTGCTGCTCCTTCCTTTGAAGAAAAGGCATTTCACGACTTTCATTTATATACTTTAGACCAAAAGGTCTCCTTTGCCAATAATCAAACAAAACAACTGGAACTTTATCCTCCCAAAAACATTAAAGCTTATGCTGAATATCAATATCCCACCTATGCTGCTAATGTTAAAAGTATCATCAAATTCAAAAATACTGCAGAAAACGGTGCTGGAATGCCTCTTCCCAAAGGGATTATCAAGGTATATAAACAAGATAGCGATGGCAACCTGGAATTTTATAGGTGAGGACAGTATTAACCACACTTCCAGAAATGAAGAGGTTCTATCAATACCGGAACTGCTTTTGACCTAATTGCCTCTACCCGCTTGAAAGAACAAACACAAATCTCCAAATATATCACCGAACGCCTCATCCAAATAACTTTATGAATAATTTAATAAAAACAAAACCATTAAAGTAACTCACCAACTTCACCTAATACCCGCATTTTGAAGCCGATTATAAATACACTATAGATAGTAACGGATAAAGTTATTTTCAGCATTGATATCGCTCCCGATAAAGAAATAGTATGGACTTTTAGAGAACGCAGCGAGTATTAAACAAAAACGGAGTTTTGCTATGCGTGAAAAAATATTTTCCAACATCGTTGGAATTCAACGAGAAATGCTTAAATTGCTGGGAGAGGTTTCTGCCTTAACTAGTCCCTGTTTCCATTGAAAATGCCATATAGACGATGCTTGGCATCCCAAATGTGATGTCTTTCAAACAGATACAGAGTGGATTGTGATTGCCGAACTGGCTGGAGTAGAAAAGGATGAAATAAGCGTTTCCATTTCTCCCGAATACCTCGCAATTAGCGGAAATAGGGTTTCCCCAATTCCAATACAACCGTTTGCTACTATAATATGGAGATTGAAACCGGAAGGTTTGACCGGAAGATATTCTTTCCGGATTTGAACATTGATAAGGATAACCCTAAAATTACCTATATCAACGGAATTTTAAGAATTGCCTTTAACCTTGGCACCCATTGTGGAAAGGATTATTCCCGTGCAATAACAACTAATTTTCCTTTACCTTCTCTGTTTGTTACCGGTTGCATACTTGTAACCCAACTTCCACTCATCCTCAACCCATAGTAAAGGATGGGTTGTGGGTGGGTGAATTGTAAGGAGAAAACGATGAGTGGGGTTTGCAGGAGAATATAGATTCTTGTTTTAACCTTAAACCGATTCTCCTCTGTTTTGTTTTTACCTTAAACCGGTTTATTTTCTGTTTGCAACTATATTTTTAAAGCAACAATAGCATCATTTCTCTGTAAAAAAATTTCCGCTGTAAAGTCCGGTTTAGGGTTAAAACAAAACTTGAATCTTCTCTCAACTTTTTCAGTTTAGAATGATGCCCAAACGGCGTAGCATTTGAAAAGTATCAACATAAGGAACATTAAACTGCTCGCATAAATTGTAGTCAGGAACTTTTGCCTTGGTCTTACTTGAGCCTTTTCTGTCATCAAACATTTGCTCTGGGCTTTGGCAAAAGCCACCCTCAGCCAGCTGTCAGAAAGATCAGACGAAGCAAATTCATTTTTTACGGCTTGACTGTAATAATTATTTTCTGACACCCATTGAACAATTTCTTTATATTCTTTAATAACATCTTCTGTCGCTGTTGATTTGAAATACGGTTTAAATTTTTCCTTTGCCCAAATTGCTAATTTATCGGGCATTTTGGAATTTTTTGGATCATGACCTTTGTATAATTCATTTTCAACCTTATCAATACTTATTATCTTACCACTTTCTGCATATTTAAGCAGTGCTTTCCAAAATCCAGGAGCAATATCAAAAGAGTAATAAGTTCTATGAGCTGTTATAAAACATTGGCATCTAAAACATAAACCAGATTATCCAATATCACATATTCCCCAATAGCTTGTCTACACAGTTATCAAATGTCCTACCATAAAGTCCAGTAAGTCGATAAGATCAGTATATTGTAAAAACTCCTTCATTTAGCGCTTGAACTACAAATTGGAGGAAATATTTGCCCACTCTCAAACTTTGAGTACGATAATAATCACCTCCCCCCTTAATTTGTGCCATTTGTCTTTTACAATACCCGTCATAAAAAGAGAAAAATCCTTTTTGTCAATATAACCACAGTCCAATAATCTTCGTGCTATAACAATCTCACTGACCTTAAATATTTTGCTTAAGGAAATAAAAACATATTCAGAGTTTACATCAAATTCAATTTCTTGCAGTAACCTGGCAGGAACCAGAAATTCAGCAGCTACTTTATCACAAAAAATCTCTTTAGCATCTTGAGCAGGTTGCATTTCTCTCAAATCAAAAGCAGCGCTTTCTCCAATCCATAAATGAGCTAATTCATGAGCTATAGTAAACATTTGAGCTGCTTTACAATCGGCATTATTTACAAATATCAGAGGTGCAAAGTCATCTACTAAAACAAAACCGCGGAATTCGTTAACATTAAGCGGACGATGTGTATTGTTTTTTACCACTCCGTTTTTTTCAAACATAATTCCTATTTCTTGAACTTTATCTCGTAAGAAAGCTAATGTCTCTTCCCAAGTAGAAAAAATACTTGCCCAATCATCCTGGATACCCAGTTTTTCCCTAATTTGAGTAGAAACTTGAGCAGGATCATCATTTATATTGCAAGAGCCAATAAAAGGCAATTTTTCATAGCGATTATCTATTAGATATTCTTTCAGCCAGATTTGCCTGCGCTGCATATCATATAGGGTATCAATAAATTCAGGACTGAATTGGTTATTTTGAATTTCTTTTTTAGTTCTAAATAAGGGTATGGGTATTTGTTCAATAGGGGGATTTTCTAAAAAAAAATAACCAAAAGGAATATGTAAAGTAGTGGATAAATCTTCCAGTTGCTTTAAGGTTGGTCTTTCTTGTTTAGCTATCCAGAGATTAATATTAGGAAACTTTTTCTCCACTTTTTCCAATGGAATACCGGCTCTGGTAATACCCCACTCTAAGATAGCTGGATTAATATAAACTTTTGGCGTTTTCAATTTAACATATCCTTTCTTTAATAAACACTACTCACACAAATTCTCTTATAATTACACCAATGTTTTCTGTCAAATACAATTTCAACATCTCTGTTACAAAATTCCCAATATCCTGGTATATAAATGTTTTTTTTATATGCTCTCGTGCTTTTTTTTCTCTACTCCGATCCTTTTTTGTGTTGAAACGGGATTTGTAAGGCAACAAGATATTTTGTCCCTTGCCTTTTCCTGGCAAAGCTGAAGCTCGGTTTAGAGTTAAAACAAAACTTCATTTCAATGGGAGATGCTGGTAACCTATTTTTTTATTGCAGAGCATCCTTTCCATCGGTATAAAAAGAACTTCACTCTTTTATTGTTACCGTACAAATGAAGAGTTCATTCGTTACTGTGTTGTTCTTGAAATAGTTGTAGTTTGGTTGGTTGTGTTCTTTGTTCTTGTTTTAACTCTCAATTTTGAAGTTAGTAAAATAGCCAAAATGCAGTTGCAAGAAAAGTAATGAGTAACAACCGTATAATGAAATGGCAGAAGCAAAATTGAAAGTCAAAACAAGCAATGTGTTACGAGAAAAGCAGTTCTCGTATATCGGCCATCTGTCTATTCTTTTTGCTGCAGGACTTTTTGATAGGTCTGAGCATTGATTTGCAGAATGGTTTCCAGATCGGGATCAAGGAATAGGTTCCTGTTCATCCAATACCTTTTTAACCAAATCAAACATTTCCAGATAGGGAATTTTATTCTGCAAAAAGAGGACAGAAACCGCTTCCACTGCAGAATTGATAACGGTGGGATAAATTCCTCCTGCTTTAGCTGTTTCCAAACCTAAATAAAATAAAGGATAGCGTTGCGGGTCAATTTCCTGAAAGGTTAAAGGTGGAAGAGACGATAAATCCGTTTTCACAAGTTCGATTCAACCCTTTGAGGATAGGAAAGAGCATCAAAATCGGCAATTTCATATCCGGCTTGCTCATTTGAGCTAAAAAGAACCGTCAATAATTCCCAGAGAATGAATGATTGATTGCGGATGGATTACTGCCTTGATTTTTGAATAGGGCTGATTGAATAACCAATGCGTTTCCATCGCTTCCAGTGCTTTATTAAACATCGTTGCCGAATCCAAAGTAACTTTTAGTTCCCATTGTCCAGTTCGGATTTTTTAGTGCCTGCTTTATGTGATATTTGGTTAAAATCCTCAAAAGGCAGGTCACGGAAAATACCTCCGGAAGCAGTAAGGTGCAAAAATCTGATTTCTTCTGCAGGATGATTTCCAATTGCCTGAAAAAGAGCGCTAAGTTCGCTATCTACAGGCAAAATTGGCTTGCCCGCAAGCATTTTGGTTAAAATATGTCCTCCCATAATTAGGGATTCTTTATTTGCCAAAGCCAGTGTTTTATTGTTTTGTAAGATAGCATAACTATAGCGGAGTCCTGCCGAACCGGCTATTGCATTTAAAGCAATATCGTAATTCTCATTCGCAATTGCCTTTAGCAATTCTGCTTCGCCAAAATATATCCTTTTGTCAGGATTTTCACTTTTCAGCTTGGTTTGCAATTCCTTATCTTCTATTCCTGTAAAAATCAGACAGGGAATATGATGTTGATAAGCTTTTTGCAAAAGAGAAGAATAATTTTTCTGAGCCGTAGCCAAAACAATTGAAACATTCTGCTCTTCAGCCACTGCTAAAGCGGAGGTTCCAATTGAACCTGTTGCTCCTAAAAGAGCAATTGATTTCTTTACCATTGATAAGAAACAGAAATCCTTTGAGAATAGCCCAAATCGTCCTCCGAACCATTACGGAAGGCATAATTTAACCCTAAGCGCTTATAGGAAACCCCGATTCCGGCAGTGAAACAATCAATATCGTATCCGGCAAGTAAACACAAATTGGAAATTGGCTGAACTGCAATTCCGGCGTGGAAATCGGCGCTTAAATCACCCGTTTCCACGGTTGCTTCTCTGTTTTCCAGTAAAATTTCACTCCGCACGGCAAGATGAACAGGAATATTCTTTATGGGAGAAAAATCATAGCTCAATTCCAAATCCAGATTGGGAATAACAGTTTCATTCTCTCCCCCTTCCCAAAGAACTTGAGTGCTGAAAAAATCTCTGAGGTTTACTCCCAAATTTGCTTGTTTATTTATCTGCCAAAACATTCCAAGATCAGCTCCAAAAGCATAACCGCTGTTCTCTGCCAAAGACCTGTATGCCAGCTTGGGTGAAATTCCCAAATAGAGTGTTTTCTTAAGCTGTCTCGCCAAACCTGCATAAAGAATAAAGTCCTGATTGCTAATGGTTTTCCAAACGACAGGACGGTTTTCGTTACTTAAACTGTCATCGGGGTTTTCCAGTTTGGTTAATTTTATTTTATCTATAGCTAAGTGATTGAGCGTAAAAGAGGTCTTAGTATTAGAGCCGATAATTAAGCTTAATTGATTTTGCGCCATTAGACCCTCAAAATGCTCACAACGCATAAGCTCTATTCCGCTTTCAGGATTCAAAGCTAAAAGGGCAGGATTCCACCATCCTGCAGAAAAACTGCTCTCATAAGTAAGCCCTGTAGAACCCATTGCTGTAGAGAGAACCCCAGGACTTATAGCGAAAATTTCTCCCGCATATTTTGTAGCAGCAAGGGGTATAGTTATCAGCACTAAGCAGATAACCACAATTTGGATTTTCATTTAACCTTCCTCTTGTCTGTTTATACTTATAAAAAACGGGAGAAAAAATGGTGGGCCCAGAGGGACTCGAACCCCCGACCAACCGGTTATGAGCCGGTAGCTCTACCAACTGAGCTATAGGCCCCCTAAGTTTTTATTACATTTTCCCTGCTTGCCTAATTCCGTTTCAGAAAATATCAAATCTATACTTACAATAACTGATTTTATCAGCTTTAGCAAGTCGGAATTCCCTGCACCGATTTATATTTAAAACCCTAAAATCCCTGAGGCAGATTTTCGTCAAGCCAAAAAAGTAAGAGCAAAAGAATATTTTGTCTTGACAGATTGCAAGGAAACAAAATAGAAGTGAATAAATAAGAGGAAGATAGTTATATGTGTTACCAAAACAAGAAATTATGCCAACCTGACAAGATTGAACATACAATAGAAAAAAAGCATTTGCAAAACGCAGATGCTTTTTTTTTGCCTTGGAGGTAGCGTGTTTATTGATGAAATAATCCGTAAAGGTCTGGAAGAAGATATCGGAAGTGGAGATATAACTACCCGCTATCTGGATTTGGAACCCCAAAATAATATTGCTTACATTATTCCGAAAGAAGAAGGTGTCTTGGCAGGAGTAGATGTTGCACGCCTCGTTTTTCGGATGGTTGATCCGGAACTGAAAATCGTTCTCTATAACAAAGATGGCGATAAAATTATGCCCAATGAAGAAATTATGCGCCTGGAAGGGCGTCCTTCTTCCATTTTACAAGGTGAAAGGACTGCCTTAAACTTTCTGCAACGGCTTTCCGGAATTGCCACTAAAACGGCAAAATTCGTTTCCTTGCTGGAAGGAACAAATGTAAAACTTTTGGATACCCGTAAAACAACTCCTCTTTTGCGTTCCCTGGAAAAATATGCTGTCCGCGTAGGAGGTGGCTATAATCACCGTTTTGGCTTATTTGATATGGTGTTGATTAAAGAAAATCATATTCGTGCCTGTGGCTCTATCACGGAAGCAGTAAATCGCATCCGTAAACATAATACCAGTTATAAAATTGAAGTGGAAGTTACAAATCTAAAAGAAGTTGACGAAGCAGCTAAAGCTAAAGTGGATAGAGTTATGCTGGATAATATGACTCCTGCGCAAATAAGAAAGGCAGTTAAAAAATATAAAGATATTCTGGAATTTGAGGTTTCAGGAGGCATTACAGAAGAAAACATTCGTTCTTTTGCCGAAACAGGAGTGCAATTTATTTCTTCCGGAGCTCTCACTCATTCTTATAAGTCACTGGATATCAGTTTGTTATTTAAGGAGTAAACTATGGAAGAACAACTGAAAACTTTAGCCAAAATGCAAACCCTGGATGATGAAATTGGCCGCTATAGGGTTTTACAAAAAGAACTGCCCAAACAACTTAACGAAATTATTGAAAGCGTAGAACAAGCAACAGCCAACCTTCTTGAGGCGGAAACCCAAAGGGCAGAAATTAATAAAAAACAGCGTACCCTGGAAATGGATATAAAACAATTGCAGGAACAACACAAAAAATATACCAACCAACTGGCAGAAATCAAAAACAACAAAGAATATAAAGCATTAAACAGCGAAAGTGCCTATATCAAAGATAAAATCTCCGATCTGGAATCCAACCTTTTGGAACTGATGGACCAGGAAAACGAAATTAAAGAAAAGATCGCCTCTGCCAAAGCTGAACTGGAAAAAGCTGAAACCCGAAAAAAAGAAAAAGAAACCGATTTAAGAGAACAGATTGCTTCCCTGGAAACCAAAATTGAACAAGTTCGCACTAAAAGAAATGACCTGGCACGCACCTTACCCGTTCCGGTGGTTAAACACTATGGCAATATGATTAAACATAAAAATAATCAAGCAGTTGCTTACAATCGTAATGGTTCCTGTGGTGCCTGCGGATTTGTGATTCGTCAACAAATGAGAATAGAACTTCAGTTGCGCCGCAAAATTATCTATTGTGAAAATTGCGGTCGCATTTTGATGAACCGCTTTGAAGATAATTCGGAAGATGCTTCCAACTAATTTTGCCCCTGGTTATGGGAAATTTGTTTTTTCGCAGTTTTGAATTATTATTTAAAGAGGGAAGATTTGATGTTCACTGCAAATAAATTGCAGAGGAAAGTCCGGACACCATAGGGCAGGATACTTCCTAACGGGAAGCTGCAGTAATGCAGAGCAAGCTCCACAGAAATAAACCGTCATTTTTGTTTTTCAGAAATGGCAAGGGTGAAATGGTGGTGTAAGAGACCACCGGTATCTTTGGTAACAGAGATAGCCAGGAATGCCTTATCCGGTGCAATGCCAAATAGGAAAGCTATGATGTTGCCCGCATCGCTTTCGGGTAGGCAGCTGGAGCTGTTTTGTGAAGAACAGCCAAGATGGATGAACATCACTTTCGGGAAACCGCAAGAACAGAATCCGGCTTATAAATCTTCCCCTCTTTTTAAAAAAAACAACATTCCTGTCGGTTGGTTGATAGGAACATCAACCTTCCGATAGTTTAAGAGGTATAAATGCTTAAAAAGTTAATTATTATTCTCATTCTGGTAACTGCTATTGCTCTTTTTGCTTTGGCACATAGACCCCCTAAAGAAATTGTGTTACAAACCGATGTCCTGAATGAAGCATCAGGTATTGATCTTAGTATCCAAAACAAACAGGTGCTTTGGAGTCATAACGATTCCGGGAATAAAGCCGAAATTTATGCTCTGAACACAGAGGGACAATTGCTTTCTACTCTTACTTTAAAAGGCGTGCAAAACCGCGACTGGGAAGATATCGCTGTTGCCAAAGACCCCTTAAGCATACTGGGAAAAGCTATATTTATATTGCTGATATTGGTGATAATAACGCTAAATACAATTCTGTGTATATTTACAGGGTTCAAGGAACCCTTAATTGCTAATAACGATAAAATTATTCAAAGCAGCCAGGTTGATACTATAGAAATACAGTATGAAGACGGACATCGCGATGCAGAAGCTATTTTCTTGGAACCTAAAACTGGAGATATTTATTTAATTAGCAAGAGAAGAGCAGGTGGGTCTATATCGGATTGCCTATCCTTTCAATTTCAGAACATAAGCACTGCTGAGAGAATTTGTTCTTTGCCTTTTATCTTGGGTTACTGCAGCTGATCTGAGTGATAATGGAAAACTACTAATAATTAAGACTTATACAAGTATATATAGGTATAAAACCAAACGAGACGATAAAAGCATCATTACCCTCTCCCAAATTTTAAAATCTCTGCCTTATATAACTGAGCCTCAGGGAGAAGCTATCTGCTGGGATGCGAAAAATAAAGACTATTTTACTCTTTCCGAATCCGCTACAAGCGTGAAACAGGCATTATATCATTATAAATGATACGGAACTAAGAAAAAAAGAGTAAGATAGTGAAAGTTGAGAAGGATAGATTAGGAAGATGGAAATTTAGGAAAGTGTGATAGCTTTGTTCACAGTGCAGGAGTTCACAGTGCACGAGTTCAAAGTTTTTGTTTTGGAGGTATCGGTAACTATAATAAATCTACTGTCTCTGAATGGAATAACCGTTCATTCGCTTCTTCAAAATTTGAGCTTGACATAAACAAAGAAGTGAAACAAATGAAATACATTAACTCTTACCAAAAATGAGGAAATAAATATGGAACCAAAACATCCGGAAAAACTATCGGTTTATAGTAATATTGATGGCTTCCTGAATTCTTTAGAGAGTCGATTTGCTCGAAATCGGTTATACTTCTCAATTTGAGAGAGATTACAAGAAATATCGGAATATCCAAAACCTTAAAGTGGTACTAAAATTAATGTCGGGAAAGCCATTACCCGCCAGATATAAAGATTATCAGCTAAAAAGTGGAAAAAGCGAATGCCG
>JAXGIH010000049.1:0-13565 GCA_040770845.1 Cloacimonas sp. (SeqCode)
CGCAAAGGACTGAAAGAACCCTATTTTGAAGAACTTATAGAAAAAGCAATCCTGAATAATAAACACTCCAGCCAAATTACTTTTGTTCCCGTCCCAGGTTTGATTCAGAAAATGGAACAGGAAACCGCGGAAAAATTAGCTGCTCTGAAAAAGAAAATGACCAAAAAAGAAATTGCCAAACTAATTGAATTCAACAAAAAACTGATTCAATGGCAGCAGGAACCCGAAACCAAGGAAAATCTGGAAAAAATACCTATGCTTTCCTTAAGTGACCTCAATCCTGAGGCAAAACACTATCCTACCGAAGAAGACATCTGGAACGATATTAAACTGCTGAAACATCCCGCAAACACCAACGGTATTGTCTATTTCAAATCCTACTTTGACCTTGCCCATGCAGAAGAAGAAGACCTGCCCTGGATTAAGCTTTACACTCAACTGGTGGAATGGATGAACAGTGAAAATTACAGCTATGCAAAACGCTCTACGGAAATTGATAGTAATACCGGTGGAATTTATTTGGATATAGCTCTTTATAATAGTTACCAAACCCCGGATGATATTTTACCCAAGATCCTTTTACGCGGGAAAGCAGTTAAAAACAAATTCGGTAAACTAATGGAGCTTGCTTCCGATTTTGCCCTAAAGCCGCTTTTTGATGAACCAGAACGCTTAAAAAAACTACTGGCAGAATTAAAAGCCAAAAGTGAAGCAATGTTATCCTTCAGAGGACACACAATTGCCATTCAAAGAATGCTAAAACCCCTTTCTCAAATATATCATTGGATAGATATAACTAATGGACTGGGTTACTATCATTTCCTTTGTGACCTGGTGAGCAATATGGATTCTGCCATTGATGAAATAATGGAGGAACTGAACTGGATTAAAAAGACCTTCTTTACTACTCATAATATGATTATCAGCATTACGGCAGATGCAGATATAATACCTTCTGCCATAGAAAAACTGGGAACCTTTGCCGATAATGTTTCTACCGAGGCATTTGCACCCGTAGAAAGTCATTTTGCTGTGCGGCAATTCAACGTTGCATTATGTCTGTGGTGCAAGTTCAATTCTGTGCCAAAGGCGGTAACTTTTTCCGGTAAGGGCTTTTCCTACAGCGGTAAACTTGTGGTTCTAAATAACATTCTGCGGAGTAGTTATCTGTATCAGGAACTTCGCGTGAAAGGTGGCGCTTACGGAAATATGAGTGATTTTACCCTTGGCGGTTATTTATACTTTGTTTCCTATCGCGATCCTAACTTAAGAGAAACCCTGGAGGTCTATAACACCATTCCCGAGTTCTTAAGGAATTTTGATTGTGATAAGCGGGAATTTGATAAATATATCATCGGTGAAATTTCGTCTTTGGATTTTCCTTTAACTCCTGAAGGAATAGGAGATAAAGCGGATGAGGATTATATCACCGGTTTCACTTTTGAAGATAGACAGCAAATTAGAGATGAAGTGCTTTCCGCTAAAATAGAAGATATGAGAAACTATGCCGAACTGATTGAAGCGGTTATGAGCAAAAATCACTATGCTGTTTTCGGTTCGGAAACCAAAGTGAAAGAAGCCGCAGACCTCTTTGATGCTATAACTCCCGCGCTTAGATAGACCCCCTTTTGCCCTGGAGGGAAATGAAACAAAAAGATAAAAAGAAAACAAAACGCTGGACAGGCAAAATAAAAAATGTCCATCTGCCAGATATTGAAATCCTGGATGAGATTAAAGAAAAGGCAGAATTTAAGGCATCACGCATCAGCACAAAAGCAAACCAGTCCTATAAGGAAGGGCTTAAATTGGTGCAGGGCAGAATTATGGAAATTAAAAGCAACTACCGCTATATTGTAGAAATTAACGGTGAACTGGTAACAGCTAAAATGAGCGGACGACTGAAACAGTTCTTGTATCAAAGCCATACAATTGCTGCCGTAGGAGATTTTGTTTCCGTAGATGTTGCCAATAATTCAGATAGACGCATTGAAAAAATTCTGCCCCGTCGTTCCGCTTTAATTCGTTACGGAACAGGGAGTTTTCAAAAAGAGATTATTCTGGCTGCCAATATAGATCAGGTAATTATTACCTCTTCCTGGAGAAAACCAAGATTTAAGGCAGGACTTATAGACCGCTACCTTTGTATAGTTGCCATCCAGAAATTGAAACCCATCATCGTTATCAACAAAATAGACCTGCTGGAAGATGAACAAGAACTAAAAGAACAAACTGCTTATTATGAAGCAATGGGCTATCCTCTTATTTGTACTTCTGCAATTAACGGAACCGGTATGCAGGAATTGAAGGAATTGTTGAAAAATAAAGATTCAGTGTTTACAGGGCATTCCGGAACCGGAAAGACCTCGCTAATAAACTATTTGGAACCCTCCTTAAACCTTCCTACAGCAGAAGTTAGCGACCGCAATGAAAAAGGAAAACATACTACTTCACAATCAATATTAATTCCCTGGAGTTTTGGAGGTCATCTTTTAGATACTCCAGGAATTAAAACCATCACTTTGCATAGTGAAGATAAAGAACATATTCCTAAGGTCTTCCCCGGTTTTGAACGCCTGTATAGTAAATGTAAATTTAGCGATTGCCGTCATATTAATGAAGATGGCTGTGCCGTTTTGGAAGCGATGGAAGAAGGAATTATTCCTTATGAACGCTACGATAGCTATCAATATCTGTATGCGAGTTTATAATGCAAAACTTTGCGGTTTATATCAATCCTGCCTTCAGTGACAAAAAAAGCATCTATAACTTGCTGGAAAAATTAAGGAACGATTCCGACATCAATTTCTTCAGTATAGAATCCATTCCCGATTTACCTAAAGAACTGTTTAAACCCTTACCTAAACCGGTAAACAGTAAACATATTGATTGTATTCTGGTTTTTGGAGGCGATGGCACGATCTTAAAAGCGAAGGACTTGGCTCTGTTAACCGGAGCTCCGATTTTAGGAATCAATCTTGGCTATTTGGGTTTCCTTTCCGAAAGTGTGCTTCCTGAAATTGCCTCTTCCATTCAGAATTTAAAACAGGGGAAATAACGTTTACTGCACAGAATGTTAATAGAATGCCATCTGAAAAGGGAGGGAAAAATTATCTATGAAGCATTGGCATTAAATGATGCTGTTATTTATAAAGCGGAAAGTCCGGGCTTAATTCATATTCGGATTAAAGCCAGTGGACGCTATGTATTTGATACCCGTTGTGATGGAGTTATAGCAGCTACTCCTACCGGTTCAACTGCCTATTCACTTGCAGCAGGAGGTCCGATTTTAGCTCCAGAAATGAAGGCAATTGTTCTTGCTCCGCTCAATCCTCATATTTTAGCTATCAGACCTATGGTTTTTCCAGCAACGGAACGCTTGGCGATGAAGGTTTATGGCTTAAGTCAACCAGCGATGTTACAAATTGACGGTCAAAATTCACAGACCATTCAAGAAGGTGATGAGGTTTTGTAACTGCTCCGAGCGCGTTTCCTTCATCAAGCTTTCAATCGGACTTTCCTATCAAATCCTGCGCAGGAAACTCAATTTGGGCAAGTAATGTTATCCATTTTACGCCAAAGGAGTATCTTCTGGTTCCAGAAATGCGCTTATCTTTGGATAAGGGCTTAGCCGTTATCAGTGGAGAAACGGGAGCCGGTAAATCAGTTGTAGCAGGTTCAATTTCTTTAATTTTCGGGGATAACCTGGCAGGTATTGAAGCATTTGATAAAGAACAGCCCATCTATCTGGAAGTTAGCTATAATCTTAAAGACGCAGAAGAACTGAATAAATTCCTTGCACAAAGCGGAATAGAAACAGAGGAAGAGTTAATCTTGGCACGGGAAATAAGTCCTAACGGCAAATCCGGCTATTATTTAAATGGACGCAAAGTAGGAGTAAGCTTACTGAAAGAATTGAAAAGTTATCTCATTGATTTTCATCATCAAAGGGATCAACAGCGTTTGCTTTCTCCTTCCTATCAACTTGATTTATTGGATGCTTATGCTGATTCGACAAGCATTAGAGAGGAATTTGCCAATTTATACAGAGAATTGAAAGCAGGGCTGAAAAAACTGGATGAACTGAAAAAAGAAGCAGAAAGACAAAAAGAAATAAATGAACTCTATCGCTTTCAATATGAAGAACTGGAAAATGCCAAACTACGCATAAATGAAGATGTAGAACTGCAAAATGAATATGAACTGCTTTCCCATACCTTGGAAATAACTGAACTATATAACCAAATTACTGCAGAACTTTTAGAGCAGGAAAACAGCGTCTTTGATATAATCAGCGGTTACTTGAGCAAACTGAAACATTATGAACACCTTAATCCCGAAATCGGATATGCTGTAAACAATATGCAACAGGCATTGGAAAACCTGCAAGAAGCATCCCTCAATCTTTCCCGCTCCAAAGATAATATTTCCTTTGAACCACAACATCTGCAGGATATTCAAGCTCGCCTGGATTTGATCAATTCTCTGGTGCATAAACATAAGGTTCGCAGCATTGAAGAACTGCTCAATCTTTTTGCCGAAAGGTCTGCTCAAATTGCCGCTTTTGCCGATAACGAAAAGTCAATTGCAGAATTGGAAAAACACTTGGAAAAGAACTTTGCCGAATTAAGGAAAAAAGGAGAGGAACTTTCTCGCAAAAGACAAAAATCCGCTGTAGAACTTAGTAAGGAATTGCAGGAGAATATCCGTGCCTTAAGTATTCCCGAGGGAATATTAAAAATTAGGATTGACAAAAAAGCTGAGGATAATTTTGTAATTTCTGATTATTTATCTGCTTGTTTCAGAAACGGTCAGGATATGTGGAATTCTTTTCCGCTAATCCGGGTTTTGAATTAAACCCTTATCTGCAGTTGTCAGCGGAGGTGAATTATCCAGAATTTTGCTGGCTATTAAAAAAGTGCTGGCAGACCGCTTGGAACCCAAACTGATTATTTTGGATGAAATAGAATCAGGAATTGGGGGAAAAACAGCTGCTATAGTAGCTGATTTTATTGCCAAACTGGCTGAAAGGCAACAGGTGCTTTGTATTACACACCTGGCTCAGATTGCAGGAAGAGCCGAAAAACATTTGGTAATAGAAAAATTTACTCAAGGTGAGAAAAGTTTTGTGAATATACGCAAAGTGGAAGCTGAACAACGCTTGCAGGAAATAGCCAGAATGCTTTCCGGAACCTTAACTGCCAAAGCTCTGGAACATGCTGCAGAAATATTAAAAGACATAAACATAAGAGGTTAATGTGAAGAAAAGAGAAAAACGCAGAGTTAGAGGAATAGCTATCTTTATAGTATTCCTTGCGATAGCTGCCTCAATTGTCCAGTGGCAAAATAAAGCCGGAAAACACGAGACCTACAATTTTAAGCCGGCTCAAAATGAATATCGGGACCTCAAATTTCTCAATAAAGCTCAAATATCATTTTCTTCTCCGAATGTAGCCAAAGCCAAAACCGAAATTGAAAAAATCATCAGCGAACATTCTACGAAACAGATTAGAAAGCAAAGTGAGGGCTCTTTTGGTGCTTATATTTTTAGTGTTCCCCAAAAAGACCTCCCTATTATTGTAGAAAAATTACGCAGTTTTGGTTCAGTGAACTCTCAAACAGAACAAATTGATACTGCTTTGGTGAATATTGATTATGAAAATTGAACTTGTCCGCTTACAGAGTTATGAAAGAGAACAGGCAGAGCTAAATAATGTCCGTTTCCTACCGATACTCAAAACAGGCGCAAGAAGAATTACATTCCTGATCCAGAGCACGCGTTCCAATTTGGATAAACTGAAGGAATCAAATAATGTTCTTCTTTTTATTACTTTGGTTCCACAACAAAAAACCAATACCATAGAAGTAACCATTAAATCTTTAGCTCTCAATTTCTTCAGTTGGCTTATTATTTTGCTGTGGGAGCAGTTCTGGCTTATTATGGAACTCGTTTGTTATTTCCTTTCCTTTAGGAGTAAAGTTCTGGAGGTGGAGGTTTAGGCGAAACCATACAACTATAGTGGTTATGGTCGCTATTACAGTCGTTATTACAATCGCTATGGTGCCAGTCATGGAAGCGGAAAATTAAACGCATTTATAAAGATAAGCCTACTGCACCCCTGTATCCGAAGATGAAGACACTGAACAATCCAGCGAAGGAAAGCAATAGATGAAACTGCCTTGGCAGATATGGATGATGTTAGGAATCGGGTTTATCATTATTGAAATCTTTGATCCTGCTTTTCTTTATTTCCTTGGGATAGAGGGGCTATCATAACTTCTGCTTTCTTTGATACCTGTTTTAGGTAATAGTGTTCCTCTGCAGATTCTTATTTTTGCGGTTCGCCAGTTTTATTTCTTTTCTTTATGCGTAAGCTGGGCAAAAAGCTTTTATCCAACAGGTGGAAATACCAATGTTTATGCCTTAAAAAGGGCAGAATAAAGCTGTCACCAAAGAAATTCCTGCCGAAGGAAAAGAGGTTATGTAAAAATCCGGAGGAGAAGAATGGCCTGCTATTGAGGTAGAAAATAAGGCAGTGGAACTTGGAGCCAAGGTTGTTGTTGAAGGTATTGAAGGTAATAAGGTTATCGTTAAAAAAATCCGCAACTGATTTCTTTCCTTCTGTTTTTTATTGTGTCCTGCTTCCATTGTAATTCCTGGGCAAGCAGGAAGCCATACAACTCATCATCCCAAAATCCGCCGGCTTGTTCATCCCTAACCTGTTTTATCTGTGTAATCGGTGAAATTTGGGAGAGGATTTTTTATACTCCAACCCGCTTGCAAAATTCTGCTACAGGGCAGATTTCACATTTGGGTTTGCGAGGAGTGCTACAGATTTTGTCCAAAGCAACCAAATAGGAATTGAAATTCAGCCAGTATTTTTCCGGCAACTTTTTGGCGCAGGGTCATTTCCGTTTCAAAGGGTGTTTTGTCAGATAGCCCCAACGATTACAAAGTGTACCTCAGACATCCACACAGATGGCAGGTTTTTTGAAAAGCTACCTTTTGAACCAGGTTTGCCGTTTTTCTTCCAACTCAGGGGAAAGTTCCAATAAATCGTCTATTTCTTCGGGTATTTTTCCGTTAAACTTTCTTTCAGCACTTTAGGCAATTCCTTCAAATATTTGGCTTTTACTCTATGAAAACCAACCGGGGTGATAAGTTGCATCCGAGATTCAACCAAGGAGTATTTCCAGGTCTTCTATCTTTTGGACTTTTGGGAATAATTTTTCTGCTACTTTTTCGCTGTAGTTTCATCTTTAGTTTCTGGCGCTCAAGAATGGTAGTTACAAGCACTTTGAAAGGGTCTTCGGTTTTAATTTGAATGAGTCAACTACGGGCGTTTTCACGCTGTAAAAGTGTTTTTTTAGGCGTTCCATCACAGTGTCTATATCCCTATTTTGCATTCTGTCTCCTGTAATATAAATCAATAGCTGTAAGCAATTAAAAAAAGTTATTGACTAAAATGGCTTTCAGAAATATTGTCAACCAATAAGGAGAAGCTTGATATTATTGAACCGTTTTGCAAGGTTATTAAATATCCAAGACCTGAAAAAGATGACAGAGGAACTAAAAATTAAGGCTCAGAGCAGCTGGAATTGAACTATAATGTAGCTCCAACAAATATTGTGGCTGCTGTAGTTGCCAAGATTGGCGTTATCTGGGTTTTTTCGGTGATTTGTTCGGCACCACCGAACTAAAAAAAATTCGGAACAGGCACTAGTGTCGTGCGGTAACTTATCTTTAGAAAAACCGAGTTTTAAGACATCTTTTTTGCGCAGGCGATGTTTAATTCCTGCCAATGGATTTTATGAGTGGCGTAAAACAGATAAGCAACCCTTTTTATTAAGGCAAAAGGGGATAATTTGCTTTATCTTGCCGGAGTTTATGATGCCTGGTATGGGCCCGACGGCAGTTATATTCCTTCTTTGGGGAGCAATTACTACTTCTGCCAATGATTTTATTCAGCCCTTGCGAAAGAATGCCCCTTTTGCTAAATCCTTCATTATATGATACCTTGGCTGAATCTGCTACAAAATCCCAAGTCAATTGCTGCTTACAGTTCCCTCGGAAATTGAGCAGAATGTATCTTAGTCGCTTAGGCGAAATTGAACAAACCTGAAAACAATGATGCCGTTGCTTAAAACCGATTGGGCTTTAGGCAGGGCAAAAATCATTTTTATAAAGGCACCGAATATGGATAACTTAAAAAAACAAATTCTGATTGTAGATGACGATTTAGCTATTCTGGATTATCGAATGGGCTTACAAAAAGGATTTTCCCTGTAGGATAACTACCTGCAGTGATTCAGGAAGCATTAAAATTGCTGGAAAGCAATATTTACCAATGATTATTTCCGATATCGGAATGCCCAATCTTTCCGGATTTCAGCTTTTGGAATATATCAATAAACTGAATCCTAATATCCTGTTATTCTGATAACGGGTAAAACAAACCCGGAGACAAAATACCTCTGCGTTCAGTTAGGTGTATTTGATATTTACTCCATAAACCCTTTGAACTATCCGATTTACATATTTCAGTTAAACAGGCATTACAGAAAAATTCCCTTCTTCTCCAAAATGAAATGTATCGCTTAAATCTGGAAGAACTGGGGGAAAAAAGAGCGAAAGACTCTATATTGCCCAATGTCAACTGGAAAAGAATTATTTAAATACTATTCATATCAGCAATGGTTAATGCAATGGAAGCCAATGATGTTTATATTCGTGGGCATTCCGAAAGAGTTACTGTCTTAAGCATTATGCTGGGTAAAATTATCGGGCTGGATGCGGAAGACCTTAAACTTTTAAGAATAGGTGCTATCCTTCATGATTTAGGCAAAATTGGCATTTACGACACCCTTCTCAATAAAAAAGGGTCTTTAACCTCCAGTGAATATGAAATGGTAAAACAGCATCCGGTTATCGGTGCTAAAATTATTCGCCCCATTGGATTGCCAACTCCCGTGTATGAAATAATTCTCCAACACCACGAATGGTTTAACGGAAAGGGCTATCCTTATGGCTTAACCGGTAACCAAATTTCTCCTTTAGCCAGAATTGTTACTATTGCAGATGCTTATGATGCTATGACCAGTAAAAGAGCTTACCGCGAAAATCTGGATGCCAAATCTGCCAGACAGGAAGTGATTAATAATGCAGGAATTCAGTTTGATCCTGAGTATGGCAAGGTCTTCTTTGATAATTATTCTCATATTGTTGAGCCCGTGAGTGATAGTCCCGCAATTCAGAACCTGCTGTTTGATATGTTATAAAGATAATTAGAAAGTATATAAGGAGTTATAATGGTACAAATTATTAGTGCCGCAGAGGCAGCTGCAATGATTAAACCCGGAAACCGTCTTGCCATTGGCGGTTTTTTAGCTGTCGGAGCTCCGGAGAAAATCATTGACGCAATGGTAGAAAACGGAAATAAAGACCTCCACATAATCGTTATTGCTTCCGACTGGGAAGACAGAGGTGTGGGTAAACTTATTGTAAACAAAATGGTTAAAAGCGCGCAGGTCTCGCATATGGGAACAAATAAGGCAATTCAGGCACAAATGAATGCCGGTGAAATTGATATTGAACTTGTTCCACAAGGGACGCTTATGGAAAGAGTTCGCGCTTTTGGAGCCGGTTTAGGGGGTATTTTAACTCCCACAGGACTGGGGACAATTGTGGCTGAAGGGAAACAAATTATCACTGTGGACGGAAATTATCTTCTGGAAACTGCTATTCCCAGCGATTTTGCTCTCATTAAAGCTCATAAAGCCGATAAATTAGGAAACTTAACTTACCGCAAAACAGCCCGTAACAGCAATCCTATTATGGCTATGGCAGGTAAAATTACCATCGCGGAAGTTGATGAAATTGTGGAAATTGGCGAACTGGACCCTGAGGAAGTAATAACTCCAGGCGTTTTTGTAAATTATCTTGTTTTAGCAAAGGAGAATTAAGATGGCATTAGATAAACGAGCTATGATCGGAGCACGCATTGCTAAAGAGTTCAAAGATGGCGATTATGTAAATTTGGGCATTGGTTTACCTACTGAAGCTGCAAATCACATTCCTGAAGGGATTAATGTTATTTTCCAGTCCGAAAACGGACTTTTAGGTGCCGGTCCTAAACCTCCTGAAGGACAGGAAGATAAAGATATGATCAATGCCGGAGGTGGATACATAACCTGTATTCCGGGAGCAAGCTTTTTTGATTCTGCTACCTCTTTTGCCATAATTCGCGGGAGTCATATTGATGCCACTGTTTTAGGTGCCCTGCAAGTTGATCAGGAAGGGAATTTAGCTAATTGGCTAATTCCCGGAAAAATGGTTCCCGGAATGGGGCTATGGATTTGGTGACTGGAGCAAAAAAAGTTATCGTGGCAATGGAACACTGTGATAAATATGGCAACTCCAAAATCCTGAAAAAATGCGCTGCCGCTTACCGCTAAAGGGAAGGTAAACCTCATTATTACCGATATGGCTGTAATAGAAGTTTGCCGCGAGGGACTTTATTTACGCGAAATTGCCGAAGGACTTACCATTGATGATGTAGTGCAAGCTACTGAAGCAGAACTGATTATCCCTGAAAGGAGTTAATACCTTCTGATAACAAAAAAAGTTGAAGGTTGAGAGGTTTGAGGGTTTAGAAGGTTGAGATATTAAAAGCCCCGAAGGGCGATACAATGATAGCGAAGGTGGCGTAAATATCGTTAAAAAATAGGAAAACACTCTCTGCTCTTCGCACTTTGCTCTTTGCCGAAAGCCCAGGGCGACACAATGATGTAGAGAGGTTGAGATTTCGGAAAGGTTGATATCTTGTAAACCCCTCGTAAAAATTTAAGTCAGGAGTCATCGAAAAGATTGCTTTCAAAACTTCGGCTTCAGAAATAACTTTTACGGCGCTTATGCCTCGTGACTACCTATTATCAATATGAATTTAACTGATTTTACGAATTAACACTGATTATTTTATAATAATCCCTATTTTAGCACAACAACTCAATTTTCTTTATTTTCTGGAATTGCCCATCATCAAAACACGTAATTATTTTGCTAATTTACTATATTATAATTTGTTATATTTTCATCGCTAGGAGCATTGCTTACCCATTGCTTACCTATTACTAATGCCATTAGCAATGGGTAAGCAATGCTCGATAATACTATTGGGAAGAACATTTTTTGATAGTTAAACCCGAATAAGACAATTGAGGAAAATAGGTTAGCAACTTCCGTTTTGCCAAAGAGTTTGTAGCACTCTGAAAAATATATGTCCTCTATTTATGGTGAAACAGAATGCGGCAATCTAAATATAAATTTAACTTTTTCTGCCCAGAGGTTAAACTTCCACCATAATATCTGTCATTCTTACAAGAACTCTTTCTCTTTCATAGCGATATCTTTTTGCAGGGTTAAAACCTATCGTTATCTAACTTTCATTGCTTAAGGGATTTTTTACTAAAATATAAGCTTAATGATTAGGAAAAAATATTAACCATTATTTTTACTGCCCAATTTGGGTAAAAAAGGTGGAGAAGGTTTAGATGCTTTCTGCTATTTGCTCTTAACCAAAATCCTTACGACCTATTAGCAACAAGGATTTAACTGATTTTACGGATTAACACGGTTTTTTTTATTATAATCCCCTATTTTAACAACACCTCAATTTTTTCCTTCTTCATTTTCCAGCACATAATCCTCAACCAAAAACCTGTCATCCCTGCTGATTTCCACTTTCAGATAGATTCCATCCTCTTTATAGTCCTCACTTATAATTTCTGCAATATCGTGCATCTTAGAAACCAGAGCCGTTTTCTCGTAAGGAATTTTTAGTTGTAATATTCTGTTTCCTAAAAGAATTTCTTCCATTTTGGCAAGCAATTTGTCTATATTTATGCCTTGAATAGCGGAAATAAACACTCCTTCCGGAAAACGGCTTTCCAACAGAGACACCAATATGGAATCCACATTGTCTATTTTATTGAAGACCAAAATCTGCGGAATTGTTTCAGCTCCAATTTGTTGCAAAACCGAATTCACCTGCTGGATATAATATTCAAAGCGCTCATCGGAAACATCTACAATATGCAATAGTAAATTGGCATCCTGCACTTCCATTAAAGTTGCCTTGAAAGAAGCAATCAAATGATGAGGCAGTTTGGAAATAAAACCTACCGTATCCGATAGCACAACCGGATTTCCTGTAGAAAGTTTCAGCTGTCTGGAAGTGGAATCCAGGGTGGCAAAAAGTTTATCTTCAACCAGCACACCGGCATTAGTTAACTGGTTAAAAAGTGTTGATTTACCGGCATTTGTATAGCCCACTAAACAAATCTTTTTTGCTTTTTCGCGTTGCTTGCGTTGTGTCTCTTTTTGGTGCTGGATGGTTTCTATTGCTTTGTTGATTTTTCGGATTTTATCTTTAATCAGGCGTCTGTCTATTTCAATTTGTTTTTCACCCATTCCTCTTGTAGCAGTGCCGCCAGTATTTCTCACTCCACCGCGTTCTTTATCAAAATGTTCCCACATTCTTTTTAAGCGTGGCAATTGATATTCCAGTTCAGCAAGATGAACCTGCAGTTTGGCTTCCCGCGTTTTGGCATGTTTATGAAAGATATCTAAAATGACCTCGGTGCGGTCCATAACCTTTATTTGATAGTCCCTTTCAATATTATATGCCTGAGAAGGACCCAGTTCATCATTAACGATTAGGATGTCTGCCTGTGCCTGCATCATTTTTCGGCTTAAATCAGTCAAAAACCCTTTGCCAAAATAGGTTCCTCTTTCGGGAGCATTTCTTCTTTGATGATAAGTTCCCAAAACCTGAATTCCAGCCGTTTCAGCCAGGCGTTCCAGTTCGTTTAACGATTCCTTGATGTCTTTGTCTGTTTCTCTTGAATTTGCCAAAGCAGCTAAAAAAGCCGTTTTTTCAGTTCTTTCGGCTTGTTCCCAATTTTCGGGCTCCAGCTCAAATTCATCCAGTGCCTTATATTCTTCATTATTCATATTTTCCTTTTATCCTGTGCTTATTTTTGCTGTCAGGAAAAAGCAGTGGTCTGTCAAATTCCTCTTTGGCAGAAAGGTGATAAAAATAATGAACACTCTTCTCCTTCTCCGTAAAGATACAATTTTCTAACTTCCTTGAACTGGCAAGAAAGGGCTTGACAGAAACCCCTTATAAAATTTCAAGGATAAAATATAGAGGGAGGATTAGTCCTAATTGGTAAGGCAGCGGTCTTGAAAACCGCCGGGTTATGCCCTTGGGGGTTCGAATCCCTCATCCTCCGCCAGAAAAATAAGGTAGAAAAAATAACGGGAGAGGTGACCGAGTTGGCTTAAGGTGCACGCCTGCTAAGCGTGTGTGGATTAAAAGTCCACCCAGGGTTCAAATCCCTGCCTCTCCGCCACTTATAAAAAAATTGCTGGGCAGTCGCCAAGTGGTAAGGCAGCAGGTTTTGGTCCTGCCATCCGAGGGTTCGAATCCTTCCTGCCCAGCCAAAATATAAAACGCATTGGGATGTCGTCTAATGGTAGGACAGCGGACTCTGGATCCGTATGTGAG
>JAXGIH010000050.1:0-13533 GCA_040770845.1 Cloacimonas sp. (SeqCode)
AACACTGTTAAGGGTGCTACTCGTCAACTCAATTTGGGCTTTATTAATTTCCAGCCAAGTGTTTTGGCGCGTTTGGCATTGGTCTTCTATTTTGCCCATATATTAGATAAAAAGAACGAAGAACTTTTATCTTCTTCACCGCTAAAGTTTGTTACTAATTTCTTCGCTTTAATTGTAATTACAGGTATAACTTTCCTCCTTATTATTATGGAACATCATTTAAGTACACTGATTATAAGTGGATTAACCCTATATGGAATGCTTATTTATGCAGGAGCTAAGAAACGGGTTCTGATCACGATAGCTCTAATAGGTATCATAGCTGGCACATTGATTTTAGCTAATGGAGCGGATTATAGAAAAGGACGTTTAACTACTTACAAGAAGTTCTGCTTATTCTTAAGACCCAAAGGTGAAATCAAAATTGAGGATAGTGATTATCAAGTGAAAGAAAGTTTAACCGCTCTTTCCAGTGGAGGTCTTATTGGAACCGGTATGGCAAAAGGAAGGGCAAAACATTATTATCTTCCCGAAGCCAGAACAGATTATGTTTATACTGTAATTGGAGAAGAATGGGGTTTTATTGGAGCCCTAATTGTTTTTGGTTTACATTGTTTTCTCTTTTTCCGTTGTTTCCGGATGGCAAATTCACAAGAAAACCGATTTTTAAGGTTTTTAGGTGTGGGCTTGGCAATGAATATCTTTTGCAATGTGTTAGTCAACACCGGAGTAGCAATGTCCATTTTACCGCCAACAGGAAATACTTTACCTTTTATAAGTTATGGTGGATCGGCTTTACTTATTGATTCTATCGCTTTAGGAATGCTTCTAAATATCAGTGCTCAGCGGAGATATGTATGAAATTCATTTTTGGTGCAGGCGGAACAGGAGGTCACATTACTCCTGCATTGGCACTGGCTGATGAATTGGTAAGGTATAAGCATAATGTCCTTTTTTTAGGTAATCGCCAAAGCATTGAAGAAACGCTTTGTGCTTCGGCAGGTTATCCCTTTCGGCAGATTAAAGTGCAGAAATTACATCGTTCCTTAAAACCGGAGAATATGCTGGTTCCCTTTTATTTGTTAAGCAGTGTTATTACTGCTGTAAACATTATGAAAAAAGAAAAACCGCAGGCAGTTATCTGCACCGGTGGTTTTGTAGCTGGTCCTGTAGCCATATCTGCTGCCTTATTAAAAATCCCTTTGTTCTTCCATGAAAGTAATAGTTACCCCGGCTTGGTAACCCGTAAAATGGCAAAATGGATTAACACTATTTTCATTTCCTTTGAAAACAGCAGGAAATATTTAAGCCGTGCAAAATTGGTAAACTATGGAATACCGCTTAGACAGATAACAAACAAGGATCAGAAACCTTTTGAACTTAGCTCTTTGGGCTTGAAAAACGATAAACCAACGCTTATAGTTAGCGGAGGAAGTCAGGGTTCTGTTGCTATAAACACAGTTGTCAATCAGGCAATTTCGGATATATTATCTTTGGGCTATCAAATTATTTGGCAAACGGGAAAAATAAGTTACGAGCGTTTTTCTGCCAAACATCAGGGAAGGGAAGGTGTTTATATTTTTGCTTTTTCGCCTGACCTGCCCAAAATGCTTTCCCAATGCAGTTTAGCTATTACGCGAGCAGGAGCTATGACTATTGCAGAACTGGAAGAAAATCGTCTTCCGGCTATTCTTATTCCTCTGCCTACAGCTGCTGAAAATCATCAGTATTATAATGCTCTATCTCAACAGGAAAAAGGAGTTGCAGTGCTTTTAGAACAAAGTAAATTAACTCCCTTTTCCCTTGTAGAAAACATCAAAAAAATAACTGAAAATCTGGAATATTACCGGAATAAGTTAGCTTCGCTTCCACCCAATCAGGCAGCCCAAAAAATAATTGAGTACATTCTAAACTATCTTAATAGTAAAGAGGAGGAAGAATGTTAGGAAGAACCAGAAAAATACACTTTGTCGGAATTGGAGGTATCGGAATGAGCGGAATTGCTGAATTTCTGCACAATCAGGGTTTAGAAATTACCGGCTCCGATCTTAAAAAATCGGATATTACAACTCATTTGGAATCCCTCGGCATAAAGATTTTTGAAGGTCATAACCCCGAAAACATCGGCGATGCGAATGTAGTAGTAAAATCCAGCGCTATAAATGATGACAATCCGGAAATTATATCTGCCAACGAAATGAAAATACCTGTTATCCGCAGAGCAGAATTGCTGGCTGAAATTACCCGAATGAGTTTTTCTATCGGAATTGCCGGAACTCATGGCAAAACAACTTCCACTTCTATGGCTGGTTCTGTTTTAGAAAGTGCAGGTTTGGAACCAACTATCATCGTTGGGGGAAAAGTGAAAAATTTTGGCAGTAACAATGTGATGGGCAGTGGAAAATATATCGTAGTAGAAGCGGATGAATATGACCATTCGTTTTTAACCTAACTCCTTGTATTGCAGGTATTACTAATGTGAATGCAGACCATCTTGATTGTTACCGTAATCTTGATGAAATTAAGAGCTCTTTTATAGAATATGCCAATAAAGTTCCTTTCTTTGGCAGTGTTATTGCCTGTTTGGATGATCCTGGTGTGCAGGCAATCTTACCTTTTATTCATAAAAAAATAGTTACCTACGGTTTCTCTCGTCAGGCAGATGTGCAAGCAAGATATTGATATGCAGGGTTTCAATTCTTCCTACGACCTTTTGTTTAAGGATTATAAGCTGGGACGCATTTCTTTGAAAGTTACCGGTAAACATAATATTCAAAATTCATTACTGGCTGCATCCATCGGTCTGGAATTGGATATCCCTTTTCCCGCTATCCAAGATGAGCTAGGTAAATTCAGCGGTGTTTACAGAAGATTTGATTTGAAGGGTGAAGCAGGTGGAATTACCATTTATGATGATTATGCGCATCATCCTACAGAAATTATAGCAACTTTGGAGGGCTTTAAAGATAGCGCCAAAGGAGAATTGTAGCTCTATTTCAACCCCATTTATACTCTAGGGCCGTGATTTTTATGAGGAATTCGGAAAGTCCTTCTTTTCTTGTGACTGCCTCATTTTGGCTCCAATTTATCCTGCACGGGAACAACCTATTCCGGGAATTAGTTCCAAACTGATTGCTGATGCTGCAATTCAAAGTGGACATCATAATGTCCATTTAATTAACTCCAATTCCGAAATAGTGAGCAAAACCCTTGCTCTTCTTAAAGAAAGGAGATATTTTAATCACTATGGGAGCAGGCAATATTTGGCAGTATGGAGAAGAAATTTTAAGGCAATTGAAGAATTATGTTGACACAAATCATAAGCAATAAAATATTAGTAACTTGTAAAGCTGAAATCAGTTTTTCAAATTTTACCGTTAGTAAGCTAAAGGACTTTGATACATAAACTTATGGAACTAAACAAAGGTACTCGTAAGCGTCGCGGTAATAGTCGTTATTACCTGTTCTTCTTTTTGCCTTAATTGGTGTAGCGCTTTTGGGAACGGGTATCTGGTTTGGTCTTACGCATATAGACCTTTTCACTTTACAAAAAGTATCTGTTATTGGAAACGAGGCAATTCCCGATACTTTAATTTACAAAATTACCCAACCCTATATTGGAATGAATTTACTGGCAATTCCTGCAGAGGATATTAAAAATAAGGTAATGAATCTTTCCCGGGTAAAGGATGTTAAATTACATAAGCGTTTACCTTCAACCATAAAACTGGAAATCAATGAACGCAAAGCGGCAATATACTGAAAACAATTGAAGGTGATTTGCATCAATTGATTCCGAGAGCTGTTGTTTTGATGAAGTATTCCCTATTTATAAAGAAGATATGCCAATTTACAGCACCTATTTAAGTAACCATCAAATAAAACCTGGACATAAACTGAAAAATGCAGGATTGCAACAGGTATTACAATTGCATAAACGCATTACCAAAGAAGCTCGGATTTTCTTCCCCAGATTTCGGAATATTATTTAATAGATAAGACGGTTAATATCATTGATGCGAAAACAGGTACACGCATTATTCCTGCTCAGGAGGACTTAGCTAAACAGCTTGCACGTTATCAGTTTGTTCAGGAAAATGGCAATATAAACAAAAATAGCGTTGTGGATTTGCGCTATAAAAATCAGGTTGTAGTTAAGGCAGGTAATAAATGAAACAATCAATCATAACTGCTTTAGACATCGGTTCTTCCAATGTTCGTTGCATCATTGCCAATGAAGTTGGAGATGGACGTCTGGAAATTTCAGGTATAGGTGAATATCCCTCCGAAGGTATTGAAGGTGGCATCGTTAAAGATATTCAGGCACTTTCCGGTTGTGTAGCAAAAGCAATTTCTACAGCGGAAAAAGAAGGAAAGACCTCTGCTCATAATATTTATTGCAACATTACCGGAGAACATATTCGCACTCAAATTGGAGACGGGCGTATTTCCATTCCTTCTGAAACACCGAATGAACCGGGAGAAATTACTCAGGAACATATAGAGCAGGTTATCAATGATGCTAAAAACAGTGTTAAGATTCAAAAAGGTCTGGAGCGTTTTCGCATTTTGCACGGAATTCCGCATAACTTTGTAATTGATAATCAGGATGATATTCACAATCCCGTGAATATGAATGGATTTCATTTAATTGCCAAGGTCTATACTATTTTAGCCGAACTTACCCCTTTGCGCAATTTAAGTAAGTGCATTCAGCTGGCAGGTTATGAAATCAATCCTGAAAATTTTATTTTAAATCATATTGCAATTTCCGAATCGGTTTTAAGTGAAGATGAACGACGGCTGGGAGCTTTAGTTCTTGATATTGGAGGTGGAACTTGTGACCTATCTATTTATAATCGCGGTTCCCTGGAAAAAATCCTCGTTTTGCCGATGGCAGGAAAAAATATCACAGAAGACCTGGCAATTGGACTTAAGACCACTTTAGGCAATGCAGAATATATCAAAGTGGAATATGGAAACGCTCTTGCCAGCAGCGTTGACCAAACAGAAGAAATTGATGTGGAAGGAATTAGTGGACGCTCTACCAGCCGCAAAACCAAATTTTTAGTTAGCCATGTTATTCAACACCGGGTAGAAGAAATGCTTTCTCTTTGTTACAATAAAGCAAAGGAATTTTACACTCCGGAACTGGTAACTTCGGGTATCATTCTTTGCGGGGGAACAGCCAAACTGAAAAACATAGAGGTTGTTTTATCCGAAGCATTCAATCTCCATGTAAAAATTGCCACACCAGACCTTTCCCGTTTAAACGGAATGATTAGCCGTTTGGAAGACCCCGCTTATGCAACCGTTGTAGGAATTTTATACTATGCGGCAGGTAAAAATAACGAACCCGTTAGTAAGGGCTTTACTCTGCCAAACATAAAAGGAAAAAAAATCGTAGATAAAGTTAAAAAAATATTAAAGGACTTTACCTAAAGGGGGATAAGATGATTGAATTTGACGAAAAACCAGCCCAAATCGGAACCAACATTAAAATTATCGGTGTAGGTGGAGCAGGTGGAAACGCACTCAATACTATGATTGAGAATAATTTATTCGGTGTGGAATTTATCGCAGCTAATACCGATATCCGCGATCTTACAAAAAGTAAAGCCAATATGAAATTGCAACTGGGAAAGAAACTTACCCGCGGATTAGGAACCGGTGCCAATCCTGAACTTGGAGCCAGAAGTGCAGAAGAATCCAAAGAGGATATTAAAAATCATCTGGACGGGGCAGATATGGTTTTTATTGCTGCAGGAATGGGGGGTGGAACAGGAACCGGTGCCTCACCTATTATCGCTAAAATCGCTCGTGAAATGGGAATTTTAACTTTTGGAATTGTAACTTCTCCTTTCCCCTTTGAGGGTAAAAAAAGAGCAGAAAATGCAATTTACGGCATTAAACATCTACGAGAATTCGTGGATACTTTACTGATTATTCCCAACGAAAAACTCTGTGAAATCTATGCAAACCTTACTTTAAAGGAAGCATTTAAAAAAGCCGAATTTGTTCTTTATGAAGCAGCCCGAGCGGTTAGCGACATTATCAATGTTACAGGTCTTATCAATGTAGATTTTGCCGATGTGAAAGCTATTATGCAAAATATGGGTTATGCTCTTATCGGCAGCGGAATTGCAGAAGGAGAAAACAGAGCTATAAACGCAGCCAGAGCCGCAATTGATAATCCTCTTTTATCCCATATCAGCTTACAGGGTTGTCAGTCATTATTGTTAAATATCACAGCCGGTCATGACATTTTAATGAGTGAATTTGATGAGGTCTCCAATGTTATTGTAAGTGAAACCGGCAAAGCCGCAAATATCATTATGGGCATCATTCTGGATGATGCTATGGCGGGCAGAATACAGGTTACTATTATTGCTACCGGCTTGGAAAAAGAAGAAAAAGAGCATACCATTGACTTCCCCGGATTGCCTGAATTCGGAGAAAAATCAGCCACTGCTAACACCCAATCTAAAGATACCGATGCCGAAATTGAAGATATCTTTGCCCGTTTGAGTATTAACCAATCAACACCAAAAGAGGAAGTTAAACCAGCTGCGAATGAACCTACACGCATTCCTCCTTTGAAAACAGATGTGCCTTCATTCCTGAAAGCACTTGATTAAAATTCAAAAACGCTTCATCATCAACTCCTCCTTGTTTATGTGAAACAAAAGTCCAAAGCTCACTAACCGTCAGCAACCCCCCGCTGACGGTTTTTTTTCTTTCACAAACTGGAATAGCGAGAAAGAGAAACAATATCTTTTTTCTCCTCCAAAAATAAAAATTGGCATTTAACTACAAAAGGAGATAGAGAAATATTACGATATCCATATTTGTAAATCATAAATAATAGTTCCGTAGGAGCGACAGATACTAACGACGGGTTTTGAACCCGGCGAAAAGGCATAAGTTATTTTTATTATTACCTGGATTCAGCTTTCGCGGAACGACATTAGAACAATAGAAGTTATATCCACTAATACAATTATCGTTTTATGCCTGATAATTATTCCATTTAGGGATAAATTGCCTTTTTTATATTCTTCATCTACCCCTATTTTTTAGGATTTTTTCTCTTTATTATTTAATTATTATCAGGGTTAAAATCCGAGCTTTTTGTTTTGCCATTTCCCCGGATTTTCTCAACCATTGATTTTTTTATAAACAAATATATGATATAATTCCTATTTCTGAATAATCAGGATAGGTAGCATTCTTGCCTGCTTGAATATTTTATGACAAAGTAACAACCTGTAACAACCCCGTAACGAGACAACGGAAGTGTTACGGAAGTGTTACGGAGTCGTTACTTAATCATCTATATGACAAGCAATTACATAAATATAGTTCAGGGTGGACAAAATATTTAGTTATCTATTTAGGTTCTATAGAGGTTAAGATTAATATTTAGGAGTTATAATGATTTTTAAAAAGAGTTTGACCTCCTGGTCAACTACCTTTAACCTCTATTCGTTACGATAAAATCGCTTTTTCCCGGAGGGGTTTACATACCCATCGCTATCATTGTGTCGCCCTTAGGGGCTTTTTTTGTAAGGAAACTGGAGAAAGAAAAAAAGTCGGGGCTTTTTATTGGAGAATTTAACGGGGGCTTACGCCACCATCGCTATAAAAGTTTCGCTGACGAGCTTTTGGCAGAGGGCAGAAAGTGAAGGATAAAGAGGTTTTAGCCATTTTTAAAAGAAGTTGATGGGGACAAGTTACTAATCTGAAAATTCATTACCTTGACCTTAGTTTTTGTTGTCTGCTCTTTGGGCTTTTTAAGATCTCAACCTTTTAGATATTAACCCTTTTACCGAGCATAATTCATTTTACATTCTGAATTTTATCTTCTTCATTTCCATTCTCCGCCCTACCCATTAAAATCCTCTAAAATTCGTTCAAATTCGTGTGCAATATTTTATTTGTGAAATCTGCGTGCAATTTGCGTAATCTGCGGGAAACAAAATCCCCCTCTTGCCTTACTACATTTCTTGACAATAATAGGCAATAGTGAATAAAGTCACACACAGAAAAAGAGAACAGAAGAAAAAGGAAAACAATGAATACTACCGGCTTAAAAAATGATAACATTGTTGCTCTGGTGGATTGCAACAATTTTTATGTATCCTGTGAACGAGTTTTCAATCCTAAATTAAATAATAAACCGGTAGCTGTTTTATCTAATAATGACGGTTGCATCGTTTCCCGCTCGCAAGAAATTAAAGACCTGAAAATTCCTATGGGAGCACCCGGATTTAAATATGAGGGATTGATTAAAAAACACGGTGGAACATTACTTTCATCCAATTATGCTCTTTACGCGGATATGAGCTCAAGAGTGATGGAAGTTCTTTCTCTGTTTTCTCCGGAAGTAGAAATATACAGTATTGATGAGGCATTTTTAGGGTTAAACGGCTTTAAAAATAGAGACCTGGAGAACTTTGGCAAAAAGATAAAAAGAACGGTTTTTCAGTGGACGGGAATTCCTGTTTCGGTGGGAATTTCCCAAACCAAAACGCTGGCTAAAGTTGCCAATCATTTTGCCAAACGCTATTCTGCTTTTCAAGGTTCGCTTTGTTTGTTGGATGATGAACGCATTGCCAAAGCACTGGCAAAAACACCTGTCTCTGAAGTTTGGGGAATTGGAAGGCAATATGATAAATTTTTAAGACAGCATAAAATTGAAACAGCGCTCCAATTGAGGGATGCAGAGGATAAATTTATAGAGCATTATTTAACAAGTATGGGCTTAAAAACCGTTTTGGAACTGCGTGGCTATGCTTGCATTGATTTGGATGAAGCTCCTGCAAACAAAAAAAGTATTGTCACTTCCCGCTCTTTTGGTAAACAGGTTTCCTCTCTTAATGACTTGCAAGAGGCAATTTCTGAATATGTTACTCGGGCTGCAGAAAAATTGCGGAAACAAAAAAGTGTGGCTGGATTGCTGATGGTGTTTCTTTCTACAAACCGTTTTAAGGAAGGACCTCAATACAACAATTCTCTTTCTACAACTCTCTTTCCCCCTACTGCTTATACTCCCGAACTGATAAAAACAGCTCTTAACCTGCTGGATGACTTATATTTACCGGGTTTTGAATTTAAAAAAGCCGGAGTAATGTTGGCTGATATTATTCCCGAAAAAGATGTTCCCTTAAGCTTTATGGACACAAATTATCTGGATGATAAACGCAAAAAACTGATGGAAGCAATAGATAAACTAAATAGAACTTATGGTCAGGACACTCTTTTTTATGCCAGTAGCGGAATAAAAAAGGACTGGAAAATGAAACGAGCAAAACTTTCACCTCATTATACAACCCACTGGAATGACCTTCCGAAGGTGAAATAAAGTGCGGGAGTACAAAGTGCTGAAGTGCAGGAGTTCAAAGTGCTGAAGTGCGGGAGTAAAAAAAATGCTGTATACAATTGAAAAAAAGATAGAAAGTGAAATAAAAATAAAGCGCTCCAGATTTGTGGCAGTGTTGTATCCTCTTCCCTATGTAGAAGAAGTTAAAGATATTTTGAATGAGCATTATCGGCTTTTTTCTGATGCCACTCATAATTGTTATGCCTATATTCACGGTTTAAACAGAGAAATTATCTATTATTCAGATGCTGGAGAACCAACTGGAACAGCTGGAAAACCAATATTGAATACACTTTTGCGAAATGACCTGACAAATATTCTGGCTGTTGTTTCCCGTTATTTTGGAGGTATAAAATTAGGTGTAAAAGGACTGATTGCTGCTTATTCTGAAGCAGTTGAACAAGCAATCCTGAAAAGTAATCTAATAGAAGCAAAGTTGCTAATTTCTTTTCCTCTTGTTTGTGATTATGCTTCTTTTGAATGTCTAAAACATTCTTTTCTGGCAATCGGAGGAGAAATAAAGCAAGTGATATGGTCTGAAGAAGTTAGCTTTATACTAAATCTTCCAGCTGAACAAGAAAAGGAATTTCGTAAAATTATTGATGGCAATAAACACAAAATTCGCTTAAATTATCAGTAGAACTATTAAGGAAGTAAGAATGAAATATATCATAGTAATTATGATCATAATAATGAACTTAACGATATTAAATGCAGATGAATATCGTATTGTGGATTCCCGCAATAGTAAAACTCTTACATTGCAACAAATGGCTAAAGGATTGGAAAAATACGATATTATATTTTTCGGAGAATTTCACGATAATGCTACTCTCCATCAGCTGGAAAGAGAACTTGTTCCTCTGCTGGATACAAAAAGAGAACTGATTCTCTCTCTGGAAATGTTTGAACGCGATGTCCAAAGTGATTTGGATGCCTATATAGAAGGTTGGCTTAGTGAGGATGAATTTTTGGCTAAAAGTCGTCCCTGGAGTAATTATCAAGATGACTATCGTCCCCTGATTGAATATGCCAAACAGAAAAAAATGACTGTAATCGCTGCTAATATTCCTCGTTCTATCGCCGGTAAAATGGCAAGAACAGGACCTGACTTTACTGATACATTGACAGAAGAAGATAAAAAATGGTTGCCCGATAAAATAGATTATCCTGATGACAGCTATAAAAAGGCATTCCTGGCAACTCTGGAAGATATGCATTCTCCGATGATGAATAATAACCCGGATTGGCTTTATCAAGCTCAATGTTTGAAAGATGAAACTATGGCAGAAAGCATTGTGAATGCCCTAAAAATGAAACCCAAAGCCCGGGTTCTCCATTTTAACGGTGATTTTCATAGCCGTAATTTTTCCGGAACTGTCAGTAGGGTTCAGTCAATTCTACCTAATAAAAAAATTGCAGTTATTAGCCCTTCCTATAGCGAAAATTGGCAGACAGCAAATTTAACTACGGAAGAGAAAAAATCAGGAACTTATATAATATATCTTCCTCTTCAAGGAGGTGAACAATGATTCGCAATCCTATGCATGCTGGAACCTTCTATCCCCGGTTTGAACAACAGATCAAGCGACAGATAGAGGGTTGGATAAGCAATGCTGTAACTCCTCTTTCTTCAGAAAGAGCTTTAGGAGTTATTCTTCCTCATGCTGGTTATATGTATTCAGGTGAATGTGCTACTTTGGGTTTACATAGTATTTCCCACGAAAATATTGATAGTTTCATAATTCTTCATCCCAGCCATCAGGCAAACTTTTTTGATTTCAGCGTTTCTCCCTATCAAGAATATGTAAATCCTTTAGGCACTTTGGATTTGGATATAGAACTTTACAACAAAATAGCTCCTGAAGCAGATCAAAATATCCCCCTCATTTTACATCAGGAAGAGCATTCTATGGAAATTCAACTGCCCATATTAAATTACTTTTTCCCCAAGGCAAAAATCTTGCCTATTATGTTTGGTAATCAAATTCCTGCAGTGGCAAAACGCCTGGCAGATATACTTTATGAAACGATTTACAGTTCTACAAAGCGTATCGTTATCCTCTGTTCTTCGGATTTATCACATTACCATCGTGCCCGAACTGCTGAAGAAATGGATGGTATTTTAGTAAAAGATGTTACTGCTTTAGACCCGGAACATCTTTGGCAGGATATTATTCATAGCGATTGTGAGGCATGCGGCATCGGGGGAATCCTCTGCTTATTGTATTATGCACAGCATTACACTAATGCCAAAATGAAAGTAATTCAATATACCCATTCAGGAAAGATATCCGGAAACGATTCTCAGGTAGTAGGTTATCTTTCTGCTAAACTTTATATTTAATATCTGGAAGGAGGATAAATGTTAACTTTGGAACAGAAAAAGGAACTACTTTCCCTTGCCCGAAATGCAATTAGTGCTCGTTTTAAACATCAGTCCGTTTCTTTGCCTGAGGATCCTGCCTTCAGTCCTAAACGCGGTGTGTTTGTAAGTTTACATATTGGAGATAATTTACGTGGCTGTATCGGTTACATAAAGGGTTATAAGTCCATTGCTGAAAGTGTGAAAGAAATGGCAGAAGCAGCTGCTTTTCAAGACCCGCGTTTCCCTCCTTTAACAGATAAGGAATTGAAAAAGTAACTATTGAAATATCTATTTTGAGTGAACTTATTCCTATGCAAAAAAACGAGTTACCGGTAATTGGCAAAGACGGACTTTACATTCAGCATCCTTATGGTAGCGGTTTACTTTTAGCCAGGTGGCTGTTGAATACAATTGGCAACCGGAGACCTTTCTGCGTGAGGTCTGTCGTAAAAGCGGGATTGCCTCCCAATCATATCTTGATCCTGCCAGCGTTGTATATCGTTTTACTGCAGATGTCTTTAGCGAAGCAGATACATTTTGATTGACAGAAAAGTGGTCATTTATTTTTTGGTGACTGCTGAAAAGATTATTTTGCGGGAATAAACCAGTTGGCAGAGCGCAACCTTGCCAGGTTGAAGTCGCGGTTCAAACGTTTCCCGCTCCAGTTAATTTTTTAGGCGACATAAGCCAAGTGGTAAGGCAGAGGTCTGCAAAACTGCTTTATCCGGTTCAAATCCGGGTGTCGCCTCCAGTTTATTATTTTGCCGGAGTGGTGGAATAGGTAACACAAGGGACTTTAAAATCCCTCGAGCCCAAAGCTCGTGCCGGTTCAAGTCCGGATCTGGTACCAAGCGGGAATGGCTCAGTTGGCAGAGCGCAACCTTGCCAAGGTTGATGTCGCGGGTTCAAATCCGTTTCCCGCTCCAGTTTTATTATTCCGTTATACAATAAAGGATGTTTCTGTAGATGAACAATTTCAAGGCAGTAATCTTTGATATGGATGGAACTTTAATTGATTCAATGCAACTGCGTAATGTGGACGGGGAATTTTTACATAGCCGCGTCTTATAGTTCCTCCCAGTCTTTTTGCAGAGCTTCCTCAAAACAGTTTCATTCAAACCGCACAGTACTTTAAGGATAGATTTGGTTCCCGATAGTCCTGAAAGTATTATGCAGGAATGGACAAAAATGGTCAGCAAGCATTATGAAACGGATATTATGCTGAAACCAGGCGCTGTAGAACTGCTTTCCTGTCTGCCCAAGAAAAAAGGGATAAAAATAGGACTGGGAACAAGTAATTCTCTTGAACTGGCTAAAAAAGTACTTATCCGGAATTCTGTGTGGCAATATTTTCAGTGTGCTGTTACCGGAGATATAAATTTGAAAGGTAAGCCCTATCCGGATATTTATCTTTTGGCTGCGGAACGCTTGGAGGAAAAACCGGAAAATTGCCTGGTAATTGAAGATACATTAACGGGTGTGCAAGCAGGAAAATCCGCCGGGATGACCGTTTTTGCCATTTATGATGAAGATAGCTCTGATCAGCATTCCCTGATAAAAGAGATAGTTGATGGCTTTTATTGGGATTTTAAGTCCCTGGCAGAAGACCTGTTCCGCACCTGGAAATAAACTTTGATGTCTTTGCATTTAGACCTTTCTCAAGAATTAATCTCCCGTTTCAATTAAATGTAAGGATTTGAATTATGCCCTCACACTTATATATCATCATCGGTGCTTACGGAAGCGGAAAAAGTGAATATTCCATTCATCTTGCGCGTCGTTT
>JAXGIH010000051.1:0-12796 GCA_040770845.1 Cloacimonas sp. (SeqCode)
GGAAATTGCAGGTTATGTTAGGGAAGGTGCTTTTGCCTATTTAAAGCAACAATATAAAGGTGTAGGTATATTCTTTATCATTGCTTTCAGCGTTTTTCAAATAATGGCTTGGGGATTGGGTGTTTTACATTGGTTAATTCCCTGGGCTTTTTTAACCGGTGGCTTTTTTAGTGGTTTAGCTGGCTATATCGGGATGAATATGGCTACCCTTGCTTCCAATAGAACTACTCAGGCATGTACTAAAGGACTTAATAAAGGTTTGCGAATTGCTTTCAGGGCTGGAAGTGTGATGGGTTTAACCGTTGTGGGTCTGGCTTTAATTGATATATCTGCCTGGTTTTTTATTCTCAATCTGCTTAAATTCCCTCTGCAACAAATTACCGTTATAATGCTTTCTTTCGGGATGGGAGCTTCAACACAAGCCCTTTTTGCTCGTTTGGGAGGAGGTATTTATACTAAAGCAGCTGATGTGGGTGCCGATCTTGTTGGTAAGGTTGAGGCAAATATTCCGGAAGATGACCCTCGTAATCCTGCTACCATAGCAGATAATGTTGGAGATAATGCTGGTGATGTTGCAGGTATGGGAGCTGATTTATATGAAAGTTATTCCGGTTCTATTTTAGCTACAGCTGCTTTAGGAATGAGTGCTGTAACTATAAAGCAGGCCCCGCTTATGCCGACTGGGCAATGAAATTTGTAGCACCAATGATTTTAGCTGGTTTGGGAATTCGCTTATTATAGGTATTTCACCGTCAGCACCAAAGAAAATGCGGGTACCAAAGAACTGATGTTTGCCTTAAATAAAAGTGTTTATTCCAGTTCTATTCTGATTGCTATATGTGCTTACTTTGTAATTCAAAGCTTTGCTTCCGCCTGACTATTATTTTGGGGTATTTATTCTAACGGTAATTGGATTGGCAGCTGGAATTTTAATCGGACTTTTACCGAGTTCTTCACTTCACATAGCTATAAACCAACACGGGAAATAGCCAATCAAGCAGATTATGGTCCTGCAACTGTTATTCTGGAAGGAATTTCTGTCGGAATGCGTTCTACAGCAGCTCCTGTTTTAATAATTGTAATAGGCATTTTATCTGCTTTTATTTGCAGTCACGGTTTTTCTTCTATTGAAATGGGTTTATATGGAATCGGTTTTGGAGCGGTCGGAATGCTTGCCACTTTAGGTGTAACTTTGGCAATGGATGCTTTTGGTCCTATTGCTGATAATGCGGGCGGAAATGCACAGATGTGTAATTTGCCTGAAGATGTTAGAATGATGACAGATAACCTGGATTCCGTTGGTAATACCACTGCAGCTACAGGAAAAGGTTTTGCTATCGGAAGCGCTGCTTTAACTGCTATGGCTTTGCTTGCTGCCTATCTGGAAGAAGTTCGCGGAGCTTTACATTTAGTAGGAACTAAAGCAGGGAAAGCTGTCTTTTTGCATACTAATTATAATACCAAATTCACTGAAAATATTCCTTTAGCAAAGGCATCAATTGCAGATTTTATTCAATTCTTCCAAATTCATATTCTCAATCCTAAGTTTTTGCTGGGTGTTTTCATTGGGGCTATGGTTGCCTTTGTATTTTCCTCACTCACTATTAAAGCTGTAGGACGTGCTGCCGGTAAAATGGTAAAAGAAGTGCGCCGTCAGTTTAGAGAAATTCCAGGAATTATGGAAGGAACGGGAAAACCGGATTATGCCAAATGCGTTAAAATATCCACTCAAGCAGCTCAGAGAGAAATGCTTATGCCTGCTTTAGTAGGTCTCTTATCTCCTATCATTACAGGTTTAATTTTTGGTGTTCCGGGAGTTTTAGGTATCCTTGCCGGAGCTCTTTCCACCGGTTTTGTTTTAGCTGTGATGATGAATAATGCTGGTGGCGCTTGGGATAATGCCAAAAAGTATATAGAGACGGAAAAGAAAGCTAAAGGCACTGAAATTCATAAAGCCAGTATTGTTGGTGACACAGTTGGCGACCCATTTAAAGATACTGCAGGTCCCTGCATCAATATTCTGGTAAAGCTGATGAGTATGATTTCTATTGTCTTTTCGGGTTTGATTGTAAGTTATTGTCTCCATGTGGAAAAAATCAATCCTCCTTTTACAAAAGTTCACTTAGACAGAAAGGTAGAAAATAAAGTTATTATGGTAGATAAGGATTCCTTAGATGTAAATGGAAATTATCCTCCTACCACCACAACCGAAATCATAGTAAAGTAAACACGGAAGGTTGATGTCCTCGTCAACCAAATTCTTGCAGTTTATTTCGTTACTCAAAAGTTCGCGTTAAAGAAAAAACTGGATTATAAGTGGAACGACAAGATGTCGTTCTTCCGTTTTGTGTAGTAGGAGGACCAACGTCCTCCGGCTACATACTTTTCACAGGTTCTCTATATTCTTCAGCGGTTTATGTGCTGTAGCTGGTGTAATTCCTTCCAGGGTAACATAACCCAAAACAGGTGTTCCTGTCGGCTTACGGTTTTCATCCTCGCGGTAGAATTCAACCGGTATACGAATTGGTTTACCATCAATTTCCCCTATTTCTTTTCCTTCATCATCTTTTTCAAACAATGGAGAATAAAACCAACCCATTCCGATAGCAGCAGTTCCTTTTTCTTCATTCACATTTTTACGCTTGGAACCAATTGCTAAACGCATTTCCCACGAAACATTGGGAGAATTTATACTGCTGGTAACAGTTCCCAGGCGTTTGCCATCTTTATAAATACCCCGATTAGATACAATACCTTCGGAAACAAAGATATATAAACGCTTTTGCACCCCTTCCGCTATTTCTTTGGCTAATGCCTCTTTTCCTACAAAGTATTCCTTGTTCATATCTACCGCGGTTTCAAAAAGAGGAGCATTTACAGGTGTATGATAAGGGTCATATTCCTGCCCCATCAAAGGTAAACCGAAAGGTCCTGCAGAAATCCTGTTTTCATCTCTACCACCTAAACCAACTAAGAGTCCTCCGAAGTCCAATGCCTTGGAAATAATAATTTTGGCATCTTCTTCAGCAACGGCAACAGGAATATAAAGTTCCCAACCCCATCTGTTAGTATATCCTGTTCTGGATAAATAGTAATGGTGTCCGTTGCGTTCAAACTCATTAAAAGTGAAGAAATTCATATTCTTTTCCGGATTATTTCTGTTCTTCAACACACTTTCACCATAGACCTCTTTTAGCAATTTGTAAGATAGAGGACCTTGAACATCTATTTTTAGCAAGGTATCGGAAATATCTTTTGCCCAAACCTCTTCCCCTTCTTTTTTGCATTGCATAATTCTGTCTATATCAGCAAGATATTCTTGTTTTTCGCCATCTACTTCAATTGTATCAGTAATATCATGTCCAGCATTGATAACCAGAATAAAACTGGTATCAGTAACTCTCATCAGAATCATATCATCTTGCACACCACCCTGTTCGTTCAATAGTAAAGTATATTTACATTGTCCAACTGTCATGTCGGTAAAATTTCCGGTTAAAGCCCGATTTAAAAGAGTTACTACATCAGGTCCGTAAAAGAGTAATTGTGCCATATGGTCAATGTTATAGACAGCTACTTTATTGATGGCAGCTGCTTCTTCTAACACAGAAGTTAAATAATTTACCGCCATAGAATATTGACCGAAATTGCTGCGTTTGATGCTTTGCATTGGAATACCGAGATGTTTTGATAAAAGGGGAAGATACCATTCCTCTTCCAAATTGTAGAGGGCTGTTTTTCTTTCCTGAACAGGAAACTTGAAACCTAAGCTGTTCATCTTTAAACTCCTTATGATATATCTTTTTTTGTCATATTGGAAAAAGCAGGTCTTTTTGTCCAGAATAATCTTGTTTTTGTAAATGAAACCTAATAATTAAGTAAGGAATAGTCAATATCTTTCACTGATTTATTAGCAATATGCATTTTACGGATAAAACGAATTTACCCGGATTGCAATGGATGATAGGTAGAGAAGAAGGTTGAGAATCTCTCCGCTCTCTGCTCTTTCAGGATAGTCATCCCAAACCTATTATTATATTCTAAGTGCCTGTTCCAATTCTACTGCTTTATCGGTTTTATCATCTCTATATTTTATAATAATCGGACAGGCAATTTGAAAATCAGGATTACTTTTCAGTCGTCGTGAACCTGGAACTACTACAGCTTTAGAAGGAATGGTAAAACTATTGCCGCTATCGCGTTCTAAAAACTTTTCCCGAACGCTGTCATAAATAGGTGTGGAGGCGGTTATAACAGTTCCGGAAGCAATTACTGCCTTGTTTTGAACAATTATTCCTTCATAGATTCCAGTGTTTCCACCTACAAAAACATCGTCTTCTAAAATAACAGGACGCATTCCCACAGGTTCTAATACCCCACCAATAATAGCTCCAGCGGAAAGATGCACATTTTTTCCAATTTGGGCACAAGAACCAACCAAGGAATGTGAATCAATAAGAGTTCCTCTATCAACATAGGCACCGATATTGATATAAGCAGGAGGCATAATCGTTACTCCGGCAGAAATATAACAACCATTTCTGGCAGAACTTCCTCCGGGAACAATTCTGATTCTATCTGCTAAAGTAAATTGCTTTTCCGGTAGAGTATCCTTATCAAAAAAAGGTTTCGCTTCACTCCATTGATAGATAGTTAATTCCCCCATCCGAAAGCCAAGAAGGATACCCATTTTCACCCATTCATTCACTTTCCAAATACTATTTTCTTTTTCGCAGGAGCGGATTTCTCCTTTATTTAAGGCATCTATAAAAGCTGCAAATAATGCTTTATGCTTTGCTGTCCATTTTTCCGGTGGGTTATTATAAAGTTCAATTATTTCCTGTTTTATGTATTCCCTTGCTAAAATTTGTAAACGCTTTAAGGCAATCTCTAAAATGCTCTTTGGACATCCGAAATTTAACCTCATAAAACCTTCTCCGTCTTTTCCAAATTCAGTTCCGGGTTCAAGAGCAATTCCCGCTTTATTAACCATAATTTCTTGTAATTTCGTCTCTGTCAAACCCCAGTTTCTAAAATCCAGCCAAGCTAAAAAAGTCCCTTCTATCGGGCTTATTTTCACTCCAGGTAATTCATTCTGCACAAATTCAGTGATATATATTCTATTCTTATCTAAACAACAAAGTAATTCATCCAACCAGTTCTCGGATTCACTATATGCAGCAATTAACGCTCTTATCCCAAAGGTATTACCAAGATAGAGATGAAGTTTTGTATTAAGTTCATTGAACTTATTCTTTATTTCTGAATTTGAAACAATTACAACTGCCGTTGCCAAACCTGCAATATTAAAACTTTTAGAAGGGGAAACACCTGTTAAACAAATTTCGGAAAAATCATTCAATGAAGCCAAAGGAAGATGTTTGTAACCAGGATATACAATATCCGCATGAATTTCATCGGAAAAGACAGGTACTTTGTATTTAGCGCATAAATTGCCTATTTTAGTTAATTCTTCTTTTGTCCAAACTCTACTTACAGGATTATGCGGACTACAGAAAATAAATAATTTTGCCTGTTTCAATTTCTCTTCAAAGTCCTGCCAGTCAATACTATAAATGCCATTTGTATTCACCAGAGCAGAGGTTAAAAGTTTTCTTTTATGGTCCAGAACAGCATCATAAAAAGGACGGTAAACAGGGGTCTGAATAAGAATTCCCTCTCCGGGTTCAGTTAACGAAAGAACAGCTAATGAAATAGCAGGAACCAAACCGGGAACAGCTATAATCCAGTTCTTTTGCACCTTCCAATCAAAGCGTCTTTCCTGCCAGGAAATAATTGCCTCATAAAAATCATCCAGACGCAAGTTATAGCCAAAGACAGGATGTTTCAAGCGCTCCGATAAAGCGGAAATAATCTCATCGGAAACAGCAAAATCCATATCGGCAACCCATAAAGGGATAAGCTCACTTTTGCCATACAGCATTTTCAGACCATCGTATTTATAGCAACCGCTATTACGACGGTCTATTATTTCATCAAACCTGCTCTGTTTCACTTTTTCCCGCTAAATTTCTTAAATTGCTAACAACTTTACCCAATAAATCATTCAATTGAGCTTGGGGAGCAAAATCAGCCAGGTTAAGCAAAATCTCCAGGATTTTAGGAAATGAAGCTGAGGTTTTGAATATCTTTTCCCTGTCTTTATCTTTGTATTTCAAAATAATGCTGAAGGAAATCTGTTTCGTCAAATCAATGGAAGTTATATTTTCATATGGAATAATGATTTTGGGTTTACATAAAAATCCAAAACATATTCTATCTTCATAGAAGGTCACGCTATAAAGAGAAGTAAGTTGTTTGAACACCGAATCCAACGCTACAAACAGAATGATTAAAGGCAGAACCTTAAAAAACATTGGTGTAGTGCCAGTCACAAATTTTACGAAGAAAAAGATTGCATAGATACAAATTGCCAAAGCCACGAATAACATAATAAATCTCGTCCAGGGAGAATAACGATAAGTGGCTGGCAATTCGTTAGGATTGATTTTACCTTAATTTCACGGCATTGATATTCCTTCCAAAGTTTTTACGCTGGTGAGGACAACTTCCGGCAGAGGAATAATATCAAATAGATTATATTTATCCTGTTCGCCGTGATAATCACTTCCTCCTGTCATATACAGTCCTTTTTCCGTTGCAATTTTGATGAAATTTTCTATTTCCCACTGATAATGATCGGGATGCCAAACCTCTAAGCCGTCAATGTCCATTGTAATAATATCTTCCAGATAGGATAGTTTTGCCAGTTTTCCCGGATGAGCAATAACAGCGAAGCCATCTGCCTGATGAATAATAGAAATAACATCAGAAACAGAAACCTCCGGCTTGGGAACATAAGCAGGTTTGTTGTCTCCAATATATTTTTCAAATGCTTCATTCCTCGTTTGGCAAAACTTATGATTCACCAAAACCTGAGCAATATGAGGACGCACAATTAATTCTCTGCTTCCAGCAATAGCAATTACTTCTTCCAAAGATATTGGCATACCCATATCTGTCAGCAATTTAATTATTTTTTGGGCGCGTTCTTTTCTGCCTTTCAAATACATCTCTGTCATAGCTCGTAAAGCAGGATTATTAAAATCACAGCCATAAGCTAGAATATGCACATCATCACCCTTATACAGAGAACTTATTTCCATTCCAGGTAAGATTCTGAGAGGCAATATATTATCTGGAATTTGCGTATAGGCATCTGCAGTATCGTGGTCAGTTATGGAAATTAAATCCAAGCCAATTTCCTGAGAGCGTTTTATCAGTTCCTTAGGGCTTATATTTCCATCGGACACATTAGTATGCAAATGCAGATTAACACGCTGAATGTCATTTATTTCTTTTACTATCATAATTCAAATTCTGGGTTGACTTATTTTGGCTCTGCTAAAAATAGTCAATGTATTTTTTTTTATCGGGAGAATGTGAAATGGAATACGACCCCTTAAAAAACCGTCTGGCAAGAGCTATAGATATGTTCCCTGCTTTACGCAAATTTGTTTATATGGCTTTTAACCTTATTTTTCTCCGCCAGAGATATGTGCTGAAAGAGATTCGCAATTTGTTCCGGGAAACGGACAAAATAGATTTATATGATGCCGGAGCGGGCTTTTGTCAATATTCCGCTTATGTTTTATCGCATTGGCTCAATTCAAATGCTTTTGCTACAGACCTGAAAACAGATTATTTAAGATCCTTTTCTGCATATGCGGATATTTATTATCCAGGCAGGTTCACTTATAAAACAGCCGATTTACAAACTTTTACTCCTTCCCAAAAGTTCAATTTGGCTTTAGCAATTGATATTATGGAACATATTGAAGATGATGTTTCCGCCCTGAATAATTTGTATAATGCCCTGAAAAAAAAGGGATATTTGCTTCTTTCTACTCCGTCAGACCTAAATGAAACAGCAAAATTTACTTCCGAACACATTCGTGCTGGCTATAATAAAAAAGAACTGGAAAATAAACTGAACCGGATTGGTTTCCGAATTATTAAATCTATTTATACTTATGGAACTTATGGTGCTTTATCCTGGAAATTATTAATTAAAATACCCCTCCAGCTGATTTCTAAAAAACTTTATCTTCTTCTGCCTTTGTATTATCTTCTTGTTTATCCATTAGCTGAAATCCTAATGCGTTTGGATATGAAGACAGATAACAAACAAGGAACAGGAATTCTGATTGTTGCTCAAAAACCTTGAACCCGAAAGGAACGAGACACGGAATTGGAAGGTAGAATGAATTTAACAAGGAAACTTGGTAGATTTATGGTTGAGAAGGTTGAAAGCCCAAAGGGCAAAGATTATCTCAACCTTCAAACCCTCTCAACCTTCTCAAACCTTTCAATCCTGTTAATTCCAGATTATTATTCAAAACTGCAATGTTTCCGGAACAACCGGGCATAGCATCAGTGCTTTATCCTGTCCAAAATCGCTCCACAATTCATAGAGTTTGATATAATCAGAATTAACAGCATTCATTACTTTAACAGGTGTAAAAACATTCAATTCACCGATATTAATGCTTATTTTTACTCCCTCTTTTTTAGTAGTGGCATCAACGAGGGTTAACTTTCCTTTTTTACGGATAAGTTCACTCATACTTTCCTTAGCTTTTTCCAATCCGCCAAGTTCATCAACAAGTCCAATTTTTTGTGCTTGTTCTCCTGTCCAGACCCTTCCTTGAGCATATTGTTTAACTTGTTCCAAGGTCATATTCTTGCGTCCTTCATCCACCTTCTTAACAAAGTCATCATAACAATTTTCTATACTGAGAGTTACCATTTGTTTTTCTTCTTCAGTCCAAGGACGGTAAATAGAACCCATATCGGCATGTTCACCTTTTTTAACGGTATCCCAATTAACTTTTATTTTATGAAACATCTCAGTGCCATTGAATGCCAGTCCTAAAACTCCGATAGAACCGGTTAAAGTTGAGGGTTCAGCAACAATTTTATCGGCATTACAGGAAATGTAATATCCACCGCTGGCAGCTGTTCCTCCCATAGAAACAACAATTGGTTTTTTATTTTCTGTCTTTGCCAGTTCCAGTTCTCTTAAAATAATATCGCTGGCTTGAGCACTTCCGCCACCGCTATCCACTCTTAAAATTATTCCTTTGTATTGTTTGTCTTTTCTTGCTTTGCGGATAAGATCAACCGTTGTTTCCTGAGCAATGTTTTGTCCTGGAGTTCCTTTTCCCGAAACAATATTCCCGCTGGCATAAATAACCGCGACCAAATTTTCTTTGGGTTTTGCCCAGGCATATTCGCGGTATTCAGTTAATTCTTTATGCTGGCTTACGAACTTAAAATCTTTCTTTAATTGCTTATTCAGCTGGTCTTCATAAATGAGGGCATCCACTAATCCTTTTTCCAGGGCATCATTAGCAATAAAATAGGGACCGCCATTGATAATTTCGTCAGCTGAAGCAACTAATCTATCACCGCGTCCTGTTTCCATACTTTGTAAAATTTGGTCGTATAGTGATTGCAGAAGGGATTCATAAGCTTCCCTTTCCGCGGGAGTCATTCTTTCTTCGGAAAACATATTACCCGCATCTTTGTATTCGTGACTGCGGAAATTGAGTACTTCAATACCCAAGCTGGCAAGCATATTTTTCAAATAAGGACTGCTGATACTTAAACCCCGTAAATCCACAGAACCCGTCGGATTTAAGTAAATCTTATCAGCAATGGAGGAAGCAAAGATATAACCGCCATTGCCAATATTATTATAGTAAAAACAAACTTTCTTGCCACTGCTTTTAAAGTCGTTAAAGGCATCAATGAGTTCTTCCTGTAAAGCTAAAGAAGTTGAAAAGGAAGGATTTTTCAGAAGAATACCTTCTATTTCGGGATCATCTTTTGCCTGTTTAATGTTATCAATGACTGACTCTATGGATTTATCGCCGGTATCGTATATTTTGATTTTCCCGTAGATGCTATTTTTTGAGCAGTGTGTGGTTGCTATATGGTGCTGTGTTTTCAAATCCATTTTATACTATAGTGGAAGGCTACAAGGTTTTTGCATGTCCCAAAAAATGGTTTTAAGTTCTGGACCAAAGCTGGTTCTTGCCAATTCCATAATTATCATTCTTCTTAGAACGCAATAAGCCACCTGCCTCAAGATTTCTGGGACATAAGCTGAAATTAACTAAAGCTGACTCTTCTTCCCAATTATAGGTAGCTCCGACTTTTACTCCATCCAAAATTTGGGTCTGAATTCCCAGAACCGGTTTTTTGAATTCATAATCCTTGTCCATTTCATAGCGCGCATAATTAGCATCTACAGAAAGTTCCAAACGGTAATCCGCTATAGCATCTGTAAAAACAAAAGGACGCACTGCCAATCCTAAACGATAATAGGTTGATTGATGTTTGGGATTATCCCATGTAAAGGCTAAAGAAGTAGAATTATGGGGACGGTATGTAACTCCAGTTCTGAAAGAACCATCTTCAAAACCGCCTTCCTGCCAACGGTAATTCGTTCCTGCATATAAGTTGGGTAAAATATGTGCAGGAAATAGTTCAGCTCCCAAAGCTAAAGTATGATATTTATAACTATGGTCGCGTTCATAAATATAACTGAGCAAATCAGTATTCAAAAATATCCAATAGTGATTTTGCCATTCTTTATCATCATTGAGATAAGCTAAACCTATACCCGAAGCAGAACCGGTTCCCAGCAAAGAAGGATTGCTAATAGGAATGAACATATTATCCACGCTGGCAATGGGAAAATCCTGTTTATTCAAGAATACGAAAATACTGTCACTCTTCGTTTGCGCCATCGCTAACGAGCAAAAAAGGAATGGTAATAACAGGATTAGAGCTTTAACTATGGACTTCATCGTTTCTCCTTTTTCCGTTTAATAATACTTTAACTCAGGGTTTAGTTAAACAAAAAATTAAATTTCAGATTTTTCATTTTATGGGAGTGTTCATTTTATTGGGTCTGTTTTCTAATAAAATAATCGGAAAACCATAGTTTGACAAATGCAGTTAACGAATCTAGGGATTTGAAATTATCCAGGTTCTTTAATTTCCTATTTAGTTGTTTATTAAGATTTTCCAGAGGATTATTATTTGTATTTAGGAAGTTATAATCCAAGTAGCGAGTAAGGTAATCGTAATTAACATTGATGGAGCGGATAAGACGTTTATGATAGCGTGCTGGAAAGTTTTTGGCGTAGTTATTAATTCGCTTCAGCCAGAATAAGGATTCCTCTCTATTGGGTGCATAAATGGTGTTTTTAAGCCATTGTTTAAAGAGAACATTTTTATGATAGAATTCACTTCTTTTGGTTCTGGGGACGAACGTATTTACGTAACGCCAAAAATGCACTAAACAGATTTGGTGTGGTACCCCTGGGAACAATTTTTCTACAACCTGGATAAAACATTTTCCTTTGCCAAAATCGCTAATAACTCCTTTTATAGTAATCGGATATTTTTCTTTAACAGCAGTAAGGAAAATAACAGAACTTTCTGAACATTCTTTCTCATATAAAGCGTAATGGATTGGCAAATGAGATATTGCATCAATGGCAACAAGAAGCGTATAGTGTTTCTTATTAACCTTAATTTCTTTGCCATCCAGCATAATAATACCACTGGGGTTCTGAAGAGGAGGAAGAATATTCTCATCAGGAATAAATTGAACTTCTTGTTGCATCCAATTAATAATGCTGGTTTTGGCTACTTTATACCGCTGTGCTACTTCAGAAAGAGAATTTTTAGTAAGGGTATAATCATTTACAGCATGCTGTTTAAGGTCTTCACTAATACATTTTCTGGTTTGATAACCTGAATCATTAAAACTGTGATGACAAGTAAGACAGTAAAATCGCTGACGCTTGCGTACTACCGAGCCCCTTCGCGTACGCTGCGTGGCTCGGTAGAATCCCTTCTTCTTCGTCTCTAAACTTCCACATAAAGGACATCTTTTTTTTTCATTTTGCTCATGACACAAGCATATATTTGCTACAACCTTTTTGTCAAGATACATTGAGTCCCTTTAAAGACCCAATTGGTTGAACACTCCCTTTTTTTCAATTTCCAAAAAGCTAACAAAAAAGTCAATGCATATTTGAAAAAATAGCCAAGTCACGAATCGTCACTGCCTTAAAAATATCGCTTATGCAACATATTCCTTTGGCAGTGAGAACTAGTTACAACTTGTTCCAAGCATATTTCAATGCTTTTATTGGAATTGTCACTGTCGTCACGAGTCATAAGCGCCTAGAAAGTTATCTCCCACATAAGAAGTTCTCAAGGCGCTAATGACTCCTAACTTTCCTTCTGGGAAGTTACACAGCGATAACTTCTTTTACTTCTGGGATTTCTTCTTTAATAAGTCGTTCAATGCCTGCCTTCAAGGTTAAAGTTGCCATAGGGCAACCATTACAAGTTCCTTTAAGCCGAACTTCTATCACATTATCTTCACGGATATTGATAAGTTCAACATCCCCTCCATCCGCTTGAATGGAGGGGCGAACTTTTGCAAGGATACTTTCAATTTTTTCTTTTGTAATCACTTTTTATCCTTATTTAGAGAGGTCTAAAGAGATTTCTTCACCAGATTGAGAAAGCAATTTTAATTGATTTCCATCCAAATAACCAATTTTTTGGGTGGTTCCATTGCTGTTCATAAACCAGGATTCGCTAACGGGGTCATAGTTGAGTTCAATATTTTGATTGTTGTCCTTATTTTCAGGTTGAGAAATCACAATTTTGTTTTGACTAATTTCAAACTTATAATTCCCATTGG
>JAXGIH010000052.1:0-12681 GCA_040770845.1 Cloacimonas sp. (SeqCode)
GCCATCCGTAATGGGTAAGCAATGGGTAAGCAATGCTATTAAGGAAGAAATTATGGCTGTATATCTAACTGCTTATTTCAGATAACTTTCCTTACAGCTTCCTTATTCAGGCGTCCCAATTGGTTATTGGGCAGGCGCACTACATAATAGTTTCCGTTATCTTGAACAATTTTCACTATCAATCCCGAATGGACGGTCTGAATAACATTATTATTTGCGGGAGATAGAAGTTCCGTTTCGCGCACAATAACTACAGCACTACGGTTATGTTGTTGGTGATGAAGTTTTATACCCAAGGTTACAAACGCGGAAACACAAAGCAATAAACAGAAAGTTAGGGTTAAAATAGGCAAAGCTCTTTCCTTTTCCGGATTATAAAAAAGCAACCAGCATAGCGATAAAGCAGAAAGAAATAAAAAAACAAGACCCAGTATAGCCAAACGATTTACGGAAAGGTAATTCAGCACTTTAAATAGCACTTGCACCAAAAAAAGCTGTTCAGGATACAAATCTGCATCCGGACTATAATGAATGGAAAGTTCCAGATTAGTTCTTGCCGGGGAATGGGCAGAATTAATATTTAATGCTTTCAAAAAGTACAAATTAGCCATTCCGATTTCTCCCCGCGAGAAAAATTCCACTCCTAAATTATAAAACAAATCGGGATTCTTTTTTTGTTCTGCAAGGCGAATTGCCTTATCCAAAGTATCTGGCAAAGGAGTAAGCTCTCCTGAACCGCTAAAGTTTGTTGTTTGTAAAGAGTCAGCTTGAGCAAAAAGGATTTGGCAAAACAAAATTATAACCAAAACTAAGAGTAGTCGGAGCTCGCTGTAGCTCCCCAAATTCAGAAATCTTTTTTGATTGTTGAGGAGCAGTGTCCTCTCTCTGCATTTGTTCATTTTCCCACCCTGTTTTTTCTATTTTTACTTAAGCGACTGAATCCCGTAAAAATTTTGCGAATACGAGCCAGGTCTTCTTCCAAATTTACCGCTCTTTCTGTTTCCGGCATAAATCTTGCTGCCTGACTGTGAGACAGGAAAATTTGAATTTCATTCAGCAACCATTCGGGGATATTTTTTTCATCTAATGCTTGTAGTTTTTCCTGGGTAGAAAGATGATTGGAAAGTTTATATTTGGAAGCAAGATATTGAAACAATGCCTTTTCCGCCAGGGGATAGAAATCCAGAGAAAGATTTTTAGCAGCTGCGGTTGCCGGTTTCAAATAATGCAGGAGGACTTTTTCCGCTTTTAACGAAGCATAGCGTTCGGGATTATCCCTTTTCATTTTTCTCTCCACTGCCACAAAGGAAACAACTATGGTCGCTAAAACAATCAAAACCACCAGAATCCAATACCAGGGCTGTTTTACATAAGGAACATAATCCGGGTAGCTTTCCCTGCTTATTTTAGGCAACATTGCTTTAGGATTGCGGGATTGTCTTAAACGGCTGAAATAACTTAACACATTTGCCGAAGAAACCTTTATTTGTTCTTTGGGACTGCGGTATATTTTATAGCTGCCGCTGTCGTTATCAAACCAGGCAAAATTGAGTTCGGGAAGCTCATAAACCCCTTTATCCTGCGGAATTAAAGTGTAATAATAAGTTCTGGTTCCTTCAATTCCGGCATTCAAATTATCAATAACCATTGGAGTGGAAACCTGAAAACCTTTTCCGGAAGCAAATTGAGGAGCGGAAAACTGGTTAAAATTACCCCTCCCTTCAATTTTCAGGGTAAAAGTAATTGTTTCTCCCAAGGAAAGTTCCTTCCTGGAAAGAGAATGACTTAGCTTAAAATTTCCTACCGCACCTCCAAAAGAAGGTGGCACATTATTCGTGGGTAAAGGCAAAACATCAATGATGCCTCCTTCGCTTTGGAGATTTTTATTTAAAAGTCCAAAACCGTAAAGACGGGCATAACCCTCTAAAATCGGTGCCTGTAAGCGTCCTTCTCTATTGGGAATAAGGGCTAATCTTTTAATCAGAGCTCTTTATACTGTTTTCCATTGATAGTTACTTCTTCATAATTTAACATCGTTGGCTGTTCATAAGTGCTTTTTCCATAGCCATCCGAATCAATTTCATTTTCCAGATTGAAAGAACCAACCATTTCATCCGTATAAAGATAATAGGAAACAATAGCGGGAAAACCACGATAGACCTTCTGCACTTTAGGTAAAGCCAAAATAAAAGTATCCCCTGCCCATCCTTCTCTATCACCCCCAAAAAAAGAATCGTCAAAGCCAAAAGGTATAATTCCCGGTACCGGAGGTGAACTTTGACCGGGAGTTTTTTGTTCTGCCTTAACAACTTCAACAGAAATGGAACGCGTAGCATAATACTTTCCATTTACTTTCACCTGAAAGGAAGGAATGGTAGTTGTTCCCGTCTTCAAAGGAAAATAGATGAAACGATAGGTCTCCGAAAACTCGGAAATTAATTTTGTCCCTTCCAAAACAACCGAACTGCTTGAGGAACTGGTCATATTACGAAAACTGAATAAAGGAATAGAAGGTGGAGTTGGTTCTTGAACTTTAATTCGGTTGTCGTCAGAAATCTTTAAAATCAATTCCAGCTGTTCATTTAAACTGATAGTATTTTTATTTACGGATAAATCCACTTTCAAGGCAGAAAGCACAAGAGGAAACAGCAGAATTAGAAAAAGAACTCTTTTCATTTTCACCACCATTTATCTGTTTTTAAGCTTTGTTTAGAGTGCAGCTGCTGTCTATCCGAACTTTCTTTATTATCCAGACCTTCAAGGATATTACGGATTGCTTCCTTTTTCTTATCGTCCTTATTTTGTTGTAATCCAACCGCTGGAGGGTTGTTTATTCATTTTGCGTAAAGTAAGCTCATAATTTGCTCGTAAATCATCATCTTCAGGATTTAATAATAGTGCTTCTTTATAATCCCTCAGAGCTTTACTATAATCCTGTTGTTTATAGGCAATATTGCCGCGATCGTAAAGAATATCCTTTTTATCTTTGGCGCTATTTAAGGCAATTGTGGCAGCTGAATCCGCTTCAGCAAAACGGTTTTGCCGATATAAACATTTTGCCAGATTGGCATTAGCGGGAGCATCGTTTTTAGTAGAATTTTTACGGAATAGGTTTTCTGCTTGGGGATATTTTTTTGCCCTGTAAAATGGCTCTGCAAATGCTTGACGCACTACCTTGGGTCGGAAAATCAATTCCAGAATTAGCAAAGCCAAAATAACCACTATAATTATTATGATGTTACGTCTTGTTTTAGTGCTCATTGCTTTTCTCCGCAGCCATAATGCCGCGTTTTCGTTTACGGGGGTCTATAAAACTTTCTATCATTAATAAGATAATCGCCAAAATGCCAAAGAGGTAATATTGTTCCTTTAAAATGGTTACTTTCTTTCCTCTGCGAGTGCTTTCGCTTTCATAGATGCGTTTCAAAATCAGCTGAATTTCTTCTCCGCCAGGAGTTACACGATAATATTCACCATCCGTTATCCGGGCAATTTCTTGAAGGGTTGCCTCATCCAGTTTACTTTTCACTTCTTCACCGGTTTCCGGATGGCGAATAATTGTCCCTTCAGGGCTACCAACACCCATAGTATAGACCCGGATGCCTTTTGTTTTTAAGATTCTTGCTTCTCTGAGAGCAGAATGCCGAAGGTCTTCCCCATCCGAAATCAAAACGAGGGTTTTGGATTTTGAGCCCTCGGGAAAGGCATTTTCTGCTAAACGCAAAGCACTTCCAATATCGGTTCCGGAAATTTCTACCGTATTACTGTTCAAACCATTTAGCACAATTCTAACTGCTTCATAATCATCTGTTAAGGGACATTGCAAAGTTGCCGTTCCAGCAAAAGCAATAATTCCAATCCGGTCGGTCTTAACCTGCTCTAAAAAACTGCCAATCTGTAAAATAGCACGCAACAATCTACTGGGCATCATATCCGTAGCATCCATACTTTTAGAAACATCAATGGCAAAAATAATATCCATCCCACTACTTTGTAATTCCTTGTTTTCATAATCCCATTGAGGTCTTGCCAGCGCTATTATGATACAACCCAAAGCCAAAATAGAAAGAAAAAGCTTGAAACCCGTCCAAAAAGGAGAATGGGAATGATAATAATGCTCCCTTAAATGTAATTCGGCATATTGGGCAAAACGCCGCTTTAATTTTCTTTCCCTTCCGAATAGCAATAGCAGAAATACCAAGCATAACGCTAAAAGTGCCAGATAAGAAGGATTGGCAATATTCATAACTGTTCCGGCAACACAGGTAAAATAAATATTTTTAACAGCAGTTCAAGCACTAAAAAGGCAAAAGCCAGCCACAAAAAAGGCATAAACTGCTCACTGTAATTATAGCGAAATTGAGTTGTAAAAAGGGTTTTTTCTAGACGGTCAATTTCATTCATAATATCTGCAAGACCTTTAGCATCGGTTGCTAAAGCCGCTTTTCCGGTTCCTGTGGTCGCTGCTATTTTATTCAGGGTCTCCATATCAAGATCAATATAGGTATTAATATAACGCGTGCCGAAAATAGGGTCAGAATAAGGAAACGGAACTAAACCTTTACTTCCCACTCCAATAGGATAAACTTTTATTCCCAATTCCTTAGCCATTTCAGCCGCGGTTAAAGGGTCTATTTCTCCGGTATTGCTAACTCCATCGGTAATCAAAATAATCACTTTGCTTTTGGCAGTGCTATTTTTCAAACGGGCTACCGCTTTTGCCAAACCCATTCCGATAGCTGTTGCCGATGCCTCTTCATTCACTTTTAACTTATCCAGGGAATTCAGCATTGCCAAATGGTCAAATGTTAGCGGAACTTGCGTTAAAGCATATTCCGAAAAAGCCACCAAGCCAAATCTGTCATTCGGACGCCTTTGCACAAAATCCCTGGCTACACTCACCGCTGCACTTAGACGATTTTTAGGGGCAAAATCCATAGCTAACATTGAACCACTAATGTCTATAGCCATTACAATATCCACACCCTTATTACTTAAATCCCGGGTTTTAATTCCCCAACGCGGTTGGGCTACTGCAATACATAAAAATAATAATATTAAAGAACGCAAAACAGGATATATATAACGGTATGAAAATTGACCGCGTACAAGATAGTGTAGCTGTTTTACACGCGAATGAGGTAAATAAAAACGCCGCTTCTTTTGAAATACAAATTCCCAAATCAGATATAAGGGTATTACCAATAAAAGTAAAAGCAGCCAGGGATGCCCGAATTTAAGCATTTTCTGTTTCCTGAGTTGGTTCCCTAAAACTTATCAGATAGTTCCTCAGCCATAAAGTGTTTTCTTCAATTTCCACAGCAGCTGGCTCACGCTTGGCAAACTTAACCAAATCACAATAAGTAATAAACTTCCTGATTTCCTGTGCTTGAGGGATATTTCTCCGGTTTAAACTAACTGCAATTTCCCGTCCTGTCATTTCCAGAGCAGGAAAACTATAGTTCTCTTCCAGAAAAGCACGCAAAATATTAGATAAACGGAAATGGTATAAAACCGTCTCTCCTTTATCAAGTAAATCCTCTGTTAGCAGTTCATCCAATGCCTTTAATGCCTTTTCCCAGGCAGGTAAAACCGGTTCTTTAATTTCCGGTTGAGCAATATATTTCCGTTTAGGTTTTTCCGGTCGTTTCCACCAAAGATAAATTCCCGCAGACAAAGCTAGCAAAAGCAGCAATAGATAAACCCAGAATGGCGGTTGAAGGGAATACTTTTTCAAGGGCTTAATATCCCGTAAAAGAGTATCTCCTTCCGCTAAAACAGAAAGCACATAAATTCTGAAGCCATCTGTGTAAACAGAGGTTACTACTGTCAACAGGTTGTATTTCTATCCGGGGAAAAGATAAAGCACCTGTATTTAGAGAACTATTTTTATTATCCAACAACGGGGATTTTCATCGTTTACTTTCAGAATAGCAAAATCCTCTAATGTATCGGGTATGGAAACACCTTTTATGGCAAAATCGGTAGTAATTTTAAAAGGAGTGCTACTTTTAAACTATCCACACCCTGAAGTTCCTGACTTAAAAATTCAGCCCGGATAAATAAGGGAAGCAATAAAAACAGAAAAGACACAATTACTTTTATTCTTTTCATCTACTCCTTTCCCTTAAAGTAAAGAACTTTCTTAAGGAATTGATATAGGACTCGGAAGTGCGGATAAGCAAATAGTCACAATTGCATTTACGAAAGAATTCTTCCAAGTCCTTCTGTTCTTTATTTACTATTTCCTGATATGCTTTACGCAGTTTGGAATCGGAACTGTTTATCCAAACTTCCTCTCCTGTTTCCGGATCTTGCAAAGATAAAATGCCTGCCCGGGGAAGTTCCAGTTCGCTATCATCCAAAACTCTTATAGCAATTACATCATTCTTGGTAGCCAGAATTTTGAGGGAATGTTCATAACCAGAATCTATCCAATCCGAAATAATAAACAGAATACAGCGTTTTTTCAGCATTTTATGGGCATATTCACAAGCAACCTGCAAAGAGGTCTTTTTGCTTTTGGGTTCATAATAGAGAACTTCTCTGAGGATTGCCAAAGCGTTATTCCGTCCCTTACGGGGTGGCAGAAACTTTTCCACTCTGTCCGAAAAAAGGATAAGGCCAGCCAAATCCTGATTAGCAACGGCTGAAAAAGCCAAAGCTGCAACCAGTTCTGCAATCCTTTCTCTTTTAATCATACTGCGAGTGCCAAATTCCTGTGAAGCACTAACATCCACTAAGAAAACCACCCTCAACTCTCTGGTTTCCCGATATTTTTTAATGTAAAAGTTGTCCCAAACGAGCAGAAACATTCCAGTCAATATCTCTGTAATTATCTCCCGGTTGATATTCACGCACATCAGAAAATTCCAAACCCTGACCTTTGAACCGACTGTGATATTCTCCTCTGAATATTTCCGCAACAGGATTGCGAAGTGCGAATTTCTATCCTGCGAATCTTTTTCAGGATATCAGAAACGCTTTGGGTAAACATAATCCCCTATATTTTACGGAACTTCTATTTCGTCCAGAATGCGATTGATGATATCTTCGCTGGTAAGTTCTTCGGCTTCAGCTTCGTAGGAAAGAATAATACGATGCCTTAAAACATCTTTTGCTATCATTTTTATGTCATCGGGAATTACATAAGCCCTACCTGAAATGTAAGCATTCGTTTTAGCAGCTCTTGCCAGGAAAATTGTTGCTCGGGGAGAAGCACCAAATTCAATCAGACCCTTCAAATCGTTTAAACGCGGATAGCGTTCCGGATGGCGGGTTGAATTGACCAGATGTAAAATATAATCCTTCAGCTTTTCTTCCATATACACCTTATGCATCACTTCCCTCATTTCTTCAATATCTTTGGGACTTAGCACTTTCTGCAAGGGAATGGGTTGTTCATTAACCATTCTTTCCAGAATTTGCTTTCTTCATCATAGGCAGGATATTTAATCTTCAGCTTCATAAAAAACCGTCTATCTGCGCTTCTGGAAGCGGATAAGTTCCTTCCTGCTCAATAGGATTTTGAGTTGCCATCACAAAAACGGATTGGGCAAAGGAAAAGTGTTATCCCTAAAGTAACCTGTTCCTGCATTGCTTCCAAAAGAGCCGATTGCACTTTGGAAGGAGCTCTATTAATTTCATCAGCTAAGATGAAATTGGCAAAGACGGGTCCCTTTTTCACGCTGAAATCCCCGCTTTTAGGATTGTAAATCATTGTGCCTGTTATATCTGCAGGCAACAAATCCGGAGTAAACTGAATGCGGGAATAGGAAGCATCAAAAACGGATGCCAGCGATGAAATAATCAGGGTCTTTGCCAATCCTGGAACACCTTCAATCAAAATGTGACCATTAGCTATAATCCCAATCAGCAAACGGTCTATAATATCCTGTTGACCAACTATCACTCTGGCAATTTCAGAACGCACCTTACCCAACACTGCAGAACTTTTTTCTACCTCGTTTTGGATTGCCTCAATTAACATTAAACCCCCATAATAGTGTATTAGTTAGATAGTTATTTAGTGCCTTGGTTATTCATTATTTTAACACAAAAATCGGGAATCCGGCAAAACCGCGATCCCCGAATGACATATTTTTCTGCTTGATTATAAGCTAAAAAAACGATTGTTATTATACGACTTTGCGGACTTTATTTGCTTTCAGGCAGGAACTGCAAACCTTAATTTTTTTAGTTCCGCCATCACCGTCAACACGAATTTCGTGCAAGTTAGGATAAAACCGACGCTTAGTAGCATTCAAAGCATGACTGCGATGATTACCTACCTGAGCTGTTTTTCCACAGATATCACATACTTTGGACATAAATCACTTCCCGTTTTTTCTTATATTCAGAACCACAAAAAAGAGGGCTCTGTTTTTGACAAGCAATTATTTAGTGTTCTGCGGAATACGAATATCAAATCTACTGCCATGAGGTTCTACGGGAATATATTCCAAACGCCCGTGATGCTCCTGAACAAGTTTTTTACAAATAGCCAAACCGAAACCCGTTCCCTGTGTTTTACCATCCGTAACGAAGGGCTGAAATAATTCTTCCTTCACTTTTTGGGAAACACCTGGTCCGTTATCAATTACCGAAATCTGTAACCACCCGGAAGAAACACTGCTGATAATCTTGATTTCACCTGCTTCAGAAATGGCTTCCAAGGCATTTTTAATGAGGTTTATTAAGACCCTGCGAATTTTACCTTCATCAAAATAGACACAATCATTAACCTTGTTTTCCACTACAAAATTGATCTTGCGTTCTTTAAGAGAAGCGGAATAAAGCTCACTTATCTCCTGTAAAAAGCTATCCAAATTAACTTTCTGAATCAGGGGAGGACTTTCTGTTCCTCTGGCAAAATCCAAAATTTCATGCACCAGTTGGTCTATCAGTTTTGTTTGTTTAACAATGTTATCCGTAAATTCAGCACTTTCGGGAAAAATATTCTCCAGCAACTGTGCCGTTAGCACAATAACTGTTAAGGGGGTTTTAATATCGTGAATAATTTTGCTGGCTGCCAATCCAATAGCCATTAAACGGTTCTTTTTCAGCATTTCATCCATCAGTTCTACAAATCTTTCATTAGTATTACGCAAGCGACTGGAAATTACCTTAGTTAAATTCAACATTATTATCGGATAAGCAAAGAGCATCTCACTAAATGCCTCCCGGGGAATAACCATTAGCTCTACATCTTCTGTAGCTACAACACTGGCAGAACGAGTACTATCTTCAATAATGCCCATCTCGCCAAAAAAATCTCCCGCCCCTAAGGTTGAGAGCTGAGTGAAAGGTATGTCGGGATTGCTTAAGTCCTTGTCTATTTCCACCTTGCCCTTAGAGATGAAAAAGAGATTATCGCTGAGGGAATGTTCAGTGATTATTGCCTCTCCTTTCTTAAATTTGATCCGCTCCAAATCTTTAGTCAGTTCTTCCACTACTTCTTCAGAGAGGCCACTGAATATCCCTATATTGGTCTTTTGCATTGTTTCCTGCATATATATACCTCACATCTTCTAACTTTATTAACCTTATATATTATATAATAAATCACCCTCCCTTTTTTGTCAAGTTTTAATCATTTTTTATAATTTTTCTCTTGCAAGTCCCGATATAAATATGTAATTTATGTTTATCCCTGTAGTTAGTCCATTAAAACCGTGTTGCTTAATTTACTTTTGCCGGTGGTTTCTTCCTTCCATAACAGCAATGGCATTTTCTGCAGCCAAAAGTGCCATTTTGGTTCTGGTTTCAATGCTGGCAGAGCCGATATGAGGTAGTAAAACCACATTTTCCAAAGCCAAAAGTTCCTGAGGAATATCGGGTTCATTTTCGTAAACATCCAGTCCTGCGGAAAAAATGCGTTTTTCAGAAAGCGCTTTAATCAGTTCTTTTTCATCAATAACTGCTCCTCTGGAAGTATTTATGAGCACGGCATTTTCTTTCATTAAGGCAAATTCCTCTTTGCCTATAAGGTGAAATGTCTCTTTTGTTAAGGGCAGGTGCAGGGTAATAATATCCGCTTCTTTCAGCAGTGTTTGCAAATCCGTTTCCGTTGTTTCAAAAGGTAAAGTATTGGAAACGGGAACATCATTATAATAGATAATCCGCATTGCAAAACCGGTAGCGCGTTTGGCAACTGCCTGACCAATTCTTCCCATTCCTATTATACCAAGTGTTTTGCCGTAAACATCAAGTCCTAACATCAGCATTGGTTCCCAACCTTTAAAGTTTCCCTTGCGCAAGAAACGCTCACTTTCCGAAATTCTTCTGCAGGTTGCCAAAATAAGAGCCCAAGTAAGATCGGCAGTGGTTTCTGTTAAAACACCCGGTGTATTACAGACAGCAATCCCAAGTTGAGTGGCATATTCCACTTCAATATTGTTGTAGCCAACTGCGTAAGAGGAAATAACTTTCAATTTTGGAGCCGCGGAGATAACTTCTTTATCTATATTATCGGTTAATAAACAAATAAGTGTCGCATCTTTCACTCCTTCAATCAGTTCCTGATGAGTTAAAGCACGGTTATAAGGATTGATTTTCAGGGTAAATTTTTCCTCCAAACGCTTTATTGCGGGTTCTGGAATACGGCGGTTAAAAATAATCGTTTCATAGATACCTCACAAAATCACTAACCTGGTGCCTTTCCGGAACAGGAAAATGTTCGCTGGGTAGCCAATCGGAGTTAAACAGGCAATATAATCCTGATGGGGAATGCCAAGAAGGTCTTTTATTTCATCTTTATCCATATCGGTAACCCAGCAAGTTCCCAAGCCATAAGCTTTTGCGGAAAGCAATAAATGGTAAGCAGCAATACAGGCATCCTGAATTTTCCGATGAGAGATATCACCTTGAGAGGCAACGGCAATAGCAAAAGGAGAAGCTAAAATCGGCTTACCGGAAGCGACCACGCAGGGCAACAATCTTTTCTAAAATTTCCTATTCTTAATCACTACATAGTAATAACCTTGCAGATTGCAGGCAGTTGGAGAATAGCGACAAAGTTCAAAAACCTTGTTTAAAAGCTCATCCGAAACCGGTTCCGAAGTGTAATGGCGAATACCTGGGCTTTAAAGCCCTCTTCCAAAGTAAGATAGGGCTCCAATTGCTGTTCAAAACACTGAAATTCCAAAGTCCTGCCTTCAGGATCAGTTGCCCAAAAATGATAAATTTTAAATGCTGGATTTTCCTGCGCGCTGTTTTCGCTATGCTTTTCAGCTTTTTATAAGCGCTATCAACTTGTTCTCTATCGTCAAAAAAGAAGGTAATCGTGCCGCAAAGTTCACTGCTTTCACCTTGCAGAAACCAAGTAATTGATTACAGCTTTAAAAATTACACAGGAATCTTGTTCTAACCAGACAGGAAGTTCCAGCATTGAAGCGTAAAAATTCCTTATCAGACCCAATTCCCTTGTTTTGAAGAATACTATTCCGTTCATCATATCTCCTTTTTTCCTATTTATAATATATTTTAATCTATTTCAGGTTAACAGGCAAATCCGATTGATTTGGACACCATTATTTGAGTTTATAGCTACAAGTTTAACCCTGCACAGCAATAGGAACTTACTTACTTACTTACAACCCATCATCTACCCCATCCTCCACTCTGCATCTACCCATCCTAAAGGTTGGGTTGATGTTGGGTTTGAAGCAAGGGATGCTTAGAAATATTTTATAATTGGATTTGGAATAAAGGGAAAATCTTTACCTTTTTTATCCGAGTGGTTTACACACCCATCGTTATCGTTGTATCGGGACAGCCCCGACACAATCATAGAGATGGTGGTGTAAGCCCCTCGTAAAAAAAAAGAAACAACCATCTATCTTTTTCCACTTTTCCCCGGTATAAATATCCTGAAAATACCTTTCATCCCATTCAACCTTGAGCTAATAAATCTTGATAGTTATTTGCTTGATATATAGTAAATTCTGTAACGACTTGTAACACTTCCGTAACACTTCCGTTGTCTCGTTACGGAGTTGTTACTTGGTTGTTACTTTGTTATAAGAAGATGAAGCAAGCTGAAAAAGATAATAAATTAAAGGCGAAGCAATTACAGGAGGGGCGGTAAATGATAATGTTCTTCCCTTTTGGCTAATCGGGATTCGGTAACTCCATAATTAAATACTATTATTATAAGATTTTATTTTCTTATTGAAATGAAAATCTTGAATACTTGTCGTTCCTGTGGAATTCTTTCGGAAAAAGGAACTCGGGGTTTACATTTCCCGAGGGGCTTACGCACCCATCGCTATCATTGTGTCGCCCTGGAAGAGCTCTCAACCCTCTCAACCCTTATAAATTCTCAATTGTCCATTATTTTCAGGACGCCTCACCTCTCAAATTCTTCATTAGTAGCGTTTCAGATTGCAGCCCTGGCTATAGCTTTCTCCGGGTCTTAGGTATTCTGCATAGTCAAAATCCAATTCTATAAGAGTATAATCGGGGTCATCATAGCCGGAAAAATAGTCATCAAAAAAGAAGCAACGCTCAGATGCTTCAGCTTTGAGCGTTGCATTATGGACAATAGAGGCAGTTCCACTTAAGCGAATATAGCCGGTTTGGCCATCTTCGTAAAGCGGAAGGCAGACCTCTATATTTTTATTGTTTTGAATTTGGCTCACCTTGGAATCTCCGCTGAAGGTAGTAACAAAAAAGCGGTCA
>JAXGIH010000053.1:0-12597 GCA_040770845.1 Cloacimonas sp. (SeqCode)
CTGATTTCTCATAGTTCCAAACCGGTGATTGCCAATTTCCTTATTCCAATGCAGGTTCCTGAACTGCCCAATTTATATTATGTCCGTTCTTTGTCTGAAACCGCTTTTTTTGCCTGTAAGAAAGCAGGAATTGAAGTAAAAACTGCTAAGCTTGCGGAAGATTTTCCTTTGCCAAAGCTTAGAGGTCCTTATCTGCGCGGTTTATATAGTGGCGGAACGCTTTGCCAGGAAGCAATTCAGGTCTATCTTGATAATTTTGGTTGCGAACCCTTTAATAATGTTACGGATCAGGCATTTTTCCGGTTGACCGATGGCTGGCAAACAAAAGAAAATAGTATTATAGATTTAGGAGCAGATGAATTTACAATAGGACGTCCTCATCCGATGATAGATTACAGTTTGCGTCTGCAAAAATTGGCTCAGGAAGCAAATGATCCTAAAGTAGGTATCATCTTATTGGATGTAGTTTTGGGTTTTGGTGCTCATCCTAATCCGGCTGAAGAACTTGTTCCTGCCCTGCAAAAATGGCCTGCAGACCTTGTTGTTGTCTGCCATTTATTAGGAACAAACGGCGATCCTCAAAACCGGCAAAAACAAAAAAAGGAATTGGAACAGGCAGGAGCTTATGTATTTACCTCTCATCATTCTGCTTGTGAATTTGTCTGCCAATGTTTAAGATCATATCGGAGTGCTAAATGCTGAAATTAAATAAAGATAAACCAAAGGTTATAAATATCGGTTTGGAGAAATTTGCCTACGACCTTAAAACCCAAGGTGTGGAAGTAGTAAACCTCCTATGGAAACCCCCTCTCCCCGTTGAAAACAACTATCATCAAAAAATCAATTCTCTCTATGAAAATATTATTGCTCCTGCTAATAAAAAAGCTCTGGAAATAATCAATTCCGGCAAAGCGGTTTTAACCGGAATGGATGTTGCCCTGAAGGTTATTCCCGGAATGCATAAAGACCTTATTCTCCATAGCGGTCCTCCTATTTCCTGGGATAGAATGTGCGTCCTATGCGCGTGCCATAATAGGTGCTTTAATTTATGAAGGGAGAGCAAAAATGCAGAAGAAGCGGAAAAACTATGCTGCTTCAGGAAAAATTGCATTTGCTCCCTGCCACGAACATAATTGTACCGGATCTATGGCAGGTATTATCAGTCCATCAATGCCTGTTTTTATTATTAAAAATGAGAGCGCGGCAATTTTTACTTATGCTATTCAAAATGAGTGGTTTAGGCAAAGTTTTGCGCTATGGTGCTTATGGCGAAGAAGTAATTAACCGCTTAAAATGGATGGAAAAAGTGCTCTATCCCGTTCTGAAAAGAGCAATAGAATATTCGGGAAAGATTAATATTCAGGGTCTTATTGCTCAAGCATTGAATATGGGTGATGAAGTTCATAATCGTAATCGGGCTGGAACTTTTATGAGCTATCAGACAAATAGCTCCTGCTATTATAAACAATGACCAACCCGAAAGATTCTGTTGCAGTTCTGGATTTTATAAACGGTAATGATCACTTTTTCCTGAACCTGTCTATGCCTGCAAGTAAAGCAATACTTGATCCTGCAAGAAATATCTCTATGCGCAGCTCTATAGTGATAGCTATGGCAAGAAATGGAACTCTACTTCGATTCAAGTTAGCGGAACAGGAAGGTATGGTTTACGTCCTGCCCCTGCTCCTGATGCACTCTATTTTCCCTGGTTTCAGCAAAGAAGATGCTGATCCTGATATTGGTGACAGTTCTATAACGGAAACTGGTGGCTTGGGTGGCTTTTGCTCTTGCTGCTCCTGCTATAGTTCAATTTGTAGGAGGAACTGCCCAAGAAGCAATGTCTTACACCCTGTCTATGTATAATATTTGTTATGGTGAAAGTCTCTTTATCAAATCTGGGTGTTGGATTTTAGAGGGACGCCATTAGAATTGATGTGGTGAAAGTTATCCAAAATAATATTGCTCCTGTTATTGATACAGGTGTGGCACATAAAACCTGGTATTGGACAAGTCGGGGCTGGAGTTGTAAAAGCACCTTTGAACCGTTTATTATAGCATATAAGACATTAGCAGATAATTTATAAATAAAGAGAAAAAAGTGAGATTGTGAGAAAGAGAGATGGAATTGATTATCAGGAAAACGATGTCCTCAGTCGTCCCTTTTTAGAACAAACTTTGAACTTTGAACTTTTGAACTTTGAACTCTGAACTTTGACTTTTGAACTTGAACTTTGAACTTTGAACTTTGAACTAAATATATAGGAGATAAAAATGGAACTAAACAGCTTCTTTGAATTTAACTTTTGAAGATGTATGATTTAACTCAACCCTTAAGTATTCATACACCTCGGTCGTGCCTATATGCCTTTAGGAATTCAATATTTTAAACGCATTGCTGGGGCTCATTCAGGTCAGGTGCAAATGGTCAAATTATTACTATAGCAAATCATGTAGGCACCTGTATTGATGGTGAAATCCATTTTTTTGCCAGTGGACGTGCATTGGTCAGCTCCTATGGAAGAATGGACTGGTTCTGGAGTAGTTGTAGATATTTCCGATAGCGTAAATGACTATGATTTATACGCTCCTGAACTTAATGCAAAAAGCGGAAATCCAAAAAGGAGATATTTTAATTATCAATACTGGTTACCATCGCTATGCCTGGGATCAACCTGAAAGTGATGAACTGCGCTATTTTGTTAAGCATCCGGGTCCTGATCCTTCTTTTCATACCTGGGCTTTGGATATGCATTTGAAATGGATTGGAGTAGATTGCGGTTCTGCAGATCATCCTATGAATACTATTATTCGCAATTGGCATCCTGGTTCTTTTAAGGAAGCGGAACAAAAATTGATTGCCAAATACAGTAAGACCTGGGATGAAATGTTTCCTCCTGAAGTATACTATCAGGTGATGCATCTGAAACTCTTCCCTAAAAAGCTGGTGCATGCAGAAAACCTGGGGGGAGATATTGATAAAATCTCCAATAAAAGGGTCTGGATAGGACTTTTTCCTCTGCGCGGCATTGAACTGGAATCCTCTATGTGTCGCATTATGGCTTGGGAACCCTAAAAAAGGAAGAAAATATGGCTTTGGCTCATACTTTTGACTATCAGCGTCCTTCCACTTTGATTGAAGCATTGCAACTTAAAGCAAAATATAAAGATAAAGCCCTTTTTCTGGCAGGTGGAACCGATCTGATTGTAAATATTAGAGAAGGAATACTGAAACCTGATTTGCTGATTGATATAAAAGGTATCGGTGAATTATTAAAGCTCAATTGGGAAAAGGAAACACTTTTTATCGGCAGTAATGTAACTTTTGCGCAGCTTATAGAAAATGAACTGGTGCAAAAGCATTTTATTCTTCTTCACGATAGGTGTGTAAAACAATTGGTTCTACAGGGAATTCGTGCTGTGGCTACTTTTTAACAGGAAATATCTGTTCTGCAGTCCTCATTGGATTCTGCTCCTGCTCTTTATGCTATGAAGCAATGACTTCATTGTGCAAGTCCTGAGTCGCAAAGGGAAATTCCTGTTACAGAATGGTTTCTTGCTCCCCGAAAAACAGCTTTGCAGGAAGATGAAATAGTAACCGGTATTTCCTTGAAAAGAATTCCTGATAGTTCCGGTATTTATTTAAAGCTGGGTCGTTACAGTGGAGAAGACCTTGCTCAGGCAGGTTGGGGAATTTTAATGACTGCGGATAAACAATATCGTTTGGCTCATTGTGCTTTAAGTCCTATTCCCAAAAGAGCTTACTATATTGAAGACCTCTTAAATAACAGTAACCCTCTGAATGCTGATTTAATAGAAAAAGCCATAGCTCTTATTCCTTCGGAAATAAACCCAATAACAGATATTCGCGCCACACAAGAATTCCGGATGTATATTAGTGGAATTATGCTTAAAAGAGGTTTAACGGCAATTCAGGAAAGAATTTCTGGCAAATATATTGAACCCCGAAAGCTTTTGGGAGATGTATGATGAAAGAAATCAGCTTGATACTTAATAATGAACCCCGTAATGTGCAAGTGGAAACTAATGAAATACTTCTGGATGTGCTCCGGAATAAATTGGGAATTAAAAGTCCCAAATGTGGTTGTGAAAGAGGTGATTGCGGTGCCTGCACTGTTTTGCTTGATGGTAAAGCAGTTCGCAGTTGTCTGATTCTTGCTGTTGAAGCGGAAAATCATAATATTATCACTTTAGAAGGTATTTCCAGGGAAAAACTTAGTGCTCTGCAGGAAGCATTTATTGAATTCAATTCTTTTCAATGCGGTTATTGTGCACCGGGAATAATTTTGGCGGTTACTGAATTGCTGGAAAAAAATCCCCATCCCTCTTTAGAGGAAATTAAAGAGTCAATTGCCGGAAACCTTTGTCGTTGTACAGGTTATACACCTATTTTTGATGCTATTATGTCTTTAACCGGAAAGGGGGCAAAATGAAGGACTATAAGTATATAGGCAAAGATGTAACGCGTATTGATGCTTTGGATAAAATCAGCGGAGCAGCTACTTTTGTGGATGATATTGATTTTGGAGCTAATCTGCTTTATGCGGAATTGATTGAAAGCACGGAAGCATCTGCCTTGATCAAGAATATAGATGTTTCTGAAGCATTGAAGGTGAAAGGCGTTTATAAAATATTTACAGGGAAGGATTTTCACAATCGTTTCGGACTTTATATGAAAGACCGTTATGTTTTCGCTCAGGAAAGAGTCCGTTTTGTAGGTGAACAAATAGGTGCGGTAGTGGCTTTCACTCCGGAAGCTGCAAAAAGTGCTGTTTCTTTGGTTAAAGTGGAATATGAACCCCTTCCGGCAGTTTTAAATCAAATGGATGCTTTGAAAAGTGATGCTCCTTTACTGCATCCGGAGGTGGAAAATTATCCTCGCGTGCCGTGGTTTTATCCCAAAGGCGGAACAAATATAGCTCATTGGCGAAAAACCCGCAAAGGTGATTTGGAAAAAGGTTTTGCCAACGCAGATGTTATTCTGGAGGAGACATATTCCGTTCCTCGTTATGCACATTGTGCTTTGGAAACCCATATAGCGGTTGCCAAATTTGACCATTCGGGACGATTAACCGTTTGGAGCAGTTCACAATCTCCGCATACCCAAAGAAATCTTTTTGCCGAAGCATTAGGCCTCAGCCATAAAGATGTAAGAGTTATAACTCCTTATGTGGGAGGAGGTTTTGGAGGTAAAGCCGGAGTTACAATGGAAATTATTCCAGCAGTTTTAGCTACTCAACTAAAAGGTTATGCAGTTAAGCTGCGTTATAGCAGGGAACAGGAATTTACCAATACTTATCAACGGTTGGGAGTGGTAGCAAAAATAAAAATGGGCGCTACAAAAGATGGACGCATAACGGCTCTTGAACATAAATTATATTGGGATGCCGGGGCTTATGTAGAATATGGAGCTAATGTAGTTAATGCAGTAGGTTTATCAGCAAGTGGACCTTATTGTATTGATAATGTTTCTATAGATTCCGTTTGTGTTTATACAAACCTTCCTCCAGGGGGTCCTTATCGCGGTTTTGGCTATTCGGAAATGCTTTTTGGATTGGAAAGTCATATTAGTCGTATGGCTCATCAATTGAATATAGACGAAGTAGAATTTAGAAGAATCAATGCCATTAAACCGGGAGATGAAACTGCTTATGGAGCTAAAATGAATCCAAGTGGTTTGCAGGATTGTATTGATAAAGCTGCTGCAGCAATTAATTGGGGCAAAAAACCGGTTTCTGAAGACCCTACAAAAGTTATCGGACAGGGTTTTGCGGCTTTCTGGAAAGCACCTGCTATGCCTCCGAATGCATCTTCTTCTGCGTTTCTCAAGTTCAATGAAGATGCCACAATCAATCTCCTTATTTCCGGTATGGAAATTGGACAGGGCTATCAAACAGTTATGGCTCAAATTGCAGGAGAAATTTTATCTGTTCCACCAGCCAAAATTAGAGTAGAAACACCTGATACGGATCGGAATCCTTATGAGTGGCAAACTGTTGCAAGTCATATAACCTGGAGCTGGGGAAATGCCGTGTACGTTGCATTGATAAAAGGGAGCAGATTTTTTCGCTTATTCACCGGGTTTATCATTATCCTGCAGATGTTTTACCGGAAGATGCAGAGAGGCAGTTAAATGCAAAACCGATTCTGCTTTCATTTTGCCTTTACAGAATTTTGTAGTAGATGGCATTATGACAGAAGACGGAACTTTGGGGGCCCTGTAAACGGATGTGGAATGTTTATGCCTGAATTTGCCAGCACCAAAGACAACTGGAAACAAGTCAGGTGGTCATCCTAATGTTCATTACACGGTAGGAGCGGGCAGCTTTGAATTTGGAAATTGATACAAAGAAACGGGCAAAAATGAAAGTGTTAAAAGTTGCCTTAAGCTTCATTGATGCTGTTGAAAGCAATTAACTTGATTTGGTAAGAGGTCACCAGGAGGTTTACTTCAGGGTTTAGCAACTGCTTTATATGAAGATATAGTGTTTTAACGAAAAAGGTAACTGTCATCCAATCTTACGGATTATAAAATTCCATTGCCAAAGATGTACCGGAAGAGATTATTCAGATTATTGTAGAGGCTCAACCGATGGCCCTTGGAGCGCGGGGAATTGGAGAACATACATGCTGCCGCAGCTCCAATGATTGCTAATGCTATTGAAGATGTTCTTGGCATAAGAATTAAATCCTGCTCTGGAGAATTGCCGAGAAAGGTATTGAATCTGTAAGAAAAGGCGAAACAATGAATAAACCCCTGCAAGATATTGTAGTTCTTGATCTAGCCGTGTGTTGGTGCAGGATCTTTTTGCACAATGATTTTAAGCGATTTGGGGGCAGAAATAATTAAAGTATATCCTCAAAAAGGGGATGACCTCCAGAGATTATGGTCCTTTGCACAATCGTTCTCTCTATTTTCTCAGCATCAACCACGGGAAGAAAAGTACATTCTTAAACCTGAAAAAACCTCAAGGTAGAGAGTTACTTTTAGAGTTGATAAAACAATGTGATGTTTTAGTAGAAAATTTCCGCTCCTGGACGATGGAAAAATTTAACTTGGGATATGATATTTTGCAGCTAATAAATCCACAAAATGATTTATGCTGCAGTATCAGGTTTTGGACATAGTTTTAATCTGATTCTCAAAAACCTGCCTACGATATTTTAGTTCAAGCCAGAGGTGGCATTATGAGTATTACAGGTTGGCAAAATATAGCTCCAACACGAGTAGGAATGTCCCTCGGGGATATAACGGCTTCACTTTTACAGCAATTGGAATTAATGCAGCATTATATCAACGCGAAAAAACAGGTTTGGGACAAAAAATTGATGTAGCTATGTTGGATGGTCAAATAGCCATTCTGAAATGCCTTATAAGTGTTATCAAGCAGAAGGATTTCACCCCAACCGCTTGGTAATCGTCATCCTACAATATCTCCATTCCAGGCATATAAGGCAAGGATTATTATTTTGTGATTGGTGTAGGGAATGATAACCTTTGGAATACATTTTGTAAAGCTTTCCCAGAAATGCCGGAACTAATTTCGGATAGTCGTTTTGGTAACAATCGCTTACGCACTGAAAATATAGACGCCTTAAATTTTATTCTGGAACCTTTTTTTGCTTCCAAACCTGCTTCCTACTGGCTGGAACTGATGGAAAAATCAGGAATTCCCTGTTCTTCTATCAACGATATTGAATCCGTGATGCAAGACCCTCAATTGCTTGCCCGCAATATGTTTGTGGAAGTTAAGGAACCTGTAGCCGGCACTGTAAAAATTGCCGGAAACCCGATAAAAATGAGTTCTTTCCAGGATTCTTCGCAGCGTGAGCCCGCTCCGGAAATAGGAGAACACAATAAAGAGATTTATTGTAAGCGTCTTGGCTTAAGTGAAGATTACTTAACCGCATTGCAAAAGGCGGGAGTTATCTGAAATAGATATTTCCCTGTCCTGCGTTAAGATACTAAAGTATAATATATGAATTCCGCTATTGATCCTGATAATCTGAAAGAATTATCTCTTGCATTACGACAGGGGAAACTTCCCTTGCAGGATTATATTATCCAGACCCTTTCTTATATTGAGAAAACAGAACCCGTTTTAGGTGCTTTGCTGCCTGAAGATAACAGGCAAGAAAGGTTACTAAAACAAGCTGAAAAACTGTTATTGCGTTTTCCCGAACCGGAAATGCGTCCTCCTCTTTTCGGGATTTTAATTGGGGTTAAAGATTTGTTTAATGTGGATGGTTTACCTACGCGTGCGGGTTCAAAACTTCCTCCGGAGGTTTTCGCAGGCAAAGAAGCGGATATTGTTACCCGTTTAAAAAATTTGGGGGCATTGATTTTGGGAAAGACCACCTGCACTGAATTTGCTTATTTTCAACCGTCCCAAACTAAAAATCCCTGTAATTGGAAGCATACACCAGGTGGTTCTTCCAGTGGTTATGGCTGCTGTTGCCGCAGGATATTATCTATTATCGCTTGGAAGCTCAGACCATTGGGTCTATTATCAGGCCTGCTTCTGCCTGTGGAGTTACAGGTTTAAAACCTAGTTATGGTTTGTTTTCTCTGCAAGGGGTTTTTCCTTTTTCTCAAACGGTTGATCATCTCGGTTTCATCACAAAACAAGTAGCAGACCTTGCTTTTTTACTGCCTCTTTTGCATCTGTCCGTTTCTGCCAAAATAACAGACAGACCTGTTTTGGGTGCAGTTAACGGAAGTTATTTACAACAAGCGGATTCTTCCGTTCAGGAAAATTATTGCAGTGCTCTTGATAAACTACAGAAAAAGGGATACAAAATAGTTACCTGCGATCCTTTTGGCGATATAAACTCTCTTAATGCGAGCCATAATGCCCTGATTGCGGCAGAATTCTCCTTAAATCATAAAAGTTTATATGAGCGCTATCAGGAACTTTATTCCGATTCCTCTAAGGAATTGTATGCCAGAGGATTACAAATCAGTTCCGCGGAACTGGAAAATTTACGCCAACAGACAATTATACTTAGAGAAAAAATAATAAATCTGATGCAAGAACAAAAAATTGACCTCTGGATTACTCCTTCTACCACAACTACTGCTCCTGAGGGATTAAAGTCAACCGGTTCACCTTTAATGAGTTTGCCCTGGACGAATTGTGGTTTGCCTGCTTTAACTATTCCCAATGGATTAGACGAAAATGGACTCCCTTTTGGCGTCCAGTTTGTGGCTTCTTATAACGAAGATGTTAAACTGATTCAGACAGTTCAAAGGATTCTTGACAGGTAAAAAACAGGGATTTCAGGGTTTCAGGATTTTGCTGAATAATTGCTTTGAGTATAACTGTTCCTACAATTTTCCTGAAGAAAGTTAAAAAGACAGATGGACAATTTTGTATACCGAATAATGCAATTGAGGGCTAATAGATTAGCAACTTCCAATTTATCAAAGAGTTATAAGAACACCGAAAAAACCAAATAACTTCTATTTGCCAGCAAAATTGAATTTGCATATGACAAATGCAAAATTTGATTTTTTAGCCGAGTTAAAAAACCCTTCTATAATACCTGTCGTTCCTACAGGAACTCATTCGAGAGAAGAGATAGTGCCTCTCTGATGTTCTTCTTCACCGGGTTAAAACCCGTTGTTAATACCTGTCGTTCTACGAACTTTTTCAGAAAAAAAGGATAGTTTTGTGGTTTTTCTCCTCTTGCGCGGGTTAGAACTCGTCGTTATCTAACTGCTATCTCTATAAGATTTATCCTATTATATAGGTTTTATGAATATTAAAACTATAAAAAATGGAGTTACAGATGTAATATTTTCTTCTTCTCTGAAATTTTCCTAACTCCTATAATCTAAATATAATTACATTTTTCTTCCTTAATAGCATTGCTTACTCATTGCTTACCCATTGCTAATACATCCGTAATGAGTAGCAATGCTTCAGAAATTCAAGCTGGAAAAAAGCTGAGATACCCTGAAACAATGGACTCTATTTAATCCCCAAAATGCAGTTGAATAAATGCTTTGTAACTTCCCGCTTTTCATAGGAACTCATTTGGAAAAATGAAATAAGATATCTTTTAACTTCATGGCATTTTGAGGTTAAAACCCGTTGTTAATACCTGTCGTTCCTACGGAACTCTTTCCAGGGAAAAGAGATAATGGCTCTCTGATGTTCTACTTCAACGGGTTAAAACCCGTTGTTAATACCTGTCATTCCTCCGGAACTTTTTTTCATAGTAATAATATTTATTCCCTTCACTCTTTGCGCTCTGCCATAATTCACCCAAAAACAACACAGCCATATAAGCTTGCCTAATTACAACCCATCCTCCATCCATCCTTTAGGTTGGGTTGATGATGGCTAACAAGAAAGGACGGCTCTCACAGATTACACAGATTGCACGGATTTTATTGATTTGCGAGTATTTTCTTATTAACGATTTGTGTAGCCGGAGCTTGCCTAAACTCCGCTTTTTTTTCTTAGCGGAGGAACAGTGTTCTCTCGCTACACACTTGTAATCTATATCACTTTATCACTTTTCTCCCGTTCACCATTTTTCTTGCCATTTTCACTTTTTTCTTCTCCGTTAACCAGTTTACTGCGTATTTTTGTTTTCAGTTTTAGCTGTTCTTCAGCGCTTAAGGGTGCATTTCTATCCAGATATATGCTTTCCATAAAAGTTCCGGGATTGATACTCATCAGGTCAATTCTATCTGAAAGCATAATTGCTTCGTCAATATCATGGGTAACTAAAATAACGGTTAGATTTAGTAAATGGACAATATCTTTCAGCCAGGTTTGCAGTTGACTGCGCGTTAAAGCATCCAATTTTGCCAGGGGTTCGTCCAAAAGTAAGATTTCCGCACTGCTCATATAGGTTCTTAAAAGCGCAACACGTTGTTTTAATCCCCCCGAAAGCTGGTAGGGTAAATGATCCGTATAATTCATTAAACCGAACAGGGGGAGAAGTTCAATAATTTTCTTTCTTGCCTCTTTTTCGTCTTTGCCTTGCACTTTTACGGGCAGTAGAATATTTTGCATTGTAGTTAGCCAGGGAAAAAGCAAATCATCCTGCGGCATATAACCCAAAAAACCCGTTTTTCCTGTAATTTCATTGCCTTCAAGATAAATATTACCATTATCTGGTTTAGTGATTCCAGCCAAAAGTTCCAGGAAAGTGCTTTTACCACAACCACTGGGACCTACAATACTAACAAACTGACCTTCCCGGATGCTGAATTGCAACTTATCCAAAACCACAACCAGCGCTCCCTTAAAGAGAAATGTTTTACGAATGTCCTTCGCTTCCAGAATGCAATTAGGCATAGAATTTATTGAAGTAAAGATAGATAGTCGTTCGTAAATGCACTTCTTATAATTAACTGCAAGCTGAATAAGGCGTTGCTGATACAGCCATTCACAAAACCTTTTTCCAGACAGCCGACTTTGTATTCCCACAAGATTCAGCATCGGCTTTGGTATTCTTTTGCCAGATATTGCATACTGCGTTTAACCTGTTCGGCATTAAGTTCGGGGACATTTTTCAGCAAAATAGCGGCAGCGGAATCGGGTTTGGCAATACAATATTCATAACCTTTTTGGAGGGCTGTCATAAACTTCTTGGCGGTCTCGGGATTTTTTGCCAGATAATCTTCGCTGCTGATAATAACAGGTGTATAATAGTCAAAAACAGGGTCTATTTCTTTGAGGGGTATATAGTTTAGGGCTATACCTCTTCTTTCCGCTTCCACTCCATCCCAGCCATAATAAATCCACTCAAAATCAGCATCTTTGCCAATAGTGGAAAAGAAATCGTAAATTCCGGAAATAACGGTTACTTTATTGAAGTCGGCACCATATTTTTCCATAGTTGCTCTCAGGATAGCAAGTTCTGAAGGCGAATCCCAGGAACCGTATCTTTTGCCTTCAAAATCAAGAGGACTTTTTATTCCCGCTTTTTTCAAAGAGGCAAAACCGGAAGTGTTATGCTGAATAACGGCTGCAATTGAAACCAGAGGGATATTTTCACTTCTGGCACGAATTACATTTTCCTGATAACTTACGCCAAATTCACTTTTTCCGGTGGCAACAATTTGGTCGGTAACATTTTGTCCTGGCTGCAAAATATCCACATCCAAACCCTGTTCCTGGAAATAACCAAGTTCTTTAGCTACATAGATTCCGGTATGATTGGTATTGGGAGTCCAATCTAAAGTAACCGAAACCTTTTGTAATTCTGCCTGTTCCTGTTTGAAACTCTTCGTTTTACAGGATGATAAACAAAGAACTAATGTAAGCGCTATAATTATATAGCAAAATGGATTGAACGGATTAACCCGGTTTTTCATTTATGCTCCTTTTTTGCTCACAGATTTCACAGATAAAAATTTTAGTTCACGCAGCTTTCGCAGATTATTATTTATAATTCTCAATTTTCAATTCTTTTTTTTCACTGTTCACCATTCGCCGCTCACTTTTTTACGCGCGTGGATGATACTCTTTATATGTTTCTACCAGTCGTTTCATATCAATATGTGTATAAATCTGTGTTGTATCAATGGAAGAATGTCCCAAAAGGGCTTGCACAATT